>NZ_JBEXQA010000031.1:0-71236 GCF_040612395.1 Streptomyces sp. NPDC006430
CGTCGGATCGGACAGTGTCGCCCTGCACCCCAACCAAACCTGACCGGGCCACCCTCAGGTTCTCAGCAGCCCTTGACTGCCAATAGGAGCATCAGAGGGCACGGACCACCGACCGAAGGGGCAGGAGGGACCCCTCGCGTGTCATCGGCGCTTCCGCACCGGCGGCGGACGAGGGATTCACTTGTATGGAGGAACTACCGCCGGCCGTCGGCGGAGCAGTCGGGTCTTGTGTCGGCCCCGTGTCAGCTCCCTCCCGGTGGGCAGGCGCGTGAGGGTCCACGCCGCCTACCTCCGCCGAGGTGACATGAGCACCGCTCTTCGCTTGCTGACCGTCCTGGGAGGCTCGATCCTCCTCACCGTCGCGGCCGGATGGGTCGTCGACCTGCTGCTCCGCCGGGCCGACGCGCGCCACCCCGAAACACCCCTGTGGAACCTGCTGCGCCGCTGTCGCCCCGCCCAGCAGATCGTGCTGCTCGCTGCGCTGCTCAGGGGGGCCCAGCAACAGACGGCATGGAGACCGGTGCAGGACAACGCAGCCGCCGCGGGTCGGATCCTCACGCTCGCCCTGATCGGCGCGGGCGCCTGGCTGATCGTGGGCGTGGCCTCCGCCCTCGTCGAGTCGGCCTACGCCCGCTACGCCACGGGCACCCGTGACCCGGCCCGGGTGCGCCGGGTCCGCACCCAGGTCACCCTGATCATGAGGGTCGTGACGGCCGTCGTGGCCGTCGTGGCGGCCGCGGCCATGCTCCTCACGTTCCCCAGCTTCCGCGCGCTCGGCACGTCCTTGCTCGCCTCCGCCGGGATCGTCGGCATCGTGGCCGGTGTCGCGGCCCAGTCCACCCTCGGAAACCTCTTCGCGGGCTTCCAGATCGCCTTCGGTGACATGGTGCGCATCGGCGACACGGTCGTGGTGGCGGGCGAGTGGGGAGTGGTGGAGGAGGTCACCCTCACGTTCCTCGCCGTCCGTACCTGGGACGAGCGTCGGATCACCATGCCGGTCTCGTACTTCACCACGCGCCCCTTCGAGAACTGGTCCCGCGGCGGAGTCCAGATGACCGGTACCGTCTTCCTCCACTGCGACCCCTGTGCGCCCGTCGACCTGATGCGCGAGAAGGTCCACGAGATACTGCACGACTGCCGGGAGTGGGACGGCCGTGGCTGGGACCTCGCCGTCACGGAGACGACGCCCTCCACCATCGTGGTGCGCGCCGTCGTCACGGCCAAGGACGCCGACGACCTGTGGACGGTGCGTTGCGCCGTACGTGAGCGGCTGATCGCCTGGCTCGCGGAGAAGCATCCGGACGCCCTGCCGCGCATCATCCTGGGTCCGGGTCCGGGTCCGGGTCCGGGTCCGGGTCCGTTGGGACCTTCATCCGCCGCCGGAACCGGCGACGCCGGGCCCGTGGGCACAAGCGAGCGCGACCAGCGCCGATGACGGCTTCACGGTGACGCCCTGCTCGCCCAGGGCGTCGTAGCCGCTGATGCCACCGGCGCCGGGCGAGGGCCTACGGGAGGGTGAGCGGGGCGGGCACGGTTCACCGCCCTGCGGGCCTGCCTGAGGTCAGTCGGGCAATCTCGATCTCGGCCCAGACGGCCTTGCCGTGCTGGTGGGTGTGCGCACCCCAGCGATCCGACAGACGCTCGACGATGTACAGGCCGTGGCCGCCCGGGACACCGCGTTGCGGGGCCGGATGGCGGCGGGGCAGCACCGTCGTGCCGTCGAACACCTCGACCCGCAGGACGTCGCCGCCCGTGAGCACGAGTTCGAGGCAGCCGCCCGCGTGCAGTGACGCGTTGGTCAGCAGCTCGGACACGAGGAGCAGGGTGTCCTCGGCGGTCTCGGTCCCGTCCCAGCCCCAGTCCCGCAGGGCGTGGCGCGTGAAGTCGCGCCCCTTGGCCACGTGGCCGCGGACACCCGCCAGGGAGAGCCGACGGCGCTGCCCTCCGAGGGGAAGACCGGTGCGCACGGGACCGCCGGTCTCGGGTCCGATGGTCTCCACTGTGGTCTCTCACCCCCACCTCGACGCTGCTCTTGGATCTGCAGTCTTTGGTCTTCGGTCTTCGCCTTTGGTCTCTGGTTGCCGTGACAGTGTAGGGGACCGCTCGTGTCAGGGGGTGGCCATGTGGAGCCTCAACGTGAGCCCGTCGTCCGAGGCGCGCACCTCGACCAGATCGCAGAGCTGGTGGATCATCCACAGGCCGCGTCCGCCGTTGGCCGATGTCAGGGAAGGGCGGCGGCGCCCCGCCAGTGGGTCGACCAGGCGACCGGCGTCGTGGATCTCGGCGACGACGCCCTTCCCGGTGGCGGTCCACAGGCGGAGCGTGCCCCTCCCGCCTCCGTGGGAGAGGGAATTGGCCGCCGCTTCGCTGATGGCGAGCACGAGATCGCCGCGCCGCGCCGGGGCGAGGGGAGTGCTGCGGGCCCAGGCCGCGGCGTACTCGCGCAGCTCGGCCAGCCCTCCGTGGGCGTACTCGAACCGCAGTACCGAGCCGTCGTGTTCGGGCAGCGGACGATCGCAGTCGGCGCAGACCGTCGGCGCGTCGGTGTGACTCGGGCTGAGCAGGACCCGGCCGCTCTCGATCACCGTGGGGTGCGTGCGGCGGGCGTCGGCCACCACCGAGGGCGGCAGCCCCCGTACGTCGTACGGACACAGGACGGTGGCCGGCCGGCCCGCGAAGGCCGTGTTGATGAGGGCCTCGTGACGGGTCGCCTCCAGCACCTCCGCCCGGGAGCGGCCGGGCCAGATCGGCTCACCGACGATCCGGGACGCCCGCCCCGCGTGCCGGTCGGCGAAGTCCTGCAAGGCGGCCAGGATGCGGCCCGGATTACGGCCCAGCTCCGCCATGTCCGTCCAGGCGATCTCCGCACCGGCCGGGGCCGGGTCGAGGCTCTCGCGCAGGACGTCCAAGTGGGGGCCGGGCACGGCGACCAGGACCGGTTCGTCGGCCGCCAGTGCGCCGCGTACGAAGTCGCCCACGCCGACCAGGTACTCCGTGAGGTCCTGGTAGAAGAGGGCGGGATGGACGAAGGCCCCGGGCCCGGCGGGCGCAGGAACGGTGATCATGCTGCGACCTCCAGCGCGGCGCATTCGTCCGGGAACATCTCCACAACCTTGCGGAGCGAGTAGGGAGGGTGGTGGAGCAACAGGCGCCGACCCTGCCCGTTGAGGGTGGTCGACGCCTGCACCAGGGCGGCGACGGCCGCCGCGTCGAGGAACGCCACCGCCGACAGATCGAGATGGACGACCGGTCCGGGAATCCGGGCCACGACGCCGAGCGCGGCGGACAGGACCTGCCGGGTGTCGAGGTCGCAGCTGCCGCTCAGGCGCGTGCCGGGGCGGTCCCGCAACGGCAGGGCGGTCAGGGCCGGGACGGACCGGTCGTGTCGGTGGGGCGTGGACATGGCCGCGGCCTACACGGTGAGCATTCCGGCGCGCAGCCGGGCCAGAGTACGGGACAGGATGCGGGAGACCTGCATCTGGGAGATGCCGAGTTCGCCGCCGATCTCGGCCTGGGTCTTCTCCTGGCCGAAGCGCATCTGCAGGATGAGCCGATCGCGTTCGTCCAACTGCTCCAACAGCGGGGCCAGGGTGTGGAAGTCCTCGAAGAGTTCCATGGCGGGGTCGACGTCGCCGATCCGTTCCGCCAGCGGGCGCGTCGTCCGGCTCGTCGTGGACGGCACGTCGCTGTCGGAGCCGGCCGTGTCCAGGGAACCGCTCGTGTAGCCGTTCGCGGCCACCAGCCCGTCGAGGACCTCTTCCTCGGACAGTTCGAGGTGCTCGGCGACCTCCCTGACCGTCGGGGCCCTGCCCAGCACGTCGGTCAGCGCTTCCTGTGCCTTGGCGAGCTCCGTCCGCAGTTCCTGTAGGCGACGGGGGACGTGTACGGCCCAGGTGGTGTCGCGGAAGTAGCGCTTGATCTCACCGGTGATGTACGGGAGGGCGAGGGTGGAGAACTCGACCTCGCGCTCGGGGTCGTAGCGGTCGATGGCCTTGATAAGGCCGATGGTGCCCACCTGGATGATGTCGTCCATGTCGAGGCCGCCGCCCAGTACGCGGGCCCGGAACCGGCGTGCGGCGAACTGCACGAGGGAGAGGTTCATCTCGATCAGGGTGTTGCGGGCGTACTGGTAAGCGCGCGTCCCCTCCTCCAGGCGGCGCAGCCTCCCGAAGAAGAGCTTCGACAGCTGACGTGCGTCAGCGGGCGCCATCTCCCGCGCGTTCTCCACCTGGGGCAGTGCCACGTCCGGCGTTGGTGCTCCGTCCACGGCTCGGTGACGAGCCGGTACCTGCACGTCTGTTGCATGCATGGGACTCACGACGGCGGCGAAGCGAGACATGGTGGCCGTTCCCTCCCGATTGACTTACGGCTGCCCGGGCGCTCATGCCCCGACTTCGCGGACCTACACGGCGTTCGCCCGACTGGTTTTTCCGCCCCTCCTGTCGGCCGTGTCGCCGACGGGCGCCGGCGCCGCGCGGCGTGACGTCCCCGCCGGTGGTACGAGCAGGCATACTCCCTTGCGGAGACCGCACAGGTGACGATCCGGGGAGGCGGACATGACCGGAGCAAGCGACGCGCACCACGAGGGAGTGGTGGGGGACAGCTACCCGGCGGGACCCGGGTGGGTGGTGGCGGCCCGCGGGGAGGTGGATCAGGACACGCTGGCCCCGCTGGAGGAGGCGCTCGTCTCCGCCGCCGATCAGCACGGACTGGTGGTGCTGGATGCCGGCTCCATCACCTTCGGCGACTCCTCCTTCCTGAACCTGCTGCTGCGGGTACACCACCTCACCGCCCTGCGCATCGCGGCCCCCGGCGAGCAGCTGAGGCGCCTGTTCGCCCTGACCGGCGCCGACACCGTCCTCTCGCTGTACCCGAGCGTGGAGGACGCCCTCGGGTCGTGAGCGCGGCGTGGGAGGTCAGCCCGTACGCACGTGAGGCCGTGCGCACGTCAGCCGTCGTGCGGGTCCGGCCCACCGGTCGGGCGGAAGCAGGCGGTGATCGCCTTGCCGCCGTGGCATGTGTGGACGTCCAGGGAATCGGCCAGAGCGGTGACGATCCCCAGGCCGCGGCCGGACGTGGCGCCCTCGTCGGCGTCGGGCTCGCGGGAGCCCGGCAGCCGCGGATCGGCGTCGGCGACGCTCACGTGCAGGCAGTGGCCGTCCCAGGTCAGCACCAGGTGGGCGGTGGCGGCGGCGTGCAGGTGCGCGTTGGTGACGAGTTCGGAGACGCTGAGCAGGACGGAGTGCACCGTGTCGGCTGCCGAGCCGTTCCACGGCAGGGACGCCAGGTGGCCCGCGGTCCACTCGCGCGCCGCGCGGACGCCCTCCGACACGGGGAACGATCGTGCCCAGCCCACGGCCCTGACCGCCAATGCCCTCACCTGAATTCTGCCGTCGTGTGTTCGACACCGGTACGTCTACCCGGAGCCCGGGCGAGCACCCCGGCCGTGAGCAAGCATGATGCGCGAACGAGGGTTCGGGTAGGACGAGGCCGGGCAGTGGTCACAGCCGCCCGGCCCCGGACGTGATCGGTCGTGTCCCCTCGTCCCTCCGGCGGCGTTAGCCTTCACCGACCGGTGCTGCGGCGCTGGCGGATCTCGGCAGGCCGGGCGCTCCGCCGTGCCTCGGTGTGTCAGGGCCGTCCGTGCACCGGCGCGGCTTGTAGCGAGAGTGAGGTTGGTTGATGGCCGAGCGGGCGGATACGGATCCACTGGGCGGGGCGCCGGCGTTCCCGAGCGGGAGTGGCAGTGCGGGCGGGATCGGCGAGTCGGAGCTGCGCCAGTTGCTGGCCGGGCTGACGGCCGTGCGCGACGGGGACTTCCGTACACGGCTGCCCGATGCGGGGGACGGGCTACTCGGCGAGATCGCCACGGTCTTCAACGGGATGGTCAACCAGCTGGCGTTGTTCACGTCCGAGGTGACACGCGTGGCCCGCGAGGTGGGCACCGAGGGGACCCTGGGGGGTCAGGCGGACGTACCGGGGGTCGGGGGAGCCTGGCTGGACCTTACGGATTCGGTCAATTTCATGGCCGGAAACCTCACGGCCCAGGTGCGCTCCATCGCCCAGGTCGCGACGGCCGTGGCCCGGGGCGACCTCTCCCAGAAGATCACCGTCACCGCGCGCGGGGAGATCCTGGAGCTGAAGGAGACCATCAACACCATGGTCGACCAGCTCTCCGGATTCGCCGGCGAGGTCACCCGGGTGGCCCGCGAGGTCGGTACCGAGGGCCGGCTCGGCGGGCAAGCGGACGTCAAGGGCGTCTCGGGCACGTGGAAGGACCTGACGGAATCGGTCAACGTCATGGCCGACAACCTGACCGCCCAGGTGCGCTCCATCGCCGAGGTCACCACCGCCGTGGCCCAGGGCGACCTGACGCAGAAGATCAGGGTCGATGCGCGCGGGGAGATCCTGGAGCTGAAGGAGACCATCAATACGATGGTCGACCAACTGTCGGCGTTCGCGGACGAGGTCACGCGCGTCGCCCGTGAGGTCGGTACCGAGGGCAACCTGGGCGGCCAGGCCACGGTCCGAGGGGTTTCCGGCACGTGGAAGGACCTCACCGACAACGTCAACGTCATGGCGTCCAACCTGACCGGTCAGGTGAGGTCCATCGCGCAGGTGGCCACCGCCGTCGCCCGCGGCGACCTCTCGCAGAAGATCACGGTTGAGGCGAAGGGTGAGGTCGCGGCCCTGGCCGGGGTCATCAACACGATGGTCGACACGCTGTCGGCGTTCGCGGACGAGGTCACCCGGGTGGCCCGCGAGGTCGGCACCGAGGGACGCCTCGGCGGGCAGGCACGGGTTCCCAACGTGGCGGGCACCTGGAAAGACCTCACCGACAACGTCAACTCGATGGCGAACAACCTCACCGGCCAGGTCCGCAACATCGCCCTCGTCACAACGGCCGTCGCCAACGGCGACCTGTCCAAGAAGATCGACGTGGATGCCCGCGGGGAGATCCTGGAGCTGAAGACCACCATCAACACGATGGTCGACCAACTCTCCTCCTTCGCCGCCGAAGTCACGCGCGTCGCCCGCGAGGTCGGCAGCGAGGGCCGGCTCGGCGGCCAGGCCGAGGTCGAGGGCGTCTCCGGCACCTGGAAGCGCCTGACCGAGAACGTCAACGAGCTCGCCGGCAACCTGACCCGCCAGGTCAGAGCCATCGCCGAGGTCGCCAGCGCGGTCGCGGAGGGCGACCTGACCCGCTCGATCACGGTCGACGCCTCGGGCGAGGTCGCCGAACTCAAGGACAACATCAACTCGATGGTCGGTTCGCTGCGGGAGAGCACCCGCGCCAACGAGGAGCAGGACTGGCTGAAGTCCAACCTCGCCCGGATCTCCGGCCTGATGCAGGGCCACCGCGACCTCGCGGCCGTCGCCGAGCTCGTCATGGACGAACTGACGCCGCTGGTCGCCGCCCAGTACGGAGCCTTCTACCTCGCCGAGGACGGTGCCGACGGCACCGTCCTGACCCTGGTCGGCTCCTACGGCCGTCCCGCGGGTGCCGTGGAGGGCACCGGCTTCGCCCTCGGCGAGTCCCTCGTCGGGCAGGCGGCCCGCAGCCGCCGGATCATCGCCACCGACCAGGTTCCCGGGGAGTACGTCATCTCCTCCGGGCTCGGCCACACCACCCCGGGCAGTCTGATCATCCTGCCGATCGTGGTGGACGACCAGGTCCTCGGTGTGATCGAACTCGCCTCCTTCACCGCCTTCACACCCGTGCACCGCGACTTCCTCGCCCAGTTGATGGAGACGATCGGCGTCAACGTCAACACGATCGTCGCGAACGCCCGGACCGACGAGCTCCTCGGCGAGTCCCAGCGCCTCACCGGCGAACTCCAGGCCCGCTCGGAGGAACTCCAGGTCCAGCAGGAGGAACTCCAGCGCTCCAACGCGGAACTGGAGGAGAAGGCCGCGCTCCTCGCCAGCCAGAACAGCGACATCGAGGCCAAGAACCTGGAGATCGAACAGGCCCGCCAGGAACTGGAGGCCCGCGCACAGCAGTTGTCGCTGGCTTCGACGTACAAGTCCGAGTTCCTGGCCAACATGAGCCACGAGCTGCGGACACCGCTCAACAGCCTGCTCATCCTCGCCCAGCTGCTCGCCCAGAACCCCACCCGCAACCTCACCCCGAAGCAGGTCGAGTACGCGGGCATCATCCACTCGGCGGGCTCGGACCTGCTCCAGCTGATCAACGACATCCTCGACCTGTCGAAGGTCGAGGCGGGAAAGATGGACGTCAACCCCGAGCGGGTGAACCTGCCGCAGCTGCTCGACTACGTCGACGCCACCTTCCGGCCGATGACCACGCAAAAGAGCCTCGACTTCACCGTCACCACCGCCCCCGATGCCCCCGACGACCTGTTCACCGACGACTCGCGGCTGCGTCAGATCCTGCGCAACCTGCTGTCGAACGCCGTCAAGTTCACCGAGCGCGGCGGCGTGGAACTCCGTATCGAACCGGCGACCGGTTCCGAACTGCCCACCGGATTCCCGCGACGCGGGGCCATGGTGGCCTTCCGGGTGCGCGACACGGGCATCGGCATCCCCGAGCAGCAGCTGGAGTCCGTGTTCGGGGCCTTCCAGCAGGCCGACGGCACCACCAGCCGCAAGTACGGGGGCACCGGCCTCGGCCTCTCCATCAGCCGGGAGATCGCCCAGCTCCTCGGCGGCGCCGTCACCGCGGAGAGCACCCCGGGCCAGGGCAGCACCTTCACCCTCTACCTGCCGGTCGGCCGGGCGGACGACGAGGCCCCCCTCGCGGACGCCCCTGCCCCGGTGCCGCACGGCGACGCGTCCGCGACCACCGGTGCGGACCGACCGGGCACGCCCGCCCTCCCGGCGCAGCAACGGCCCCGCCGCCTCCTGGTGATCGAGGAACGGCCGAACGGCCTGCTCTCCCTCGTCGCCGAGAGCGCCGACCGTGATCTCGCCCCCGGCGATCGGGCGACGCGGGAGTACGGCGGCATCCAGGTGGTCAACGCCACGAGTTCCAGGGAGGCCGCCGCCGCCCTCGCCTCCGACGCGTTCCACTGCGTCGTCCTGGAACTCGACCTGCCCGACGGCGAAGCCCTGCGCTTCCTCGACGCGCTCGAAGGAGACCCCGCCCTCTCCTCCCTTCCGGTCCTCGCCCACAGCAATCCGCGGGTGAAGACCGGTCAGGAGGAAGCCCTGCGGGAAAGGTCCGCGTCACGCCACTTCGAACTGCTGTCGAGCCTGGACGAGCTGCGGGAACGCATAGTGCTGCACCTGTCCGCCGATCAGCCCGGTGACGTCCTGCCACTCGTGCCCGGCGACGCCCGGCGGCGGCCGGCCGCCGCCGGGCGGGACGACGGCCTCGCCGGACGCACCGTCCTCGTCGTCGACGACGACGCACGCAATCTGTACGCCCTCAGCGGGGTCCTCGAACTCCACGGCATGCGCGTGCTGCACGCGGAGGACGGCCGCAAGGGCATCGACACACTCACCCGCCACGCCGGTGTGGACCTCATCCTGATGGACGTGATGATGCCCGAACTCGACGGCTACGCCGCCACCGCGGAGATCCGGCGGATGGCCGCCTACGCGGACCTGCCCATCATCGCGGTCACCGCGAAGGCGATGCCGGGGGACCGGGAGAAGAGCCTCGCCGCGGGCGCCAGCGACTACGTGACCAAGCCGGTGGACACCGACGACCTGATCGGCCGCGTCCGGCACTGGCTGACGCGATGACCGCCGACACGCACCCGCACGACGACCCGTCCGTGATCGGCGGACCGGCCGGGAACACCGTCCCGCACCAGGCCGCGACTCCTTTGGGACGCCTCGTCGCCACCGTCGAACGGCTGCGCCGCGAGGTGCAGGAGGCGCACGCGGCCGCGGACGGCCGGGCCCTGGTCGAACTGGCCAAGGGCATCCTGATCGGGCAGCTGCACTGCACCCCGGCCGCGGCGGCACGCCAGCTCGACCTGCTGTGCCGCGAGAGCGGGCTGTCCCCGCTCGAACTCGCCGCGGACATCGTCAACCAGGCGTCCCGCGACCACGTCAGTGAGATCGCCGCCGAATTCGTCGAACGGACCGGTACGGCCGACCCGTCCTGCGCACGGCACTCCACGGTGGCGGTACGCCTGCGTACCGCCGAGAGCGGCGTGCTGGCCGCCGCCGACGACACCCAGGCCGTGGCCGAGTCCCTCCTGACGCACGCGCTGGAGCCCCTCGGGGCGACCGCCGTCGCCGTGTGGACCGCCGTGCCCGACGGCTCGCTGTCCCTCGCGGGCCACGCCGGGTTCCCGCCCAGGGAGGCCGCGCGCTGGCGTCACGTCCCCCCGGGGGTCTCCACCGTTGCCGGCCTGGCGCTGCGCGAGCGCCGCCTGGTCACCCTCGCCCGCCTGAAACACGAAGGGTTGCCCTCGATAGGCCACCTCCAGTGGCCCGACGGCGGACGCATGGCCGTACCGGCGGGGACGGGCGGACGGATCCACGGCGTCCTCGAAATCTGCTGGCCGCAACCCCTGGCACCGCAGCCACCGCAGATCGAACGCCAGGTCGAGGCCCTGGCCGAGCTGTGCGCCCGCACCATGGACGCCTCGCCACCGCGCGACCTCACGACCGCCGAAGCGGTGCTCCCGGACGTCTCGGAGCTGATCGACCTCGCCGAGGGGCTCCAGGACCCCGCCATGGTGCTCACCCCGGTCCTCGATCCCGAAGGACGACTCACCGACTTCCGCATACGCCACGCCGGCAGTCGGTTCGTCGACCCCTTGGGACGCTCGCGCGGCGACGTGAACGGTGCGCTGCTGCTGGAGGCCTATCCCATGGCCGGCGGCGAGAGCGGACTGTTCGACATCATCGAACGCGTGCACGCGACCGGCGAGCCCTTCCGGGCCGAACGCATGAGCCTGACCGCGCTCGTCGACCAGATCCCGCTCACCTCGGTCGCGGACATCAGCGTCAGCCGGCACGGCGCCGCCGTCCTGCTGATCTGGCGGATCGAGGACGAGACGGCCCGACTCGCCAACCTCCTCCAGCACGCCCAGCGCCTCGGCCGCATCGGCGGCTTCGAGGAGAACCTCGCCACCGGCGAGGTCACCTGGAACGCACAGCTCTACGCCCTTCACGGCCTCCCGGCCAGCGCACCCCCCGTACCGCTGCGAGAACTGCCCGGCTACGCCCATCCCGACGACTCCGCCGCCCTCGGCCGCTTCCTGCGGGCGGTGCTGCGCTACCGCAGGCCCGCCTCCGTAGACCTACGCCTCCGGCGACCCGACGGGATCACCCGGCACATCAGGGTCGTCGCCGAGCCCGTCCTCGACTCGAACCAGCGGCTGCACGCCGTGCGCGGCGCCTACCAGGACATCTCTGCCCAGCACTGGACCGAGGTCGCGCTGGCCGCGACCAGGGACCAGCTCGCCCACACCGAGGCCGAGTCCGCCGAACGCAACCGGCTCGCCCTCCAGCTCCAGCACGCCATCATGCCCCCCACTCCGCCGGCCATCGAGGCCCCGGGACTGCGGGTCGCCGTTCGCTACCGGCCGGCGGAAACCGAGTCGCTCGTCGGTGGGGACTGGTACGACACCGTGGTCCTGCCCTCCGGGCTCATCATGTTGTCCGTGGGCGACGTCGCCGGACACGGCATCGAGGCGGCCACCGGCATGGTCGTGCTGCGCAACGCCCTGCGCGGCCTCGCCGTCACCGGCGCGGGTCCCGCCCAACTGCTCTCCTGGCTCAACACGGTCACCCACCACCTGGCCAAGCACGTGACGGCGACCGCCGTCTGCGGCCTCTTCGACCCGAGCACCAGGGTGATGCGTTGGGCGCGCGCCGGTCACCTGCCGCCCGTACTCGTCCGCGGCGGCGAGGCCGGTGCCTTTCCGCTCATCGAAGGCCTGCTGCTCGGCGCCCTGCCCGACGTCACGTACGTCGAGCGGGAGGTGCAGCTCGAACCGGACGACACCTTGCTGATGTTCACGGACGGCCTGGTGGAGCGGCGGGACTCTTCGGTGCAGGACTCGCTCGGCCACCTCATGAACGCGGCAGCCGCCGGCGCCGGAGACCTGGACCGGCAACTGGACCACCTCCTGTCCGAGAGCCGGTCCGACACGGACGACGACACCTGCGTGATCGGCATTCAGGTCAGCTGAGCGGGTCGGCGAGCGGGCGGCGCGTCGCGTCACGCCGTTCGGCGGACGGCGCCCCGGCGGACCGGGGGCGCCGTCCGCGGCCCCGAACCGCCGAGGCACCGGCCGGCGTCCCGAGGCCTCCGGCGGCCTCCGGCGGCCTCCGGGGGTGCTCCGTCTCCGGCCGGTTCCGCCGACCGTACGTCGTCCTCGCGCGTGCCTTTCTCGACGGCTGATCGTTTCCTGTGGTGGTACGGGGGTGTTGCCGTGTAGCGTCATGCCCAGCTGTCGTGGTTCGAAGTGCCCTCGCCTGCACCGGTGGTGTGGGCGGTTTGCTGTGCTGACGAAGGACCAGGGCGATCACCTCCGCTTTCCGTGACGTGCGGGAGGCGAACTCGACTGGGAGGCATCAGTATGGCTACGGGAACCGTGAAGTGGTTCAACGCTGAAAAGGGCTTCGGCTTCATCGCGCAGGACGGTGGCGGTCCGGACGTCTTCGCCCACTACTCCGCGATCAACGCCTCGGGCTACCGTGAGCTCCAGGAGGGCCAGACCGTGACGTTCGACGTCACCCAGGGCCAGAAGGGGCCGCAGGCGGAGAACATCACCCCCGCCTGATTCCCCAGCCCCCTCCAGCACCGGACCCCCGTACCTGGCGAGCTTCTCGACAGGCACGGGGGTCTCGCGCGTGTGCACCCGGTTTCGGTCCGGGGCGGGGCGGGGAGCCCGCGAAGCACCCGGTGGTCAGCCCTCCGCGACCGACACCGCCACGGGCCGGTGGGCGAACCGCGTCGAGCCGGCGTCCCTGTGGTTCGCCCTGAGCGCCGCGTACGCGCTGCACAGCGCCTGAGTCCGGACGGGCCGCCGGTCGGCGAAGGCCGTCAGGTCACCCGCGCACTGGAGTTCCCATCGCGGGAAGCGGCGTCGGGCCGTGGCCACGGAGGCGCTGGGGGCGAAGTAGAGCATGGTGGTGTTCTCGTGGGGGTTGTGCGCGGAACCCTCGTACACCATTCGGCCGGTGGTCTCCAGCCGGTCCGCCAGGCGGGTGAGCGCGCTCTCGTTGGGCGTGTCCATGAAGAGACCGACGTGGTTCTCGAATCCGTGGACGCGCTCCTCCGTCCCCACTTCCTTCGTGTACCCCGGGCTGGACCGCGGGAAGAGGAAGACCTCCACCTCCGGTGCCAAGCCGGTCGTGACGCGCAGCCGCGTCACCCGTACGTCCGCATCGTCGGGGAGCCAGTGACGCTCCACCAGACGGCGCTTCACCAGCACGCTCGGTATGGTGGTCGAGGCCGGCCAGCCGTTTTCCTCGAAGTACGCGAGAGCGGATTCCACCGTCTCCGGGAACAGGAGCGTCGCACAATGCGAAACAACGCACCCGTTCTTGATTTCCCGTTTGAGATCGCCGGGTATCCAGGGTGGCAGGAGAGCTTCGAGTGATTTATCGGAAGCGTGGATGGCGTAGTCAACAGCATGCTGGAGGCGCTGGACGTCGCACGGTTCAAACGTCACGTGATGCATGTCGCAGCCTTTCTGTTGCCGACACCTGATTAAAGCCTTGCCGCCCATCAGGTGGCACTTGGCCGTAGTCTGATTGGGTGAACGGTGCTGTCTGACCTGTATATCTCGATCTCTGCCGGCTGCCTCTTTCGAAAGCGGTTGCGCTCCCCGACGAACAACCGCTTTCCGTGGAGGGGGTCATTTCCCAGGAGGTAGAAGGGCATGTCTCCGTACGGTCGAAAGAAATCTCCGCGCATCTTGATCGCCGGCGCCGGAATTGGCGGATTGACCACGGCCTTGAGCCTTCATGCGGCCGGACTGGACGACGTGCTCGTCGTGGAAGCGTGCCCGAACCTGCGCGCCGTCGGCGCGGGGATCAACCTCCAGCCCGCTGCCGTACGCGAGCTGACCGAACTCGGTTTGGCGCAGGCGCTCGACGAGGTGGCCGTGGCGACCTCCCGGCTGGAGTACCACCACCGCTACGGGGGGCTGATCTGGTCGGAGCCGCGCGGGCGCGGCGCCGGTTACAACTGGCCGCAGTACTCGGTGCACCGGGCCCGGCTGCAGGAACTGCTGCTGTCGGCGGTCCGGGACCGGCTCGGCCCCGAGGCGTTGGTCACCGGACGCCGCCTGCTCCGGTACGAACAGGGCCGGGAGCGGGGCCGGAACACCGTACGGGCGTACGGGGCGGAACAGTCCGCCCCGTTCTCCTGCGACCTGCTCATCGGCGCGGACGGAATCAACTCGGCCGTGCGCGCGACCATGTACCCGCACGAAGGTCCGCCGCTCGGGAACGGGATATCCATGTGGCGCGGGGTGACCGAGGGCCGGCCCTTCCTCGACGGGCGCACGATGGTCATCATCGGCTGCAACGCAAGGGTGAAGGCCGTGGTGTATCCGGTCTCCCGTGCCGAGGACGGCGGGCGGTGCCTGCTCAACTGGGTGGTGGAAGCCCGCACCGATGAAGGCCCGGACGGCGCCCCGGAGGAAGAGGACCTGCGAGGCGGTGCCGACTGGGACCGCGCGGTACCGCCGCAGGACGTGCTGGAGCACGTCGAAGGCTGGCGCAGCGACTTCCTCGACCTCCACGACATCGTCGCCGGGGCGCCGCGCATCGTCCGGTACCCGATGATCGACCGCGACCCGCTGCCGGCGTGGACGGACGGCCGCGTGGTCCTGCTCGGTGACGCTGCCCACCCCGTGTACCCGACCGGATCCAACGGCGCCTCGCAGGCCATCGTGGACGCCCGCGTGCTGGCCTACGAACTCGCCCACCACGGCGTTGACGAGGCCCTGGCGCGGTACGAAGCGACCCGCCGTCCGCAGGCCACGCGCCTCCTCGCGGCGCACCGCCGTCTGGAACCCGACCCGGTGCTCCGACAGGTGGAAGCCCTTGCCCCGAACGGCTTCCTCGACATTCGCCACGTCCTGCCGGAGGACAGGCTGGACGGCATCAAGTCCTGTACGCGCCAGGTCACCGGCGTGGACGCCACAGCGCTCAACGCGCGCACCTCCTGGAGCGTCCCCGTATGAACAGCTCCCGCATACGTACCACCGCCTCCGCGGCACTGGCCTCCGGCGCACTGCTGGCGGCGCTGCTGTCCACCACCGGACGGACGCCTCCCCCAGCGCCGCCCTCCGGCTCCGCCGCCCGCCTGCCCGACTGCGGCACCGTCACCAGCACCGGCCACGCGATCTGCTCGCGGTACGGTCCCGCCGCCCGACTGGGTGGCGGGACGGTCCGGACGTACAGCGAGTTCCAGGGCCGCACGCCCAGGACCCTGGGGATCTCGCTGACCGCCTCCGCCCTCACCGGGCTGCCCACCGCGGTCACCGACGGCAGACACTGCTTCGACGCGGACGCCGACGGGCGCATCGACCCCGGTCACGAGTGCGTCGGCGGCCACGGTCTCGAACTCGCGCTGCCAGCCGCTCCGGCCGTCCCGTCCGGGCTGCCCTTCCGGTGGGTGCTGTTCAACTGGAACCCGCACGGGCACAACCCCCACGGCCGCTACGACGTCGCCCACTTCGACGTGCACTTCTATCTCGTTCCCCAGGAGGTTCGGGCGGGAATCAAGGCCGGCGGGTGCGCCCTGCTCATCGCCTGCGACCAACTGGCCGCCGCCGCCCGACCCGTCCCGGCCGCCTACCTGCCCGCTGGCTACCCGGCGAGCAGCCCGCAGACCGCCGAGGGCGCCATGGGCGCACACCTGGACAGCCGGCCTCCGTCCACCGGCACGCTCAGCGGCCAGACCTTCATCTACGGTGCGTACGCGGGCGATCTCATCTTCATGGAACCCATGCTCACCAGGGACTTCCTCCAAAGGCACCGCACTGCCCCCGCCCACCGCACCTGCGAGGACGTTCCCCAGCCGGCGGCCTGGCGGACCCCCGGCTGGTACCCCACCCGGTACTGCACCGCGTACCGCCCCCAGGAGGGGGACTACACCGTCTCCCTGACGGACTTCGTCCACTCGGCCGGAGCGCACCGCCCCGTCACCTCGGGCCGATGAAGAGTCGAATCCCTGCCCTGCCCCGCCGTGCCCGGCGCGCCGCCGTCCCCGTGCAAGTCCACCCGCGTGGCGCAGCCGCCGTGCCCGGCCGGGAGCCGTCACAATCGGACGGTCCGTCATGCCGCCTTATCACCCATTTGGGGGATAATTCATGTATGCAGCCGTGGTCCACGCCCTGGGGCAGCCGCCCCGGTACGAGTCCGTGCCCGAGCCCGCTCCTGCGGCCGGCGAAGTGGTCGTCGAGGTGCTGGCGGCCGCGCTGTACCCGTTGGTGCGCTCGTTCGCGTCGGGCGGCCACTACACGGGAGGCGCCGCGCTGCCGCTGATCCCCGGGTTCGACGGTGTGGGCCGTACCCCGCAGGGCGAACTCGTCTACGTCTCGGGGCTGGAGCCCCCGCACGGCACGATGGCCGAGCGCGTCGCCGTACCGCCGGCCGCGCTCATGCCCGTACCGGAGGGGCTCGACCCGGTTGTTGTCGCCGCCGTCATGAACCCCGCATCCTCCGCGTGGATCGCGCTGCGCGAGCGCGGCCGGCTCCGCCGGGGGGAGTCGGTGCTCGTCCTCGGGGCCACGGGCAACGCCGGGCGGGCCGCCATCCAACTGGCCCTCGACCAAGGAGCGGGCTCAGTCGTGGCGGCAGGGCGCGATCCACTGGCGCTCCGGGCCGCGACAGCGCTGGGCGCCCACCGTACGGTGACCCTCGGCGGCCCGGACCAGGAGGTCGCGGACGCCTTCGGCGCGGCAGCCGCCGACGTGGACATCGTGCTCGACTACCTGTGGGACCGGCCTGCCGAGCTGGCCCTCGACGGAATCCTGCGCCACCGTGCCGATCTCGCCCGGCCCTTGCGGTGGGTACAGGTGGGCTCCGCGGCCGGGGCCGACATGACCCTGCCTTCTGCGTGGCTGCGCAAGGCGGACGTGAGCGTCTGCGGCAGCGGGCTGGGCTCGATCTCGGGCGCCCGCCGCGATGCCGCCCTGCGCGAGCTGCTCGCCCGGCTACCGGCCCTGACGCCGACCACCGAGGTGGTGGCCGTTGCGATGGCCGATGTGGAGGCCGCCTGGGAATCCCCGACGCGATCCGGGGCCCGGATCGTGTTCGTCCCCGCCGGCGGGGACGAACGGGCAACCAGGATGACGGAGGCCGTCGGGGATCGGGAAGCGGTCTGACCCGACCCGTCCCGCCGGGCGGCGGGAGCGTGGGCGCCGGACGGGCCCGCGTGCCGTCAGCAGGCCCGGACCGTGAGCCCTTCCGCGGGCCCGGAGCCCGCGGGAGGCGGCGTCACCGTGCTGCGCGGTCGGTGAGGAGCTCGCGGGCCGCCCGGGTCCCGGAGGCCATGGCCCCCTGTACGGAGCCGGTGGCACGGTGGTCCCCGCACACGTACAGGCCGTCGCCGAACCGGCTGGTCCGGCTGAGCGGCCACGGCGGCACCATGGCGGGCAGCGCGCCGGGCACGGTGACGGCCGCCACCAGCTGCCACCCGCCCGCGTCCGCTCCGTAGGCCTCGGACAGGACCGCGCGCAGCGGGGCCTCCCGCCCGGGGACGTCCCTGCCGAGGACCGACGTGGACACCAGCGCCCGCCCGTCGCTGGAGTATTCCGGAGCGACCTCCGTGAGGACGCAGCTGTTGAGGAAGCGTTGTTCCGCGTCGAGGAGCAGGGTCGGTTCACCGAGCGGCGAGTGGGGACTCGCGTGGTAGTACGTCGTCACGGTACGCGTGGCGGTCCGGCCGAGCGCGGGGACCAGCGTCGAGGCGGAATCGGTGTCCGTGGCGACCACGACGGCCTCGGCGTCGCGCCACGTACCGTCGGCCAGGGCGACCCCCGTACCGGTGACGGCGGCCACCGGAGCGCCGAACTCCACGCAGTCGGGCGGCAGGGTGCCCGCGAGCTGCGCAGGGACCGCGCCGATCCCCGCCGACGGGAGCGTGAGACTGCCCCGGATCAGGCTCCGCCACGTCAGGTGGAACATCCGGCTGGAGGTCTCCAGAGCATCGTCGAGGAAGACGCCGGACAGGAAGGGGCGCAGGAATCCGTCGAGGAGGGCATCGTCGACGCCCCAACGCGACAGCTCCTGGAGGGTGGTGCGTTCCGGAATCCTCTTGAGGGCGCGAGCGGGGGCGAGCGCGTCGAACGCCGTCAACGCGCCCAGTGCCGCCAGCCCGAGCGGTGTCACGCGCCCGAGCGGAGACGTGCCCCGACCGGTGAGCATCCCGGCCGCTTCGGCCGGACGCCGGGTCGGATCCGCCAACCGGACCGGGTCCCCGCCCCCGCTCGGGTGCACCAACGCTCCGGGCGTGAACGGCCTCAGGCGCAGTGCGGCTCGGTCGAGCCGGCGCTTCACCTGCGGGTAAGAGGTGTTGAACACCTGGAATCCACGGTCCACGAGGAATCCGTCCCGGCGGTCGGTGCGCATGCGCCCGCCCACCGCATCGGACGCCTCCAGAACCCGTACGCGTACCCCGGCCCGGGCCAGATCGGCGGCGCAGGTGAGTCCGGCCAGCCCCGCCCCCACGACGAGGACACCCGGGCGCCCGCTGCGTCCGCCGCTCATCGGCACCTCCTCACGGCCGTCCCGGTGCCGTCCGTGATGCCGCCCCCGGCCGTGGCGACCGCAGTCGGCGGTGTCCGCAGACTCCACGCGCACAGGGCGCCCCAGCTCAGCGCGATGGCAGCCGCCTTGGTACGGGAGGCCCGGTCGCCCGCCGGCATGGTGCCGAAGACGAGCGCATCCGAGAGGTCCGAGGCGATCCGGCACGCCGTGACCAGGCGGCGGGACCGTGCGTCCCGGGCCGCGACCATGGCCGCCCCGATGGCCGCGTCGCGGGCGCCCAGAGCGGCGACGAGCACCCGGGTGGCGGGCGGGACACTGCCGTCGGCCCGCATCGGCAGCCCGCAAGGAGCTGCCAACCACCGGGGCCGCAGCGCGATCCCGACGCCGTAGAGGGCGGTCGCCATGCCCAGTACGCGGTTGAGGTCGAGGTCGAGGGTGAGGACGGGGGTGGCGAGCGAGCTGCTCGACCCGCAGTCACCCGACGAAGAGGTCTGTCGCATCGGCGGTTCCTCACTCTCCACACACGCTGCCTACGGCCCGCATGTCGATCTCCTGTGCTGCCCGGCCTTCACAATGACCTTCGCGCGCGGGGCCCGCCACGGATGCACTCATCGACCGCCTCGCGGTGATGCGGCACTCCGGGGGCCCCGCACGCGCTGGCGCGCTCGCCCGCCCCTACCCGCCCTGTTCCCCCCGCCCGCGCGAGCTCCGGCACGTCAGGGCGCCCGGCACACTTGACGGCTCGGGCCACGGGCGGAGGGGCGCGTGGCCGAGGAAGTTCACGGGAGTGCGTCGGTGGAGCTCAGTTCAGTGATCATCGCAGTGGCAGGAGTCGCAGGAACCCTGGGAGGGGCGGTACTCACCCAACGCGGATCGGAACGTGCCAAGCGCCGGGAGATAGAACTCGTCCGGGGCCACGAGGAGATCCGCGAGAACCTCTCCCTGCGACGCTCCTGCTACGTGGAACTCAACCGAGACGCCCGCCAGTTCACCACGGCACTCAACCGCCACCTGCACGTCATGAGGGAACGCGGCGTGGACGACGCGGACACGGACGCGCTCGAAGCGGCCAAGAACGCCCACCGCGACCAGTACTCCGAAGCGCAGATGACGGCGCCCGACGAGGTGCTCGCGCGGGCGAGCGCCGTCAACCGAGCTTTGAACAAGGCCTACGGCCAGGTCAAACGCCTCGAACGGGGTGAGCCCGATCCGGGCGAGACGATGGAGACCGCGGCGCGGGCCCAGTACGAGGTCTGGGACCTGCTGCGCGCCATGCGGGCCGCCATGCGTCACGACCTCGGCGTGTCGCCGGACCGTGAGGGTCGGCCGCCGGTGGGCACCTGACCCGGTCCGGGCACCACCTCAGTCGTTGGGGTCGCGGCGGACACGGTCGCCGGCGCGACGGGTCACCTGGAAGGTCCTTGCTTCCCCGTCGTGTTCCGTGGCAGCGGCCGACGCCCGGCACTGTCAGACCCGACTGCGATGCTGCACGGACCGGGCGGCGCCAAGAGCCGTCCGGATCGGCTTCGGAGGGGGCACGGTGACGGGTCGTGATCACGGCTGGGCGGGAATGGGTTGGGAGAGCTGGCGGGACCACGACGACGTCCGACGGCGCCTCGATCAGGGTGCGGATCCAGACGTGTGGAGCGCAGGGCGTCCCCTGCACCGGGCAGCGGTCTTCGGCTCACCGGAGGTGGTCACGGAACTGGCCCGACGCGTCGGCGACGTGGACGCGCTCCAGGACGGTACGACCGCGCTGTGGGAGGCCGTGCTGTCCGACCGCCCCGACAACGCGCGCGCCCTCGCCGCTGCCGGAGCCGATCCCTGGCGGCCGTTGATCGGCGGCTGGTCACCGGGTCGGCTCAGCCTCGCCGGGCCGACACCGGACCTGTTCGTGGCGCCCGGGGCGGAGCGCGGGCTGAGCGGTGCGGAGCGCACGGCGGCCCGGGAGGGCAGACGGCTGGTCGCCGCGCTGGGAAGCATCCATGTCGAGGGAACGGGTTTGGCCTGCGTCGCCGGGATCGACGCCGAGGAAGCGGTACGCCGCCTGGAGGCGACACCGGCGGACGTCGAGGAACCGGAGGCGCTCCTCGACGAACCCTGGGCGTACGAACTCGACGAGAGCCTACGGATCGTCGGCGTGACGACCGTGCCGGGTGGTTGCGTCGTCACCCAGCCGTGGGGGTACGCGCCGTCGATGCCGGGTGTACTGGCCCGGCTGTCCGCCGGTACGGTCTGCTACGGCCTGTACGCCAACCCGAAGAGCGGAAATCAGGGCCGCATCCTCCGCGACGGTGACGTCGAAGGCTGGGATCTCCATCCGGGCGGCGGCCCGGACCTGGACGACACCCCTGAGGAAGTCCTGGCCTGCTACCTCTACCGGTACAACGCGGTGGCGTACGCGTGTGCCTTCGCAGGGCTTCGGCTGACCGACGCACGCGCCGTCGTGGGGCCGCCCGACATCTGGGTCGAACTCCCTGAGCGGGACTACTGGGAGCTCTGACGCGACGGCTGCAAGGGTCTGCGTCGGGCTTCAGGCCCCCTCTTCACCTTGACCGCAAGCCGTAGGGATGCCGAAGGGAAAGCGAAGGGATTGCGTCACTCCGGGCCGTCGGACGGCCAGCGGTCACCCTGCACGCGGGCGTGCAGGTGTTCGTCGTGCCATCCGTCGGCGTGCAGCAGGGCGCTCCGCATGGTTCCCTCCAGGGAGAAGCCCGCGTCGGTCGCGACCCGGCAGGACTGCGGGTTGGCAACGGAGTGGGTGATCCGGAGACGGTGCAGGCCCAGATCGTCCAGCGCCCACCGGCTGATCCGGACCGTTGCGTCGGCCATGACCCCGTGACCGCGGCCTGCCGGCAGGAGCCAGTACAGGAACTCGGCGTCACCCCCTTGAAGGTCCAGGTCACCCAGCCCGATCAGTCCCACGGCCTTGCCGTCGACAGGGCGGGAGACCGCCCAGATCGCGGCCTCCTCCGCCTGCCAGCGCTGCCGCCAGCGTGAGATCCTCTCGCGCGCCGCGTCCAACGAGAGGTCCCCGGGCCGATTCCAGTGCTGGACCTCCGGGTCGTGGCAGGACTCCACCAGTACCTCGGCGTCTTCTTGCTGCCACGGCCGCAACCCGAAGCCGCTCGCAAGGCGGAAGTGCGGCTGCTCGCCGTTGCCCATGCTGCCGGCCGGGACCACGGGTGCTATCGAAGTGACCATCACGGCATCATGCCAAAGCCGACCCGTGGCCGGCGTGCGGCGCCGTGCCGATCGCGCCACCTCGTGAGCGCACGCGGTCACGGACCGGTGTGCAGGTACGGCGCCCAGAGCGCGGGCGCCTCCGGGCGGGAGCGGCGGAGTCGGCGAACCGCAACGTGCAGAGCGGCGGCGGCATCCGGCGTTCCGCCGGCGGAGTACGGGGCCGTACCCAGGGCTCGATAGAAGTCCCGGGCGACCTGGGGGGCCCGTAGATCACTGATCGACCATTGCGTCGCGATCACGTGACGGAAGCCGGCGAGGTGGAGCCCGCCCGCGAGGTGGGCGAACTCGTCGGCCAGGGAGGCGACTCCGCCTGCCGTATCGCAGGCGGACAGGAACGCCAGTTCCGCTGCGGTCAGCCGGAGGGCGGTCACCTCCCGCAGGCTGATCACGTGGTCCGTGCAGTGCAGTGCGCCTCCGGCGAGGGAGTACTGCGAGCCGTGGCCGGCGAAGTGCAGCCAGGAGTGGGACACCAGTTGTTCCAGGACCGTGTCACGGGTCGCCTGCGGCCCGATGACGGCCGTCATCGTGGGGAACTGCTCGCGCAAGGAGCCGACCTCCGGGACCGCGTGGCGCAGCTCCGCCATTCCGTCTGCGTTCGGTACGGCGACGCCCAGCATCTCGGTCGTGGCGCCGGCCGGTCGCCGGCCGGCCTCCAGGAGGGCGCGAAGGGTCGGCGCGTACGAGCAGACGGCGCGGTCGAGGAGGTTCGTGTGTGCGGGCAGGGGGTCGTCGTTCGGCTCGTCACCGGGTGCGGGGCAGAACCCCGCCGCGTGGAGGGGAAGCATCGTGAGGGCGCCGGTGGGGCACCACCACAGGCGGGGCTCCGCCCCCTCCGCGGGCTGCGAAGGCCAGTCGAGCGCGGTCAGGACCGGATCCACGATGTCGGTCCACAGCGATGCGAGAAGTGATCGGACGGTGTCGTTCCGATCCTGTGCCGTGGTGTCCTCAAGCCCCCGGAAGGCGCTGATGAGCTCGCGCGCCCACCCGTTGACCACGGGTCGGGAGATCCGCTCCAGCCGTATGAGACGGGGCAACGCGCTACCGGCCGTCACCACCAGGGCATCGCTGCGGTACCGGCTGACGTTGACCATGACGACCGGACCGCCCCGGGCGGCCTCGCGCAGCCGGTGGTAGGGGCGTGGGCGCAGGAAGTCCGGCACCAGGGCCCTGGCCCGTTCCAGAAGTCGGTCCCATTCGGCTGCCGCTTCCCGGCGGTGCTGGGAATCCAGCGCCACCTGATGAGCGGACAGGTTCCGTGTCTCGCGGTCCCTTCCCGCATCGCCCGCCCGGTCGAGTCGGTTTCGGACCCCGTCCATGGCCCCCGCCAGGTCCGGGTCCAGGGCCCGGAGTTCGTCCAGGTCGGTGCGCGCGTCGAGGGCCTGCGCAAGCAGGACGCCACGTCCCTGTTCCAGGAGCTCCACGGCGCGCGCGAGACGGCCCTGCTCGATGGCGACGGCCGCGGCGTCCGAGGCGAGCCCTTGCGCCGTGGACAGGAAGTGCTCGCGGTCCGTGCGTTCCAGGCCGTGCCAGGCGGCCTGGGGCAGCAGCTCGATGGCGTACGCGTAGCCGCGCAGAGCCTCCTCCCATTCCTTCTGCGTGGCGGCCAGTACACCCCAGCTCCTCGCTGCGGCGAGCCGCAGGTGCAGAATGCCGGTGGACAGCCGGGCGGCCTGTCGGAAGGTGTCGATCGCCTCGGCGACGAGACCTGCACGGTTGAGGGACTCTCCGAGGATCACCAGGCAGCGTCCGCGGCTCTCGTGGTCACGGGGGCACCGCTCGACGGAGAGACGGCCGACGTTGACCGACTCGGTGAGATCCTCTTCCCGGCCGAGGAGGTCGTACCGCACATGCAGCATCCGGCACAGGTTGGAGAGGAACTTCACCTGGTCGGAATGGTCGTCGGAGGCGACCGCGATGGCTTTCCGGATGGCCGTGATCGCTGCTTCGAGATCGCCGGGGTCCTGCGACTCGGAGAAGCGGTGCTGGGTGATGATCGCGAGATTGCACAGGTTCATCGGCAGTCGGTGCGATCGCGGTGGGGTCGCACCGACAGCCGTCCGTGCGCATACGACGGCCCGTTCGAGATCGCTGCGGCGGTCATGGCGCAGGTAGGACGCTTCCAGGGCGAGGCTCAAGTTCGCGAGGAGTCGGTCCTGGTAGGGGTGGTCGGCCTTCACCGCTGCCACGGCCTCCGCGCAGGCGGCGACCGCGGCGGTCAGGTCCGCGACGTCGCCCGAGACCTCGAAGCGGGTCCGCAGGGAATGTCCGAGCCCACTGAGGCACAGGGCCCGTTGGGTCGCGGAGAGCCGGCCCGACGGGATCGCCCCGCGTTTGGCGTCGATGGCCCGGTGCAGATCGTCGAGCACGCCACCGTGCTCGTAGCGCGCCTGGAGGGCATTGCCCAGATCGAGCAGTACGAGGGTCCGGTCATGCTGCCCCGGCCCCGTGTCCTCGGCGGCTTCGCGGGCGAGTGCGACCGCGGTGTCGAAGTCGGCCCGGACACCAGTGTGCAGACCACGCACCCGCAGCACCACAACGGCCGCGTGGGTGACCGGCCGACGATGGCCCGCACCGAGGGGGGTGTCCCGTACCGCCCGCAGGGACATCGCTGTCGCTGCCTCCAGATCGGCGGCGTCGCCGCGGTCCTCGAAGCGCCGGATCAGGAGCTCGCCGAGTGAAGCCCGCAGGAGGGAGATCTCGTCACTGCCTTCGGCGCTGAGCGAGATGGCCCTGGCCACCAGGTCGGCAGCCTCGTCCAGTTCTGCCGCTTCCGCCGTGTGTTCGTCGTAGAGACTCGAGAGGGCGATGGCCTGGGAGAGCAACACCGAGGGCAGTTCGGGGTCGGAGTCAGGCATGTCCCGAGCGGCGAGGCGCAAGTGCTGTACGGCGGAGTGGATGTCCCGGGCGTCGTTCGTCCACTGGTGGCGCAGCACGAGGGCGTGGGCCAGGTCCTGGACGACGCGGGTGCGGTCAGGAGACTCGCGACGTGCCGCGAGGAGGTTCTCGTAGAGGGTGATCGCCTCGTCGAGGTCCTCCTTGACGTCCGTGTACGTACCCCTTAGGTGTAGTGCCGAGGCGAGGCAGAAGAGATCGAGGGGGCCGTACGGATCGTCCGGGTCGCCCAGGTCGACCGCGTTCCGCGCAGCCCCGACCAGTTCTTCGAGAGCGGTACGGATGCCGGTGTCGACGCGGGTGCCCGATTCGATGCCGTCCCGCCCAGCGGACTGCATCCTCAGCAGTAACCTCCGGGCGAGTCCTCCCCAGGCCTTGGCGTGCACTGGATCACCGGGTCGGGACAGCCGGACCGCCTCGCGGGCCGCCTCGATCGACTCTTCGAGATCGGAGGCGGCGTGTGTGTCCCGGTACGTCAGCTGAAGGAGCTCGGACAGGTTGAGGTGGGCGACACCGGCGAGGGAGTGGCCCGCATCCATGTCCACGACGGCCTCGCGCACGACGGTGAGGGCCTCCGCGAGATCGGCGGGCGCCTCGGCCCCTTCCCATCTCTGCATGAGCATCTGGCTGAGGTTGCTGCGGCGAGCGGGAAGGCTTTCGTGCCCGGGCGGGGCGGTGGCGATGCTGCGGCGTACGGCCGTGATGCCCTCGTCGAGATCGGTCAGCCGGCCGCCGGCCCGGAAACGCGTCCAGAGGGCCAGCGCGAGATTCGACAACTGCTCGGACAGGAACGGGTCGTCGAGTGCCTGGCCCTCCGCCACGGCGACCGCGCTCACCTCGACCGCTCGGTCGAGTGCGCAGACGTCACCGGTCAGGTCGAACCAGCCGCGCAGCGCGCGCCCCAGTTCCGTCAGGCACGACGGCCGGTGGGGCGAGCCGGCCGGCAGCTCCGCGAGCAGGACGGACCACATGTGGAGGGAGGTCCGCAACGCCTCGGGGTCGCGCTGGGTCTGCCACCTGTTGAAGCTCGACAGGGCAGTCTCAAGGATCGTTTGCAGGGTCGTCGGGCGGTCGAGCGGGTCGGTCATGGACAGCCCCCTGTCGCCGGTGCATCAGGCGCATGATCTATCCCAACCCCCTTATAGTTACATGCTGTTCGCAGGGCGAGGACGTCTGAGGAGGAGCCCGTGAGCGATTGGTCGGACGCCCTGGAGGACGCGGAGTTCGTGCTCGCCGCCCTATCGGAGAGGGCCGTCGCGGAGCCCGCCGTGTGGGCCGGGTGGGAGAGCGGGCTCGCGGATCTCGAACGCGCCCTGGACGGTGGGGACACGAACCGCCTCCGGCGCGCCCTCTACGAGCTCGAAGACTCCGTCGCGAGCGAACGGATGCGGATGCTCGGCGACCCGCACTCCCGAACGCCCGCTCCGCCTCCGCTCGCGGACCGACTGGACCGGCTGGTGGCCCGGATCCGCGTGGCCGGACCGGGGGGTTCGGACGCCTCCGGCGGACCCGGCGCGTGCGATGCCGATGCCGACGCCGACCCGGCCCGTTCCGCCGACGACGATGCGGCGTAACCGCTTCGAGGGCCACGCTCTGGTCGTCCACACCTTCGCGCACCTGGAACGGGCCGCCGAGGACGAGGAGAACGGCACCGGCTCCCTCGGGCTGATGTGGACCCGGCTGGGCGACCGGCTCGGCATGACGGACCCGGTCCCCGACTACGGGCGCACCGAACTCCCGCCCCTGGCAACCCTCCTGCAATCACCCGCCGGCTCCGGGACGCGGTTGCTCGCGGCCCGCCAGTGCGCGGGCCCGGCTGCAGCTCAGGCCTTCGCCTTCCTGCGCCACGACGTCGTCGGCGTCACCGCGGCGCTGTTCCCGTCCCCCGGTGCCTCCTGGGGTGACCTGCGCTCCCGTTGGGAGGCGTCGGTACTGCCCCTGCCGGCCGGGATCGCCCTCGGTACGACCTTCGTCTACCGCGCGCTCGACGGTGGTCGAGCCGCCCGCCGTGCGGACCGCCTGGCGCGCCTCCTCGCCTCGGTACCCCCACCGACACGGTTCGGCAGCCGGTGGCGGCGTACGCCCGACGGCTACCTGGTCCTGCGTTCCGACCCTTCCGAAGCCGGGCACGGAGCGACACAGGAGGCCGTCGTGGTGGGACCCGCCGCGCAGGAGGACGCCTTCGACTCCTGGACCTGGCACGTCCACCGCACCGGGGTGGCGGCCCCGTTCGCCTCCTATGTGGAGGGCGCCGCCCGTCTGTACCACCAGGCATCGGTCCACCGCACCCACCGGCACGACTTCCGGACCGCATGTCTGCGCCTGTCGGCCGCCTCCGAACGATTGGCCGCACTGTGCGGCGACGTGGTCGCGGGCGGTTCGGGGCCCGGCGAACTCCTCGCGGCCGAAGCCGCGACCGCCGCACTGTACGTCGGCGACCAGGGACTCAACCAGTCGCTGCGGGACGTCCGCGAGATGCGCCACTCGGTACGGATCACGCTCGACAGGATGGTCGGGATCCTGCCGCCCGGCCCTGGCCCCGGCGGGGAGGTCGACGGCGATCAGGAACTGGGGCGGGGCCTGATCGCGCTCCTCGACGACGACATCGCCCACGCGGAATCGGTCAAGCAGGAGGCCGACGAGATCTCCCGCACCACGGCACTGGTCGTGCAGCAGCGTCTCCACCTGCATCAGCAGCGGACGACCGTCGTCCAGGGCGCGGTGGTCGGCGCCCTACTGATGGCGCTCGCCGCCATCCAGGCCCTGGGCTACCGCCCACCGTTGCCGGGCGTGTTGCACGCGCCGCTGATCACGTGGCTCTCCGTACTGGCCCTGCTGCTGCCCGTGCAGTTGCTTCGCTGGCGGCGGGCGGACGGCGGTGACCGCCGCCCCAACTGGTTCGACCGGCTGTCCGTGTTCGCCGTCGGTGCGGCGACGGGCTGGCTGGGGGCGTCCGTCGGGGCCTTTGCGTTGACGGGCGCCGCGGCCCTCCCGCTGGTGAGCGTCGGGTGCGCCTCGGCCTTCGGAGGCGCCGCACTTCTGGCGGACCGCATGCAGGCGGCACACGGCGACTGAGGACGGGGACGGGGACGGGTCAACGCCGGCTGCGCCCCGGCATGCTGCGCCGTGCTCTCGGCGAGAGACGTTCAGCACTTCTGCGGGCCCGGCCGCGACCAGCTGCCAGGACGTCAACTATAGTTACGCGCAACGGGCGTCAACTATAGTTACGCATGAGGAAGGGGGCAGCGCGCAGTGGCGGAATCAGAAGACCGACCTGATGGGCCGGACGCACCTCGACCGATTTCGAACCCGGTCCCGGTCCCGGGCCCCGGTGCTCCCTTCAGCGACCGTCTCAACTTCCTGTTCGACCGGGTGCGTCCCCCGGGCGCCGAGGAGTACAGCAACGCGCATGTGGCGCGCACCATCTCGTCGTACGGCGAGGACAGCTACACGCGCTCCCACATCAGCTATCTGCGCGCGGGCAAGCGCACGCCGACCATCACCATGGTGCCGCTCCTCGCCCGGTTCTTCGGTGTGGAGGCCGCCTACTTCGTCGAGGACGAGGTCACGCGGAAGATCGCGACCCAGTTCGAGATCCTGCGCAAGCTGAAGGAGAACGGCGTCGAGCAGATCGCGCTGCGCGCGATGGGCGTGTCGGCCGCCGGTCAGCGCAAGGTCCTGGCGGCCCTCGAAGCCGTACGGAAAGAGGAAGGCCTGTCCGACGATCCCGAGGGGGACCTGTCGTGACCGGCGTCCGGCGTCCCGACGAGAAGGGGAAGCTCGATGTGGCTCAGCCGTCGTCGTAACCGCGGAACCGACCGCGAGGCCGACGAGGTCGAGCGCCGGAGCCGAGCGTTCGTCGAGAGCCTCGGTCTTCCTGCGGTCGACAGCGTCCTGGACCTCGTGCCGTTCATGGAGGAGCACTTCGACCGCTCGATCCGACTGATGCCGTTCGCGTCGGACCCGACGGACCCCGACTCCCTGGACGCATCCGCGCCGTGCGGTCTGTGGCTCGCCACGGGGGACACGGACTACGTGTTCTACGACACCGCCATCAGCCGGGCACACGCCGAAATCATCGTCGGCCACGAGTTCGGCCACATGCTCAAGCGCCACCGGGGCAACGCGCCCCTCGATGCGGGCAACCTCGGCGGACTGATCACCGACATCGACCCCGCCACGGTGCAGCTCGTGCTCGGTCGCACCCGCTACAACGAGCCGGAGGAGTTCGAAGCCGAGATGCTCGGATCCCTCCTCCAGGAGCACCTGGGCGCCTCCCGTGCCTCGGATGCCCGGGAAGCCGACCCCATAGCCCGCACGCTGCTGCGCTGACCGAACGAGGGACCAGTGAAAGACGTACTTCACCCCCTGTGCCTGGCGATCGCCGGTACGGGCTTCCTCATCCTGGTGCGCGACCTCGGCAAGAGCCGCCGCGATCCGGCACTGGTGGCCCTGGCCTTCACCTACGGCTTCTCCGCACTCAGCTACGCCGTCTCCCTCACCTGGGTGTGGGTGCGTGTCGACGGTCTCCTCGGCGTCCCCAACATCGTCGTACCGATCGCCCAGGGCTGCGTGATCCTCGTCCTCGCGCTCCAGGCCACCGTCCTGGCGCACTGGTCGAAGCCGCTCGCGCAAGCCCGTAGACGAAGCCGCCTCCTGCTCGTCGCGGCCGCCGGGACCATCGCCGCCATGTCGGTGCTGTTCGCCCTGCTCACCCCGGCCACCACCAGGCCCACCGACTTCTCCCTGTACTACGCCCACGACCCGGTCTTCCAGGCCTACGTGCTGCTGTATTTCGGCACCTACAGCGTCGCCGAGATCTACCTCGCCCGGTCCTGTTGGAAGTACGCGCGCACCGCCACCAACCCGTCGATCGCCTTCAGCCTGCGCCTCGTCACGGTCGGCGCCGTCATCACCCTCGGCTACAGCGGCATACGCATCAGCGGCATCATCGGGGCCGAGGTCGGGTTCAGCGTCAGCAAGCTCAACGAGTTCGCCTGGGCCTGCGGGGACATCGGAGCCACCCTCACGCAGATCGGCTACCTCATCCCGACCGTGGCCCGGCGGACCCACAGCGCCCGCGAATGGACCACCGCACACCTCCGTTACCGGCGCCTGGCCCAGCTGTGGCAGGCACTCGACCAGGCCGACCCCGGCATCACGCTGCGCCGCCCGGCGCGCCAACGCCAGGACGTCCTGCGGGGCCGCAGCGCCCACTTCCCCCTGCTGCGCCGCCGCGTTGAGATCCGACAGGGCCAGAAGCTGATGCGCCGCTACCTGCACCCGACCGCCCGGGAGCAGGCCGAAGCCCACCGGCGGGCCGAAGGGCTCATCGGCGTCGAGCTCGCCGCGGCCGTGACCGCCGACCAGATCCACGCCGCCCTCGTTCGGCACGCGGCCCAGGAACCCGTCGACGCCCCCGCCGAGTACGCCGACGCGGAGCTGCCCCTCGCCACCACGGAAGAGGAACTGCTCCACCTCCAGCGCGTCGCCTCCTACTTCACCCCGCCCACGCCCGAGACCCGCGACGCTTCCGACTTGCGCAGCATTACCTCAGGAGCCCGTTCGTGATCCTCCGCCGCACCCTGCTCGTCGCCTGTACCGCCATCGCCGCCGCGGCCTCCATGGCCACCACGCCCGCGGCCGGGCGTTCCCGCGCCGGCGCGACGAAGACCCCCGGCACGGCGTCACTGCACCTGGCACCCGCACGCGAACAGCTCTCCGCGCTGCGCCGGCGCACCGTCACCAGCCGGGACCTGCTGGAGCAGTACCTCCAGCACATCGCCAGGACCAACCCCGCCCTCAACGCGGTCGCCACCCTCGACGCCGACGGTGCCCGGGCCGCCGCTGACGCCGCCGACCGGCACATGGCCGAAACGGGCAAGCCGCTCGGTGCGCTCCACGGACTGCCGATCACCGTGAAGGACGCCCTGGAGACCCGGGGAATCCGTACCACCTGCGGCTCACCCGACCTCAGCGCACACGTTCCCGACCGGGACGCGGACGCCGTCGCACTCCTTCGCGCGGCCGGCGCAGTCATCGTCGGCAAGACGAACGTCCCGGTCATGTGCCAGGACATCCAGACGTCGAACCCCCTCTTCGGCACGACCAACAACCCGTACGACGGCACCAGGACCGCGGGCGGATCCTCGGGCGGCGCCGCCGTCGCCGTCGCCGCCGGCATCACCAGCCTCGAAGTCGGCTCCGACCTCGCGGGCTCCCTGCGCCTCCCCGCCGCCTACTGCGGTGTGTACGCCCTGCGCACCAGCGCCGGCATCGTCCCCACCCGTGGTCACGTTCCCCGGCCGCCCGGCTGGCTCACTTCCTCCGACATGCTCACGCTCGGCCCCGTCGCCCGCAGCGCCGAAGACCTCGAAGTCCTGCTGGACGTGCTCGCCGCACCGTCCCCGGCCGACGCCGCCGCCTGGAAGATCGACCTTCCGGCGCCGAAGCACAGCCGCCTGGCGGACTACCGCGTCGGCGTGTGGCCGGACGATCCCCGCTGCCACGTCGACCGGAGCACCCGCCAGCTCCTGGACCGGGTCACCGAGCTCGTCAGGTCCGCCGGTGCCACCGTCGACGACACCACCCGCCCCGTGAACCTGGCCGACAGTGACAGGCTGTTCCAGCGCCTCATGTTCGCCACGGCGAGCGCCACCGCCACCGACGCAGGTTTCGCCGACGACGTCGCGGCCGCCGACAAGATCCCCGCGGACGATCCGAGCGGTCTCTTCCTGCACTCGCGCACCATGCGACACCGGGACTGGCTCCGCGCGAACGAAGAACGCGAGAAGCTGCGCGACCACTGGGCCGCTTACTTCGCCACCCACGACGTCCTCATCACTCCGGCCGCCCCGACCGCAGCCGTCGAAGACCAGACGGCCACGCCCGTCCCAGGCCGGTGGATCACCGTCGACGGGGAGAAACGCCCGTACTTCGACCAGACGGCATGGCTGAACATCGCCGGGCACGTCAGGCTCCCGGCCGTCGTCATGCCCGCGGGCAAGACCGCGGACGGCCTTCCCCTGGCCATCCAGATCATCGGCCCCCACCTGGCCGACCGCACGGTCATCGACGTGGCCAAGCACCTGGCACGACGGCTCCCCGAGCCCGTGCGACCGCCCGCGTTCACCGCGTGACCGGGCACCCATGACCGGGCTCGTTCTGCCTCCACGGGGGTGGGGCGGGGCGAGCTCGCACCACAGAGGGCCCCAGGTTCGCCTGGGGCCCTCTGCGCTGGTTCGGCGACCGTGGCCGTGGCCACGGCCCCAGCAGCTCAGCGCCAGGTCTGGTACGGGCTCTTCTGGCTGTGCGTTCCGCACGGGAAGGTGCGGAGGTGGTGCGCGGGGCTGTCGTCCAGGCACAGCCCGGTCTTGACGTTGCGCAGCTCACGGGTACCGTCGGCCCACTGGTGGACGTTCCACTTCTGGTGGTCGTTGCCCAGGCAGTTGTACGTGCGGACCCCGAACTCGCTGTCGTTCTCCTCGATCGGTGCAACTGGTTCTGTGGACGGCCGCGCGGAGGGGCGTTGCCCGCCCGCGCGGCCTCGTACGGCAGTCGGCGCGGCGATCCGGGGCGGATCAGCCCACGATGTTGACGGGGCGGTAGGCGTGGTAGCCGTCACGGCCGTTCACGCCGTAGGAGTGCTGCTTCCAGCGGGTACCGACCCCGCCCGCCTGCTCGTAGGACTTGTAGACGGTGTGGGCACCGTTGGCCCAGCCGTCGAAGATGACGACGTGACGGTTGTCCGGGCTATTGCTGTTGGCCTTGATGACCAGGTCGCCGGGGGCGAGGTCCTTCATCGCGATCCGGCGGGTGAACCCGTCGTTCTTCAGGGAGACGGTGTTGGGACCGGGCTTGGACAGGCCCAGCGTCATGGAGACGTAACCGGAACAGTCCTGCCGGTAGCCGTTCTTCCACCGCTTGGTCTGGCTGTAGGGCACGGGCCGGCCGTTGTTGGCGGTCAGCCAGGTCTTCGCCCGTGCCAGTACCTGGGCGCGGGTGACGCGGGGAGCCGCCTGCACGGCCCCGGCCCCTTCGGCCCAGGACACGGGGGAGCTGACCTCGGCGGTCGGCCGCGCAGCGGGCGCAGCGGGCGCCGACGGTGCGCTCAGCAGGAGGGATCCCGTGCACACGACCGTGGTCAACGCTGCCATGACCCAGCGGCGGGTGGTGTTCTCGGACATGGTGGACTCCGATTTTCTCGTGAGGGCGTACGGGGTACGCCGGTTCGTGCGGCCAGGTGAGGGCGCCAGGGCAGCTACCGGTTCTGGTGGTGCGGGCTGTGAAGTCCTGGAGGCGCAGGGGAGCGGACGTGCACGCCCCTCGCGACACCCGTGCCGTCGGTGCGGACACCTGAGGCGGCGTCCGGACGGGCCGCGGGACCGGACGAGAAGGAGTCTGTGGCGGCGCGGCGGCCGTTGCAATGTTGTCCCGGTTGCTTCAGCGATGTCGGGATCCCTAAGGTTCTGACCTGCTGGGACATGACCATCCCGGGACACGACGCGGCCTGGCGGAGCATCGGCCCGCTGCCGTCGGAAGGGGTCGACCATGACAGGACTCGACGGGCAGCACGCCAGTCCGAATAAACAACTGGGAAGTGCCCTCAGGGCTTTGCAGCAGAAGTCCGGTCGCACGCTGCGGTCGCTGGAATCCGAAGTGCTGATCAGCGACTCGTCGTTGTCGCGCTACTTACGGGGCAGCACGGTTCCGCCCTGGGCGACGGTCCGCGATCTGTGTCGGGCCTTGGGCGCGGACCCCTCGGAGTACCGGGCCCTGTGGGAGGCGGCGGACCGGTGCCAGCCGAAGGTGTTCGTGTCCGCGGACCCCGCCACGGCCCCGGCCCCGACCGCAGATCCGACGGCAGATCCGACGGCAGGTCCGACCGGAGACCCGACCGCAGCCCCGGCAACCGGTACGCAGTCCTGGTGGCGCCGCCCGCGCGGACCGCGGCGGATGCCCGGCCTGCTCGTACAGCGCCGCTGGGCCTGGGCCGTCAGCGGCGTGTGCGTCGGACTGCTCCTCGGCGGCATGGTGGTCCGCTTCGTCCTGCCCTCGTCCGGGGCACCCGCACCGGTGCGGGGCACACCGGATGCGCAGGCTCCCCGTCGGGCCGTCGCACAGGGCGCGGCGCGGCTACAGGACGTCACCCGGATCTTCGTCAACCGTGTCACGGGCAACTGCCTGGATCACAGCCTCGACAAGGGCCTGCGCACCTTCGAGCCCAACGGATTGAGCTACCAGCGGTGGACGGTTCACCCCTACCCCGACGGCACCAGCGAGCTGCGCAACCATGCGACGGGCGCCTGCCTGGACAGCAGTGCCTCCGGGCTCCGCGGCGTGTCCTGCACCAGGGCCCCCTCCCAGAAGTGGGCGGTCACCGCCTGGACCGACGCCTCGGTCGAGATCAAGAGCCGGGCCTCGGGAGCGTGTCTCGACGACGGCGAGGCAGGACTGCGGGCCGTGCCCTGCGACGGTTCGGACCATCAGAAGTGGGGTTGACGCGGGCGGCCGGAAGCTCAGGCCACCTCGACGCAGTCGAGTTCCGCGTAGCGCTCGCCCTTGGCCAGACGTACGGTGTTCCACCCCTGGTGCAGCGGGACGGACACCTCCGTCTTCTGCCAGGCGTCCCACCCCGTGTACGGATACTCCACCCGTCCCGGGGTGGTCGCCCGCCCGTTGACCGTCAGGACGTGAGAGGCCGGCGCGGGCCGGTCGGCCGTGTCCCGAGACCCGTTGGCGTAGCGCACCCAGAAGGCATGGGGGCCGCTGGAGGCGGCGAAGACGGAGAATTCGACGAAGCTGTCGGGGTGGTCGATCCCGCCGACTGCCCGGCCTTCGAAGGCACCCGCGGCATCACGGACGAGCGCGTGCTGCACCCGTGCGTTCTCCGCCTGATGGAGCACCTTGCTGCCGCGGACGACCGGACGGCCGTCCGCGAAGCCAAGGTCGGCGGCGTACAGGGAGCGTCGCGAGCCGTCGTGGCTCCAGCCGTGGAAGAGGATGCGGTCCCGTCCGTCGGGACCGGTCACGACGTCCTGCCCGCCGGGGCCTCGGACCGTGTTCCCGAAGGAGTCGGTGGTCATCAGGGGTGTCGAAGCCTTGGTGTACGGGCCGGTGAGGTCGGAGGCCACCGCGTAGCCGGTCTTGTAGGTGTGGTCGCCGTAGAAGTCGGCCGAGTAGAACAGCACGTAGCGTCCGTCGCGCCGGACGAGGGTGGGCGCCTCGACCAGCTTCCCCTCCCACTCGCGGTCCTGCCCGATCAGTGCCACGGGCTCCCCCGTCGTACGGGTGCCGTCCCACGAGACCGGCTGGAGGTAGAGCCGGGTGGCCAACTCGCAGCAGTTGCCGTCGTTCTTCCAGAGCAGGTACCGCAGGCCGTCCTCCGTGTAGCTCGCGGCGTCGATCGCACCGCCCTGATCGACCGGGCAGACCAACGGACCCTCCCCGGTGGGCCGGAACGGGCCGTCCGGGGAGGAGGACAGGGCGACGCCGATGCACTGCCTGCCGCTGGCACGGTCGCGAGCGGTGTAGTGCATGGTGAACCCGTGGCCGTTGGTGAAGACCTCCGGTGCCCATACGAGTGAGCGGGTCGGCTCCGCCCACTGCCCGAGGTGGGGCAAGGCGTCCGAGCCGACCAGCGACCAGTGGACCAAGTCCGGCGACGTCGCGTGCTGGATGTTCACCGCCTGGCCGTGGGTCGCGTAGGCGTGGTACGTCCGGCCCACCTTGACGACGTCCGGATCGGGGAAGTCCCGGTCGAGCACCGGGCCCGCCACGTCCGCCCCGGCCGGCGCCGCCGCGAGCACGCCCGCGACGAGCACACCGGTGACCGCGGCGGCCAGTGCGCGCCCGAACCGGCGCGGGGCCGTGGGGAACACCTGCTGTCCGAGGACGCTGCAGGAACGGGTGGTCACGTGTACGCCCGAGGTCGCGTGTCCGCGCACGCGCGGGGGCAGAGCGGGGCGCGTAGCGTCGGTCCCCGACGCGACCGGGCGGGCTGCGGCTTCGGCGTTCACACCCCCCACAACGGCCCCGGTCGCATCCCGGGGCACGGGCCGCCGCCTTGTTCACCCGTGTGGGCGTGCCCCCAGGCCGTGGACGCGGGACGTGGTGCACACTGCTCCCATGCCCGAGGACGAGGCACCGCCCGCCCCTCCGGATGCGCTGCTGCAGGTGATCGACAACCTCGCGCGGTTCCATCGGGAGCACGAGGAGTACTACGCGCAAGCGCCGCTGCGGCAGGCGGGCGAGCTCCAGGCACGATCTCGGGCACTGAAGTCACTGGCCGATCGGTGGAGCGACGTCGAGGCCGGTGAGCGGACATCGACGATCGCGTTCGCCGGCACGGAGGACCTGAACGCTCCCGGGCTCGTAGCGGAGTCGGGGATCCTCTTCATGGAAGGGGAGGGCGAGCCCGCCGAACTCCAGCGGATGAAACACGAGGTCGCCACGCTTGCCGATGAGACCGAGAGCGGCGCCGCTTGGCTGGCCCGGTCCATGGAACAGGCATGGGAGATCGCCGGGACCTTGGCTGCCTATTCGGCCCTCGCCGACCTGCTGGGGGAGCGGCACCGGATCATCGCCAATGACTGGCAATCGGCGGACATGCAGGCCCTGGTCGCTCGGCTGCTGCGCCGCGCCCTCGACCTGCTGGCCAGGGTCGACTTCTCTCCAACGGCGCTCCGGGCCGACCTGCGGGGTGAGCGGAGGACCCCTGCCTACCTGTATTCGTCTTCCGAACTGTTCGACCGGGCGGCCGACCTGATGGTGCAGTCGGCGACGCTCGTGCACGAGAACGAGAGGCGCTGGCGCACCTTCCGCGCCCGGGTGAGGCAGTTGCAGTCAGAGTCGGGGCGTCGGCCCGGACCGGGGAGTGCGGACGCGTGAGCGAGGACGAGCAGGAGTTGGCTGCTGCACAGTGGCAGCACTGGCAGAGCACCTACACCGCCCGTCCGGGCATGTACGGTGAACAGCCCTCGGCCCCCGCCGTGCACGCCGCCGCGGTGTTCCGTTGAGGGCGACCTGCCCCGCCGCCTGTGGCGCGTCACCCAGACACTGCCCCGCTGAGGCGGCGGCCACGACCCGAGCGTCCTCCCGTCCTCCCGTCCTCCCGTCCTCCCGTCCTCCTCTCACCCATCCGCAGGACGGAGCACGGCGAATAGCCGGCGTGAGCAGCTTCCGTAAGAACCTCTTCCGCGGCGCACCGGGTGCCTTGTCCGGACTGTTGTCCGGGTACACCGCTCTGGCAGTGGCCGAGTTCGTCGCATCGCTGGTCCGGCCGCAGGCGGGGCCCGTGACCGTGGTGGGCGGCGCGGCGGTCGACCGGACACCGGCCGCGCTGAAGGACTACGCGATCCGCACCTTCGGTGAGAACGACAAGTTCGCCCTCCAGACCGGGATCCTGGCCACCATCACCCTCCTCGCCGTGGTGCTGGGTGTGGTGGCGTTGCGCCGCCGGCGCTCCGCAGCGGTGGGCGTGTTGCTGTTCGGTGTCGTCGGCGCGACGGCCGCGCTGACGCGCCCGGACGCCCAGGGGCCGGCGGACGCCCTGCCCTCGTTGGCCGGGGCCCTGACGGGCGCCGGGGTCCTGTACGTCCTGATCGGGAACGTCGTCTCCGGCCGTACCGCCGCGGCCGACGGCGCGGTAGTCGGTTCGGTGTGGTCGAGGCGCGGGTTCCTGGTGGCCGTCTCGGCCACCGCCGTCGCCGCCACCGGGGTGGGGGCCGTGGGTCGTGCCTTGACCGGCCGACGCGGTGAGGGTGCCGTCGCCTCCCGGGCCGCGGTCGAACTGCCCGCACCGGCTTCCCCGGCGCCGCCGCTGCCGGCCGGTGCCCAGCTCAAGGTGGCGGGGATCAGTTCCTTCACCACGTCGAACCGGGACTTCTACCGCGTTGACACCGCCCTGGTGGTACCCAAGGTCGACGCGGACACGTGGCGGCTGCGGGTCCGCGGCAAGGGCGTCACCCGACCTCGGACCTACACCTTCCAGGACCTGCTCGGGCGCCCGCTGATCGAGCGGGACATCACCTTGACCTGCGTCTCCAACGAGGTCGGAGGCCCCTACGTCGGGCACGCCCGCTGGCTGGGCGTACGACTCGCAGACCTCCTGAGGGAATGCGGGGTCGAACCGCCGTCCAAGGGCGGCCCCGCCGATCAGCTGGTGGCCCGCTCGGTGGACGGGATGACGCTGGGCTCCCCGGTCGAGGACGTCCTCGACGGCCGCGACGCGATGCTCGCGGTCGGTATGAACGGCGAGCCGTTGCCCTTCGAGCACGGGTTCCCGGTGCGGATGCTGGTGCCCGGACTGTTCGGGTACGTATCCGCCTGCAAGTGGATCGAGGACATCGAGCTCACCACCTTCGACGCCTACGACCCGTACTGGGTGAAGCGGAGCTGGGCCCGCAAGGCGCCGATCAAGACACTGGCCCGCATCGACACCCCCAAGCCGTTCGCGCGCCCCGACTCGGCAACCGTCACCGTCGCCGGTGTGGCCTGGGCCCAGCACCGTGGCATCCAGCGGGTCGAGGTACGCGTCGACGAGGGCCCCTGGCAGGAGGCCGACCTCGCTCCCCAGGCGGGCGTCGACACCTGGCGCCAGTGGTCCTTCCCCTGGAAGACGACTCCGGGCGGCCATACGGTCACCGTTCGCGCCACCGACGGCACCGGTCAACTACAGACCGAACAGCGCGTCCGAACCATCCCCGACGGGGCGAGCGGCTGGCACAGCGTGTTCGTCACCGTCGGCTAGGCACGGACCGCCGGGCGAACCCGCTCCGTTCCCAGTGGCGCTACCCGTTGAGCTGCCAGACGGCAGCGTTGAGGGCGGTCGCGAACGCCACCCACAGCAGGTAGGGGACGAGCAGGAACGCGGCCGTACGGTTCAGGCGGTAGAAGCGGACCAGGGTGACGCCCAGCGCCGCCAGCAGCAGGGCGATGTCCAGCAGGGCGAGTCCGTACTCGCGGGCGCCGAAGAACAGGGGGGTCCAGACCAGGTTGAGGGCGAGCTGTACGGACCACCAGGTGAGGGCCCGCCGCACCCTTGGGCGATCCGGATGGCGCCACACCAGCCATGCCGCGATGGCGATGGTGGCGTAGAGGACGGTCCAGACGGGGCCGAAGAGCCAGGCTGGTGGAGCCCAGGCGGGACGCTGTAGGGACCGATAGACCGCGCCCGCGTCGCGGGAGACGAGCGCGCCCACGGCCGCGACCCCGTAGGTCACGGCGAGGAACGCGGCGAGGGATCCCCAACCCCTGCTCGCGCGGTGTCGTGTCGGTGTCGCAGGTGGCGCCATGGCTGGCTCCCGGTTCGGTCTCGATGGCCTCTGGCACGGGTGGGGAGGACGCGGCGGCCCGGCGCCGCCGCCTCCGCCCCACGACTTCTCTTCCCATCCCACACGCCGGCCGGACGCACTGCATCTGCATGCCCGGACGCGCGAGCCCCGGGCATGCTCCGCCGGCAGGCACCTCCGAGAGCACGAGAGCCACTCAATGCGGGACGGGCGCTGAGTTCAGGTGCTCAAGTTGGTCGCGCATCACGTCGTGGTCGCCGACGATGCGGTGCAGTACGGATTCGTCCAGCACGGTCCATGAGCGGAAGGGCCGGGCGGGGTGATGTGCGCGGTGCTGGCACCGCAGGCGCACGTCGAGACCGACGGCGTCCTGTTCGGCCGTGGGGCAAGGGATCGTTTCCGCGATGACCGCGGCCGCATGGGCGGGAGTCTGGAGCAGGCCGCATTCTCCATACCCGATCCGACACGAGCAGCATCCGTACGGCGAGCATCATCTGTTCGGCCTAGTCCGGCCGGCCCCGGGCGTGGTTCTCCCCGATAATGCGGATGTCGGTGGTGTAGTGGTCGGGCTCTGGTGTTCTGCGGCACCAGAGCCCATGGGCGTGAGCGGTATCTGCCGGCCGTCGTGGTGCGAAGCCCGGCCAGGGAAGGGCGACGAGGTCAGTGAATACGGGTGATCCAACGTATGACGGCCGCGTACGTGGTCTCGTCGACGGTGGAGAGCACGTCGATGGCGTGGAGGTCGCCGGCGAGCGGGGGGACGCCTGCGACGGTCAGACAGGAGTGCAGGTCAAGACGCCGCCGGTCAGCGGGACTCGGGACCCCGGCCGGGCGACGCGCGGCGCGGAGCGGGTCGAGCCGCGGAGCCCCGGGGTCTACGCCGCTCGTCTCCTCGTCTTCCGCGAAGCGGCGCATGCCGGGGAACCGGTAGGGGTCGAGCGCCGCCTGCGGCACCCCGGGAGCAGGTGAGGAAGCCCGCCACGGTTTCATGTGAGCACCTCCGCGAACAGGTCACTTGTGGCGAGACACAGGAAGCCGCACAGGCTGCGGTGCGCCTCTCCGGCCCCTGTGCGGTCGGGCCACCACTCGAATGCCTCCGGATCGGCCCGGGTGCTCACGAACGCTGCTCCTGCAAGGCGTGAGCACCCGCGGCGATGACCTCGGCGAGCTGATTGGCGAGGTCTACGCTGCACCCCCCGAGCCGGACGAAACCACGGCAGCCCACCGGCCCGTCGTTGCACAGAGAGGGCAGGGTCAGGCCGGCGAGCGCGAGTGCCGCCTGGAGGCTGGTGACGGCTTCCTCTCCGGCCCGGTACCCGGCGTCCTGGCGCCGCTGATAGCGAAGGCGCTCTGCCTGGGCGGGGTCGTGGGGCATGGAGCTGTCCTCTCGTAGGAGACGTGTCGTAGGAGACGTGTCGTAAAAGACGTGGGGAAACGAAGTGCTGAAGCGCGCCGCGGACCGGTCGTCCGGACCGGTCCAGGAGGCGGGGGCATCACGGGTCGTACCACCGGGCTGCTCAGGAGGTCCCGTGGCACCGCACCGGAGCGGAATCGGATCATCTGAACGCGAACACGCGCAGGTGGGGGCGCCGACGGCCGCGTCCCGGTGCCAGGGGCTGCCGTCGCGGAGACCGCGTCGCGCGGACGGCCTATCGGGGAGTGGCCGGTCAGCGGTGTGGACCCGTAGGACTGAGACCGTGTTCAGCCCGTGACCTATGGGTTTCGATCTTCGTTCCTGAGATGCAAGCGATCACGCTCGTTGACTCTGGGAAGGACCGAGGTGTCCGAGAAGTTAGTGACGCCCGACTGCGGTGGGCCGCGTTCCCGCGGCGCCGCCGCAGGCGACCCCTTTGCAGGGGACGGCGGGCCGAACTGACATGGTGCTCACGCTTGCGTTCGACGAACTCGTCCGGCGAAGCGCACGGCTGTGGCCGGCGCGTGACCGTACGACCATCACGAGCCGTAGCGGAATCGGGGGGCGGGGGTGGGTGGGCGGGCGGCCCTTTGCTCCATCGCCGGGTAATCGGGCGCCGAGTAGTCGGGAAGTGCCTTGCCCGGGCTGTTCGTAGCGGCCGGCTGTCGGAGTGGGGAGGGGGCGCGGTTGCGGTGTCGTGGGGTCGATTGGCGGGGTGGGCGCGTGAGCGTGATCTGGCGGACGAGTTGTTGGAAGCAGGCCAGCGCGGCGATCGGCGGAAGAGTGGCCGCCGCCCGTGCGGCGAACGTGTGGGACGCCTGGGCCACGCAAAGAAGCGTGGCGAGGGTGGAGAACAATAGGACGATGGCCCAGGAGTGGACGGCGCGACGTTGGTGTAGGGCGGCCCGGAGGATGGACAGGGAGGCGACCATCCAGGGTCCGTAGATCAGCAGGGGCCACCAGCTGACCACGTCGTGTGCGGTGCGCGGTCCCGCGCTGTGGCGCAGGGTGTCGCAGATGGCCAGGCCACTGAAGATGCTCACCACGGCGGCGATGACGGCGACCAGTACGGCGGTGAAGAGGCTGCCCGTTCTGAGCAGGGACAGCGTGGAGGCCTCGGACGATCTCGACGTGCTCCTACGGTGCCCATGGGGGGCGGGCCCGTGCGCCCGTTGGTCAGAGCCCTGCGACAGTTCGGTGACCAGGCCGGCGTGGCTGGCCGTATCCCCGGGCTCATCGAAGCCGACCGGGTCGAAGGTCTCCGTCTGTCTCGGCCCCATGGCGCCCTGGAGGAGGTACGCCAGTTCCTCCGCCGCATCCCACGGGCCGTTCACCTCGCCCAAACCCATGAACGGTTGGGAAGCAGGTGGCTCGTGGTCCGTCCCCGGCCACACGGCGGAGGCGTCTGGATGGGGGTAGGAAGCGTGTGCGTCGTGAGGCCACACGGCGGAGGCGTCCGGATGGGGGTAGGAACCGTGTGTGTCGTGAAGACCGTACTGCTCAAACACGGGAGATCTGCCCGGTGGGTTCGCCGACCGTCGTCTTGAACGGACCGACTTCCGGCGACCGTCGGTTGAAGTCGCTCTGGATGCGGCTCATCGCTTCCAGGAAGTCCTCGAAGATCGTGGACGTGTAATGGAGATCGACCTCCAGCCCCTCATGGAGCAGCGTTGCGCTCTTGTCCTGGGTCCAGCCCGTGTACGTCCAATTCCCCACCGTTGTAGCTCCCGTGCGAACGTCGTGGCCGTCGATTTCTGCGCTCTGCGGGAACATTGCTGAGTGCTTTGGTGTTGTCATAGTCCACCCAACGCTCCGGACGCGGGGGAGGGTGTGGTCCATCCAGGTGATGATGGCGAAGTAGACGAGGGTTGACCAGCGTCCCTTATCGTTTCTGCACTGGCGGAGAAAGCGTGGCCGCGCGCCTTTCGTGAAGCAGTCCTGCCAGCTCAAGGCGGGGAAGACGAAAGGAGATCGAGGGTGGGTCCGCCGTGGGCTCGCCCCGGTTGCCGGCATACGGTCGCCCGGCTGCCCGACCATGCGCACTCGGCCGTACTCCGGCGCTCGCGCGAGACTGTGCGCCCCACGGCTCGGCAGTCCGGACGGAATGTGCCCGAGCGTTCAGAGATTCTGCTTAAGTCATATGAGAATTCGGCGGGCTGGCGGAATACTGCGCATGGCTGAATCGGCGGAGTGCGCGCAACCCCGCATATGCCCTTGCGTTATGTCGAGGTGTCGCCGGGGGCCCGGCTGTGAGCGGCTGCGAGTGCCCCTGATCATCAATTACCGAAGAGGACCCGCCGTGACAGACACCTTCCTGTGGATCGCGTTGATCTGCGCCGTACTGGGTACGGGCTGCGCCGCCTGGACGTCGTCAGGGGTCGGCCGGATGCACTACACGGACAGCCGCGAGCTGCGGCGCCAACAACACTTCAGGCACGTCCTGTCCCGACACGTGGAAGAGACGCAACCCCCATGGGAAGGCGCGGTGGCGGCCGTATCGGAAGCGGCCGGCATCGCAGCCTGCGCCGAGTGCGGCGCCTCGTCCGCGCCACTCGCCCTGCCCATCACGCGAACGTGATCAAGGGGGCGGTCGCGAGCACGGTGGACCGTACGGTGATGTGAGTGGGCCGGGCCGCATCGACGGCCCGACGCTGTTCGTCACTGCGCGCGGCGCGTCCCGCACGTCCGTTTCGGTCCTCGGGTCGCCCAGCCCGCCGTGCCCGGGCCCGCCGACGGCTGCCACCGCGACGCCGTTCGAGCTCGCCTCCGAGGCGAAGTGACGTTCGAGGGAACTGGACTTGCCCGGCCATGGGCCGATGCGCGGTGGGCGGCGCCACCGTCCGGCGTGGTTGATCGGCGAGCTGTGCGGAGGTACCTTGCATTGCATGGTTCCTGGTGAAGCAAGATTTGAAGCGACCGGGAGGGTCGCCAGCCAGCTGCGCAAGGGCGTACTGGAGTACTGCGTCCTCGCACTGCTGCGCGACGGCCCGCGCTACGGCGTCGAAATCCTCAGTGAGCTCGCTGCCGTCAGCGTCATGACCACCAGTCAAGGGACGATCTACCCCCTGCTGTCCCGGCTGCGCCGGGAGCAACTCGTGGACACCGAGCTGCGTGAATCCGCCACCGGCCCCGCGCGCCGCTACTACACCCTCACCGCATCCGGAAGGGCGGCCCTTGCCGAGTTCAGCGAGAGTTGGCCCTACTTCCGCGACGGCGTCGACCACTTCCTGGCAGCACCCACCGGAGGTTCCGCGTGAGCGGTACAGAGCACCCTCTCGTCACCCTCTCCAGGTGGGGCACCCCGACGGGGTTGCTGACCCTCATGGCGGCGGGCGTCCTCCTCCCCGGCGCTGCGGCGGTGCGGCTCCTTCGTTCCTGACGGGCGCCTCGATCGCCCCCGGCCCTCCCGCGCCCGGCAACCGCGGCACGCCCGTCGATGCCCGGCGCTGATCGGCGGATCGCGCTTCCATTTGATACATTCATGTATCGGATACATCTGTGTATCGTGAATGGAGGGTCAGGATGTCGAGCGGAGGGAACCCTGCGCCGTCTGACCGGCGAGCGGCAGCACGGGAAAGTGCCGGGCCTCGGGTCACCAAGCGCCGCGTGCAGACGCAGGCCCGGTTGCTCGCGGCGGCGTTCGAGGTGTTCGCGGCGAAGGGGTTCGGCCGTGTCTCGATCGAGGAAGTGTGCGATGCGGCCGGCTACAGCCGCGGGGCGTTCTACTCGAACTTCGACAGCCTGGAAGGGCTGTTCTTCGCGCTGTACCAGGCGCGGGCCGAACTGCTCACCACGCAGCTCACCGAGGCGCTGACGTCCCACGTGGCCGACTTCGACCTCGCCTCTGCGGTGGAACGGTTGACCGAAGCGCTGCTGCTGGAACGCGACTGGCTGCTGGTGAAGTCGGACTTCCTGGTCTACGCCGCGCGGCGCGAGGAGGTGGCCCAGGCGCTGTTGCAGCACCGGCAGTGGCTACAGGAGGCGATCGCGCAGCGGCTGACCGCCGTCGCCGAACACGGCGGGCTGCCGCCGGTGCTCGGGGGTGCTGACGGCGCGGCCCGTGCCGTGCTCGCCGTGTACGACGGCGTCACCACGCAGGTACTGCTGGATCGCGACACCGAACACGCACGCCAGTGGCTCAAGCAGCTGCTCCTGGCGCTCCTGTCCCCGCGCAGCGGGACGGGCGACCAGGAACGGTGACGGCCGGCGGAGCCCGCCGCGCACCCCTCCATCGCCGTGAGGACACCTGCCGCCTCACCGGCCCTCTTTGTCACAGACCTGCACGACGAGCACGAAGGAACTGCCCATGACACAGCCCTCTACGGACACCCCGCCGGACACCGCTCCCGCCTCCGCGCCCGCGAGCACGGGGCGGCGATTCGTCGCCGAGCTCCGTGATGCGGTCAGCCCGCGCAGCGTGGTCCTGGTCATCGGTGTGCTAGCCCTGCAGCTGGGCTTCGTCCTCTCCTACATCGGTGCCTTCCACGCACCGAAGCCCCATGCCATCTCCGTTGCGGTCGTCGCCCCCGCGCAGGCTTCGGCCACGATAATCAACCAGCTCAACGGGCTCGACGGCGAGCCGCTGAGCGCGCGGGCCGCCTCCAGCGAGAAGCAGGCCCGCACCCTCATCCTGAACCGCACCGTCGACGCGGCGGTCGTCGTCAACCCCACCAGTAGCACCGACACCCTGCTGGTGGCTTCCGCCAGCGGGCCCGCGGTCTCCTCCACCGCCGAACAGATCGCCCGGAGCATCGAGGCGGAGCGCCACCGGCAGGTGACCGTCACGGACATCAGGCCGCCCGACGCCAGCGACGGGCGCGGCATGTCCTCGTTCTACCTCGTCCTGGGCTGGATCGTCGGCGGCTACCTGGCCGCCGCCATCCTCGGCATTGCCGCTGGGGCACGCCCGGCGAACATGCACCGCACCGTCATCCGCCTTGCCACGCTGGCCGTGTACGCGATCCTGTCCGGCCTCGGCGGTGCGGTCATCGTCGACCCGGTCCTGGGTGCGCTGAGCGGTCACTTCGCACAGCTGTGGGCGCTGGGTTCGCTCGTCGTCTTCGCCGCAGCCGCCACCACGGTCGCCTTCCAGGTGCTGTGGGGCATCGTCGGCATCGGTGTGACGATCATCGTCTTCGTCATCCTCGGCAATCCCAGCGCCGGCGGCGCCTATCCCGGCGCGCTGCTGCCGCCGTTCTGGAGCAGGATCGGCCAGTGGCTGCCACCGGGCGCCGGCACCACGGCCGTACGCAACACCGTCTATTTCTCCGGCCACGCCATCACCCGGCCCCTCTGCGTGCTCGCCGGCTACGCGGTCCTGGGCACGGTCCTCGCCGTTGCGGCCTCGGCCGTCCACATCCGCCGAGGCCGGCGGCTCCTGGACGCGTAGCTCCCCCCGGGCGCCCGTGCCGTGTCGGGTGAACGGCGGGGCGGCCACGACGGGCCGTCCCGCCTACGGGCCCGCTACCCGCGGCGCGGCGACCGTGCTCATCCGGCCAAGCTGAGTGGCCGTTCGATGAACCGCGTGCAGCCGGCAGCAGGTCAGCGGACGCAAGGGGGCACGTCGGCACCGCCATCGCCCCGCGTGCGCGTGCCGTTACGGAGGGAACGCACCCTGCTTGAGCTGCTCGGACGACCGTTCGGTCACCGATATGCGAACGCAGTGTCCGTAAAACGGCCATGGATATGCATCTCTCCTTCGAGTCGGACAGGATTCACTGCGTCAGGGCGCGATAGTGCAAGCAAGAATCGCGTTCAACCTTTGAATCGAAAGAGAGTTTGCCGTGCGTCACCGCTTAGCCGCTGTCTCTGCCGCTGCCCTCCTCTGCCTGGCCGGCGCCACGGGGGTCGCGGAGGCCAAGCCCACGAGTCTGTACGCCCCGTCCGCCATGGTCTTCACCCTCGGCCACGGGGACGACGCCGCGACCGCCACCGTCGTCCGGGCGTCCACCCTCAGCTGCATGCCGACCGCCCTCGGGACGCACCCCGACCCCGAGGCCGCCTGTACGGCCCTGAACTCCACCGGCGGCTCCTTCGACCGCCTACTGGCCGCCCCGAACCCGGACCGGGCCTGCCCGATGCACTACGACCCCGTCACCATCACCGCGGACGGCGTGTGGCAGGGCAGCCGCGTCGCGTGGAAGCACACGTTCTCCAACGCCTGCGTCATGTCGGCGACCCTGAACGGCAACGCCGTCTTCGCGTTCTGATCCGACCCCGTGCTGGCCCGGCCACCGCCGGCCGGGCCGTCCCGGGCAGGAGCCGTCATCCAGGGCAACGGGCCGCGGCGAGTGCCGGGCCGGGTGCCGGCGAGCGGTTCCAGTGCATGCGCGACCAGGGGAGCACGAGGTCGGCCTGCGTCGCCACAGCGCGGGGGGTCAGGTCTTCGAGCCGAGCGGCCTCGCGGTGGCGGGCGTAGACGGTGTCCACGTAGCGGTGGCCGGTGTCGGCGGCGATGAACAGGACCGTCCGCTCGGGGGCGCGGTCGTGTTCCCAACGGGCGGCGAGGTAGCCGGCTCCGGTGGAGAGCCCCGCGAAGACGGCGTGCCGGCGCAGCAGGTCGACGGCCCCGGTGAGGGCGGCGTCGAAGGAGATCCAGTGGAGCGTGTCGTACAGCGCGTGGTCGACGTTCCCGAAGGGGATGGAGCTGCCGATGCCGGCGATGATGATCTCCGGGTCGGCCACGTGCTCGGACCCGAAGGTGATGCTGCCGTACGGCTGCACGCCGACGAGTTCGACGTCGGGGGAGTCCTCCCGGAGGTAGCGGGCGAGGGCTCCGGTCGAGGCTCCTGAACCGACACCGCCGACGAGGGTGAGGGCTTCGGTGCCGGTGGACTGCCGGATGCGGTCGGCAACGGCGCGGTAGCCGAGGTAATGGATGTCGTCGTGGTACTGGCGCATCCAGTGGTACTCGGGGTGTGCGACGAGGATCTCGTGGATGCGTTCGACCCGGCGCTTCTGGTCGAGTTTGAGGTCGCTGCACGGTTCCATCTGCTCCAGCGTCGCCCCCAGCACGCAGAGTTGGGTGCGCAGGGTGTGGTCCACGGTCGAGGAGCCGACGATGTGGCAGCGCATCCCGTAGCGGTGGCAGGCCAGAGCGAGGGCGTAGGCGTAGATCCCGCTCGAACTGTCGAGCAGGGTGTCCCCGCGGCGGACGGCTCCGGAGTCGAGCAGGTGACGGACCGCTGCCAGGGCGGAGACCACCTTCATGGTTTCAAAGCGAAGGCAGACGAGTCGGTCGTCGAGACGTACGAGGTCCGGCCGGCCGATCGACTCCGCGATGTGCTGGTCCATTTCGGAGCTCCTTGCTCGTGGGGAAGGTCGTGAAGATCCGGGTGGCGGGGATGCCATTGCTGTCCAGTGCGCGTACGCACGTGCGGACGCGGTGCTCCAGGCCCGGCGCTGCGGGATCGAAGATCAGGCCGGCGACCGCGCCGCTGTGGGCCATCTGCACGCCCGTCGCCCCCACCCGGCGGGAGATTTCGGCGAGCGTTTCGAACTCCGGGTGGCACAGGATCTGCTGACCCCGCCAGGCGCTGGCGGTGGCGACCTCGCCGAGGAGCACGGCGTCGCCGGTGGCCACGGCCCGCCGTAGGAGCGTGCGCAGCCGTTCGTAGGCGCGTACGTCGTGGTCGTCGTGGACCCGGACGGGCAGCGAGAGGGTGTCCACCGGCGCGCCCCCACCGAGCGCACAGCCCACGATGACGAGGTCCGGCAGGGCGGGGCCGAGGACCTCCAGGACCCGCCCCTCGCGTTGGGCGAACAGCACCGGGCGGTCGTCGAGCATCAGCGGATCGCAGGCCAGCTCGGCCCGCACCGCCAGCCGGGCGACCGTAGCGGGGCCCAGGGACAGGCCGTAGGACCCCGCGACCGCGCGGATGGCGGCGATGACGTCACTGGTGGAGCTGCCCATGCCGAGCCCCACGGGTACGTCCCCCGTCAGTCGCAGTACTCCGCCACAGGACGGCTCCCGGCGTTGCCGCGCGCATTCCTCGACGGCCAGGGCCGCCGCCCGCCGGGCCTTCGTGCGGTCGGTGGGCAGGACGGCGAGTTGTTCCGCAGCCGCGTTTTGATCGCGTACGAACGTGGCACGGCTGCCCAGTCCGGCCATCGGCAACGTGACCAGCCCGGCGCACCGCTGCCCGGCGGCGTCGCGGAAGACGCCCTGCAAGATCTCGCCGTGGTGGCAGGAGGCGTACCCGGTACCAGTGGGAAGGACACCGGCACCGGCACCGGATACGGCCCGACGGGCGGCCGGGATCACGCGCCGTTCACCGCCGTCCGGTACCGGTACAGCGGGGTCGGGTCGGCGCTGAACTGGGAGAAGGGGAAGGGTTCTGCGGAGAGCGCGGTCACACCCGCCCCCAGAAAGGCGCGGGCCACGGCGCTGCCGCTCTGCGCGTATACGACCAGCGGGATGCCGCGCGTGCGGCAGCGTTCGAGGATGGTGTCGAACGAGCCGTTGCTGAGCGTCATTCCGGTGGCGACGACGGCTTCCGCCCGCTCCAGGACCTCGTGCATGTCCGTCGTGACCGGGTCGCCCCACTGGGTTGACCTCAGGTTGAAGTCGCAGGGCAGCGGTACGCCGCCACGCGCGCGGATCGCGGCGACCAGCGGGTTGACGACGCCGATGAGCCCGACCTTCGTACCTTCCTCGATGTCGAGCAACCCGGCGATGGCCGCGTCCCGGGCCGTCGCGCGGACCTCGGGGGTCCCGGCCGGAAGGATGACCTGCTCGGCCGCGCCCGCTTCGGCAGCGGCACGGTGCGGGTGCACCTCGGCGAGGTAGGCGTCGAGCGCCGCCATCCGTAGGGGGCGGGGTGCCTCGCGCAGCAGCACGTCGAGCGGGGCGCCGGTGTGTTCCCGGCAGATGGCCGGGTCGATCTCGCCGGCTTCGAAGGCACAGCCGCCGAAGGAGCCACCGAGGCGGACCAGGACGTACTGGTTGAGGTAGGTGGTGTCGCCGCCGGCCAGCCGGGTGCCGTGGTGGATCCAGAACACGCTCGTCGCGACGCGTTCGCGGGGCAACGGGCCGTGCTCGCCGGCCAGTACGGAGTCCGTCAGGGATGCCACGGTCTGTACCGCGGTGTTGGATGTGCTCATCGCAGGATTCCTTGTCGTAGAGGTCGTAGAGGTCGTAGAGGTCGCAGGGGTTGTCGTGGTTGCAGTCGTCATGGACCCGTGGTTCTCATGGCGCTCATGGGCTGGGTTCGGCGGGGGAGGTGTGTGCGGGGCGTCTGTAGGCGACCGTCAGGTTGCCCAGAGCGTCGGCTGCGAGCTCGGCATCGACCTCGAAGACCTCGGCGAGCCGCTCAGGGGTGAGTACGGACTCGGGGGTGCCGGAGGTGACCAACTGCCCGTGCTGCATCAGCAGCAGCCGGTCGCAGTACCGGGCTGCCAGTGACAGGTCGTGCAGCGCCACCAGGACCGTTTGGTCGGTGCCGGCGAGCAGCTCCATCAGTTCCAACTGGTGTTTGACGTCGAGGTGGTTGGTGGGTTCGTCGAGCAGCAGGCAGTACGGCTGCTGGGCCAGCGCGCGGGCGATGTGGGCGCGTTGCCGCTCGCCGCCCGACAGGGCCCGCCAGGAACGGCCGGCGAGCGCCCTGAGTCCCACGCGGTCCAAGGCGGCGGCGACGACGGCCCGGTCGGCGGCATCAGCGCCGCGCCAGCGGTCCCGGAAGGGGGTGCGTCCCAGGCCCACGACGTCGACCACGCGGAGATCGCTGTCGGGGCCCGAGTCCTGCTCGACGAAGGCGACGTGCCGGGCGATGCGGCGGGCGTCCCACCCGCGTACGGACTGGCCGTCGTACGCAACGGTGCCCGCGTCCGGGGTGCGCAGGCCGGCCAGGCAGCGCAACAGGGACGACTTCCCCGACCCGTTGGGTCCGAGGAGCCCGACGGTCTCGCCGGGGGCTATGTCCAGCGTGACCTCGTGGACTAGACGGCTGCCCGCCACCGACCAGCTCAGCCGTTCGGCGGTGATCCTCACAGCTCCCCCCTCCTGCGCAGCACGACGAGGAAGAGCGGTACACCGAGCAGGGCTGTGATCACGCCCACCGGCACCTCGCGCGGTGCGAAGGCGACGCGCGCCAGTGCGTCCGTCCACACCAGGAAGACCGCGCCCGCGAGCGCCGCGTGGGGGAGCAGCAGCCGGTGCAGCGGGCCGATCAGGAACCGCACCCCGTGGGGCACGATCAGTCCGACGAACCCGATGGCGCCCACGGTCGCGACGGCCACCGAGGTCAGCACGGCGGTCACCACGAGCAGCACCAGCCGGGTGCGCCGTACGCCGATGCCGAGGGACGCGGCGGTGTCGGCGCCGAAGGCGAGCCCGTCGAGGGCGTGCGAGCAGCTCCAGGCCACTGCCAGCCCGAGCGGCGTGACGATCGCGGCGACCACGACGGCGTCCCAGCGGGCCGGGGCCATCGAGCCCAGCAACCAGTGGGTGACCGCGCGCGTGGTGTCGGCGTCCGCCGAGGCCATGAGGACCAATGAGGTCAGTGCCGTGAAGAGCTGGCCCACGACCACACCGGTCAGCACGATCCGGTGCGAGTCCAACCCGGTCCGGTGCAGCAGCAGCATCAGCAGTCCGAAGGAGAGCAGTGCACCGGTCAGTGCGCCACCGGTGATGCCGAGCGTGCCCGCCCCGATGCCGAGGACGACGACGGTCACGGCGCCGGTGGAGGCGCCCGAGGAGACGCCGAGGAGGTAGGGGTCGGCGAGTGCGTTGCGGGTGAGGGCTTGGAGCACGGTGCCGCACACGGCGAGCGACGCGCCGACCAGGGCCGCCATCAGTACGCGCGGGACCCGCAGGTCCCAGACGAGCGAGTCCACGAGCGGCGGCAACGGCTGTATGGCCAGGCCGAGTCGGGCGCCGAGCACCCTGGAGAGGTCGGCCCACCCCACGTGCGTCGTGCCGATCCGTACGGATGCGGCCACCGAGGCGGCCAGCACGCTCGCCGAAAGGAGGAGCAGGCCCGCCCGGGCGGGTCCTGACCGGCCGGGCGCGAGCGGTGGCGGAGACTCCGCAGCCGTCGCGTCCGTCTTCGCGTCCGTCGTCTCGGCCGTCACGGTCAGCATCGCCGACCGGCGCGCCGCCGGGTGCAGCAGATCCACGGGCCCCGTACGGGCGGTCGGGTCAGCGGTCATACCCGAGGTCCTTCATTCCCGCCGCCAGTAGGTCCAGCGCGTGCACGGAGCGTACGGACGGGTCCAGTTCGATTCCCGGGACTTCGATGATCTTGTTGCTGCGTACGGCGGCCAGTTGGGAGATCACCGGGTGTCCGGCCATCGCCGCGCGCTTCTCGGCGGCGCTGTCACCCGGCCGGCCCCGCTCGGAAAGGTCGCCGATGACGATGACGTCGGGGTTGCGCTCGGCTACTTCCTCCCAGGAAACCTCCGGCCAGTCCTCGCTTAGGTCGTCGAAGGCGTTCTGCGCCCCGATGATCCGGCTCATCTCACTGGGCAGACCGGTCTTGCCTGCGACGTAGGGCATGCCGTTGAAGACGGAGTAGAGGTAGACGACGGTCGGCCGGTCCTTGACCTTCGAGCCGTGCTCCCGGGCCCGCGCGAGCGCCGTGCGCTGCTCGGCGGCGAGCCTTCCGGCGCGTGCCTCGACGCCGAAGACCGTGCCCAGGTTCTCGTAGTCGGCGAAGAGCAGGTCGAAGGGGCCCTTGCCGGCCTCGTTCTGCTGCGGGCAGTCGACGGCACTCACGAAGGTGGGGACCTTGAGGGCGCCCAGCTCCTCTCGGGTGCCCGCCCGGTCCTTGGTGTAGAGGTCGGCGGATCCGGCGACGACGAAGTCAGGCGTGGCGGCGCGCAGTTGCTCGCTGGTGACGATCTTCGGGGCGAGGACGGGGATCTTGGCGTAGGCGGCCCCGTACTGTGGGGGGATCTTCGTCTTCACGTTGGCCGTTCCGGCCATGCGGTCCTGGAGTCCGAGTTCCAACAGGATCTCGGTCGACGTCTGGTCCAGGGCCACGGCGCGCTCGGGCGGGTCCTCGAAGGACAACTGTCGGCCGCAACTGGTGACGGACCTCGCGCTGTTAGCGGTCGATGCAGCGGACTGGTCGGCCGAAGTGGATCCGTTGGTGCTCGTCGAGCAGCCCGCGGTCGCGAGGGCGACGGCGAGGGCTATGCCGAAGCGGGCGGGATGACGCATGGGTTCTCCGGTCTGAAAGGGCGTGGGTGTTGTCGTGCACCGGGCAGGAGTGCCGCGTTCGAAGGGTACTGTAATGGTTGTCGTTTTCATTAACGACTTCCGGGGTGCAGTTCACCGAGCCGCACGCCCGCGCGCACGCCGACGAGTTCCGTGCCAACAGCCCTGGCGGCGATGGTCGTTCGACCCCCGAGCGGGCCGACCGCGCCGACCCCTGAACAAAGGAGCACCACCCCGTGGCGACTTCATCCGCGCCCACCGTGACCGATACGGTTCCGCCCCCGAAGCGTTCCGTCCTGCGGGACCTCGCCTTTCTGCGCCTGTGGTCTGGAACCACCGCCTCCGGGCTCGCCACCTGGGCGCTGCCCTTCGTCCTCGGCCTGGCCGTGCTGCACCGGGAGCTCAGCCCGGCCGGCCTCGGCCTGGTCCTCGCCGCCCGGACCGCCGGGTTCCTCGCCTCCGTCACGGTGGGCGGGGTACTCGCCGACCGTCACTCCCGCCGGGCGGTCGTCCTCTGGGCGGCGCTGGCCGCCGCGGTCGCCGCCCCGCTGCTCGCCGCCGGACTGGGGCGGTCCGTACCGCTGATGACCTTGGCCGCCGTCCTGGCGGGAGCCGGCCAAGGCGCCTGCCGACCCGCCTTCCAGGCACTCACCGCCGAGACCGTCGCCCCGGACCGCAGGCAGCAGGCCAATGCCGCCATGACTCTGGCGGTCCGCAGCTCCACCCTGGCCGGCCCCGCCCTGGCCGCACTGCTCGCCGCCCACCTCGACATCCGGACGCTACTGCTGGGCATCGGCCTGCTCTGGCTCGTCGCCGCCCTCGTGCCGGGCCGGGGCGCCGAGGCCGCCTCCGCCAGCGAACCGGCCCCGCGGGCTTCCTTGCGCGCGGAATTCGTGGACGGCATACGCGAGGCCCGGCGCCATCCGTGGTTCCTCGCGGGCCTCGGCGCGCTGACGGCGGTCATCGCGCTGGGCTACTCCGCGACCAGCGTCGCCCTGCCCCTGGTCAGCCGCGACCGCTACGGCACGGAATGGGTGCTGGCCGCCGCCATGACCGCGTACACCGTCGGTGCGCTCGCCGGAGCCCTGGTCATCGCCCGCTGGCGGCCCCGCGCGCAGGGCTGGGCCGCGTTCGCAGGTCTTGCTTCCTACGGCTTCGCGCCCCTCGGCCTCGCACTGCCCGTGCACCCCGCCGTGGTGATCGTCGCGTACGCCGTCGCCGGCATCGGGATCGAGCTGTTCAACGTGCCGTGGTTCACCGCGGCGCAACGAGAGGTCGCACCGGACAAGCTGGCGCGCGTCTCCTCGCTGGACTTCCTGGTCTCCTACGGCTTGGCCCCAGTCGGCCTTGCCCTCATCGCGCCGGCGATCGACGTCTTCGGGATCACACCCGTACTCGCGGTGTGCGCCGCCGCTTGTTTCCTCGTCCCGGCTGCCGCGGCGCTGGTGCCCACGGCGCGCCACTTCGCCCGTACACCTGCCGCGACCGCCTGAACACTCTGCACCGCCCGGCCCCGGCCGTCATGGCCGGGGCCGGGCGGTGACGTCGGCGTAACGGGGGTCAGGTGCGGTCGGTCAGGGCCGCCAGTGCGGCGTCCAGTCGCCGGCCGGCTTCTTCGGCGATCGGTTGCAGTGCGGGCAGACCGGTGAGGGTGACCATGGTGTCCGGATCGAGGGCCTGGACCAGGGTCTCGCTGCCCTCGGCGCGGACCACGACGTTGCAGGGCAGGAGGAGGCCGATGGTGCGGTCGGTGTCCAGTGCCCGGTGGGCGAGCTGCGGGTTGCAGGCCCCGAGGATGACGTAGTCCTCCATGTCGTGACCGAGCTTGGCCTTCAGCGTGTGGGTGACGTCGATCTCGGTGAGGATCCCGAAGCCTTGTGCGGCCAGGGCCTCGCGGACAGCGGCGACGGTGGTGGTGAAGTCGCTGGTGAGGCGGACAGTGCGGTCGTAGCGCATGGGGCGTCCCTTTCGTGCGTGATGCGGCGTGGCCCGCGGATAGGGGCTGGCCATGGGGCTTCCGTGGTTCCTGTTACGCCGGAAAATACCCCCTGGGGTACCCATGCTACGCTCGTATGTATACCCCAGGGGGTAATTTTCCGAGACGGAGCGACAGCGTGTTCTTCATCGACACCCTTGCAGTGGAAGGGCTCGGCAACCGCAGTTACCTGGCGGGTGGCGCACACACCGCAGTGGTGGTGGATCCGCCCCGCGACATCGACCAGGTGCTCGCCGTGGCGGCTCGGCGGGGGGTGCGGATCTCCCACGTCGTGGAGACCCACATCCACAACGACTACGTCACCGGCGGCCTGCACCTGGCCCGCGTCACCGGCGCCGCCTACCTGGTACCGGCCGCCGCCCGGGTGGCCTTCGCCCGCACCCCCGTCTACGACGGCGACACCGTCACGGTGGACGAGGGGATCACGTTGCGCGCCCTGGCCACCCCCGGCCACACGCCGCACCACACCTCCTACGTCCTCGAAGAGCACGACACGGTGGTCGCGGCGTTCACCGGAGGGTCCCTGCTGATCGGTACGGTCGGACGCCCCGACCTCGTCGAGCCGAGGCTGACCGAGGAACTGGCCCGCGCCCAGCACGCCTCCGCGCACCGACTGGCCGCCGAGCTGCCCGACGAAACGGAGGTGTTGCCCACCCACGGCTTCGGCAGCTTCTGTTCCTCCGCCCAGGCCGACGGCGACGCCACCACCATCGGCAAGGAGAAGGCGGGCAATGACGCCCTCGTCCAAGACGTCGACACCTTCGTCGCGTCCCTGCTCGCCGGACTGGAGGACGTGCCTGCCTACTACGCCCACATGGGACCGACCAACGCCGCGGGACCGACGCCGATCGACCTCACCCCACCCGCCGTGGCGGACTCCGCCGACATCGCGGCCCGCCTGGCCGCCGGGGAATGGGTGGTGGACCTGCGCAACCGCATCGCGTTCGCGGCGGGTCACGTGGCCGGATCCTTCAACTTCGAGGCAGACGGCAAGATCGCCACTTACCTCGCCTGGATGATCCCCTGGGGCAAGCCCGTCACGCTCCTGGCCGAGTCGCCCGAGCAGCTGGCGAAGGCGCAGCGCGAACTGGCCCGCGTGGGCATCGACCGCCCGGCCGCCGCCGCCACCGGCGACCCCGCCGCGTGGATACCGGCCGGTGGCGAACTGCGTGGCTTCCCGCGGGCCACGTTCGCCGATCTCGCAGCCCAGGACCCGTACGAGCACCGGATCGTGCTGGACGTCCGGCGGGACTCCGAGCGCGCCGAAGGCTGGATCAAGGGCTCGGTGCACATCCCGATCCACCTGCTGCACAAACGTCTGGCCGCGGTTCCGGCCGGAGCGGTGTGGGTGCACTGCGCCGGCGGGATGCGCGCAGGGATCGCCGCGTCCCTCCTGGACGCGGCGGGCCGGGAGGTGGTCGCCGTCGACGACTCCTTCGAAGCCGCCCGCAGCGTGGGGCTCGAGCTGGTGACCGACTCCGCCTCCCACTCCGGCTCCGGCAACTGACGTCTCGCCCAGTCCGCTTCCACTTCCACTTCCGCTTCCGATCGCAGAAGGATCCGATGATGTTCCTCTTCCGTAGCGCCAACGACCGCGTCACCCCCGCCCAGGCCCACCGCCGCACCCTCGACGAGGGCGCCGTCCTGCTCGACGTGCGTGAGCGCGCCGAGTGGAAGGCCGGACATGCGCCCGGCGCCGTTCACGCCCCGCTCTCCGCGCTGATGGCCGGCGGGGAACTGCCCCCTGCCGCACGGAACCGGCCACTGGTGGTGATCTGTCGCTCCGGTCACCGCTCGCAGCAGGCCACGAAGATCCTGACGGGGCGCGGGGCGGAGGCCGTCGACGTCAAGGGCGGCATGCACGCCTGGTCGGCAGCCGGCTTGCCGGTCGTCGACGAGCGCGGCAGCAGCGGTTCGATAGCGTGACCGCCCTCATCCTTGCCCTGGTCGCCGGGGCGGTCATCGGCCTGGCCCTCGGGGCCCTGGGTGGCGGCGGCAGCGTACTCGCCGTCCCCGCCCTGATCTACCTGCTCGGCTTCACCCCCGCCGCGGCCACCACGGCATCCCTGATCATCGTCACTGCGACCTCCGCCGCCGCCCTCTCCACCCACGCCACGTCCGGCAATGTCCGCTGGAAGACGGGCGCCCTCTTCGCCGCGGCCGGCATCCTGCCCGCGGTGGTGACGGCCACCCTCGCCGTACGGGTGCCCGAACCGGTGCTGACGGCCGCGTTCGCAGCCGTCGCGGGCCTCGCCGCCCTGCGCATGCTGAAGACCTCCGCGCCCGACGAGGAGCCCCGTACGGTCCGGCCCGCGCGAGCCGCCGGAGCCGGCGCAGGCCTGGGCGCGATCACCGGTTTCCTGGGCGTGGGCGGCGGATTCCTCGCCGTGCCCGCCCTCGTGGGTGTGGTGGGCCTACGGATGCGGCCGGCGGTCGGTACGAGCCTGCTGGTCATCACCGTCAACTCGCTCGCGGCTCTCGCCGTCCGTACGAGCAGCGCCGCACCTCTGGACTGGGCGGTCATCGCGCCCTTCACCGGAGCCGCGATCCTCGGCGCCTGGGACGGCAAACGCCTCGCCGCCAAGATCGCCGGACCTACCCTGCAGCGGATCTTCGCCGTCGTGTTGCTGGCCGTGGCGGCCTTCATGCTCGTCGACGCGATCCGCTGACACCGCAGCCGCCCCCCACCACACGGCGGCACCACGGCACGTCCCGCGCCCGCTCCAGGGCGTCGCCACACCGAGGAGGACCACCCGTCATGGCCACCCCCCACGCCCTCAGCTCCGAACAGGCGCACAGCCGCCTGCACCAACTGACCGTCCTCGACGTCCGCACCCCCGGTGAATACGCCACGGGCCACCTCCCCGGAGCCCTCAACATCCCCCTCGACCAGATCCCGCGCGCGCTCTCCGACATTCGCCAGGCCGCCGAGCGGGGCGACATCCTCGTTGTCTGCGCCTCCGGCGCCCGCTCCGAAAACGCCTGCAAGGCCCTCGCCCAACACGGCATCGCCACCGCCACCCTCGCCGGCGGCACCAGCGCCTGGGCGGCCGACAGCCGCGAACTCCACCACCCCCACAGCAGCCCCCGCACCACCTGGAGCATGGAACGGCAGGTGCGCCTCACCGCGGGCACCGTCGTCATGGCCGGCCTCGGCCTCGGCCTGATCCACCCCGCCTTCCAGCTCGTCTCCGCCGCCATCGCAGGCGGCCTGGTCTTTTCCGCCCTCACCAACACCTGCGGTATGGCAGCCATCCTGGCCAAGCTCCCCCACAACCGCCCTCACGCCGGCGATCTCGAAGCCACCCTCGCCGCCCTCCGCGACCGCTGACGGCGGGTTTGTATACCCCCTGGGGTACGATAGAGGGACGGCACGCCATCAGGAGGCACTCGGTGAAGGTCGACGAAACAGCAGTCAGTTCGGTCCTCAACCGGCTGCGCCGGGCTCAGGGGCAACTCGCGGGCGTCATCGCCATGATCGAAGCCGGTCGTGACTGCAAGGACGTCGTCACGCAGCTCGCCGCCGTCTCCAAGGCGCTCGACCGCGCCGGATTCAAGATCGTCGCAAGCGGAATGCGCCAGTGCATGAACAACGCGGACGAGACCCAGGCCCCGATGACCGAGGAAGAACTGGAGAAGCTCTTCCTCACCCTTGCCTGACACCCGCACGGAAGACGGCCCGATCTGCTTTCGCAGGTCGGGCCGTCCCGCTGTTCCTGCCCGGCGGTGTTCAGCGGGCGACGGCAGCGCGACGGTGTCCGTGGAAATCCGCTCCGTGTCGAACGACCGGCGCCTTAGGGTGGCCCGGTGACGACTCGAATGATCATTCTCAACGGTGGTTCCAGCTCCGGGAAGTCCGGGATCGTGCGGTGCCTCCAGGCCGTACTGCCCGATCCGTGGTTGGCGTTCGGGGTCGATTCGCTCATCGACGCGATGCCCGCGCGGATACAGACCTCGGACGAGGGGATCGAGTTCGCCACGGACGGCGGGGTGAGCGTCGGGGCGGACTTCCGGGCGCTGGAGGCGGCCTGGATGGAAGGCGTCGTGGCGATGGCCCGTGCAGGCGCGAAGGTGATCGTCGATGACGTCTTCCTCGGTGGAGCGGCCTCCCAGCGGCGGTGGCAGAAGGCCCTCGGTGAACTGGCCGTGCTGTGGGTCGGCGTCAGATGTGAGGGTGCGGTCGCTGCAGCCCGTGAGGTCGCCCGGGGCGATCGGATCCAGGGCATGGCCGGCAAGCAGGCCCGTGTGGTCCACGAGGGCGTGACGTACGACCTGGAGGTGGATACCACGCACACCGAGTCCCTGGACTGCGCGCGAACCATCGCCGCCCACACCAGCTGATCGACGGTCGCAGTCGTCGGCGTGATGTCAGGACGGCAGACAACCCCGGCCGCAAGGGCGAGGCTGGAGGCTCTCCACCCTCGCACTGCACCGCCCGCCAGGAGTGGTGCGGCGGCGCTGGAAGGAACCGGCCATGAACCAGCCATTACCGAGCCTGCTCGCGGTGTTCGCCCACCCGGACGACGAGTCCCTGTCCTGTGGCGGTGTTCTCGCCCGCCACGCAGCCGAGGGCGCCCGGACCGAGGTGGTCACGGCCACCTGGGCCGCGGACACCGTACGCGGCGCAGAACTGGCCGCCGCGCTGCGGATCCTCGGCGCCGGCGCGCCACGGATGCTCGGCTACGCCGATGCCCGCGCATCGCACTCGGCCCCGGGCAGAGCGCGGTGGTGCGATGTCCCGCTCGATGACGCGGTGCGGGCGGTGGTCACACACATCCGCCGGTTCCGACCGCAGGTCGTTGTCACCCATGACGCGTACGGAGGGCTGACCGGCCACCCGGACCACCTGCACACCCACCGGGTCACTGCCCTCGCCGTCCGAGCGGCCGGCCTCGACGAGTTCCATCCCGATGCCGGCGAGCCCTGGCAGCCCGGCGCGCTGTACCTGGCCACTCACCCGCACTCGTCGATCCGGGTCATGAGCCGATACGTGGGTCCGAGGAAGGCCAGGTACGGCGTTCCCGACGCGCAGGTCACCGCGACCGTCGACGTCAGCCGCTGGCTCGACCAGAAGGTCGCCGCTGTCCTGGCACACCGCACCGAGGTGGCGCGGGGCGCCGCGCCATCCGTGGTCGCAGGACTGTCGGCCGCTGACCGGCACCAGATGCTGGCCACCGAGTGGTACGTCCGCCGCGACCTGCTCGGTACGCCGGGTGGCCGAACGGAACTGACGGCCTGAGCCACATGACGAGGGGCGGGGCGGGGGCGGTCACGGTCGGCCCCGCCCGGCGGGGGAGCTCGGGCGGGGCCGTCGGCTTCTCCGCGGGGGTGGGGAGATGTGCCGCCGTCCGCACAGCATCACATGAGTTTCGGCCAAACAACAGAGCCTTGGCCGAAACTTGTTAGGGCATCACGCCCCGGACCAACCGGTGTTGCAGATCTTGTTGAACGAACGGTCAGCAGCCTGCGTCCACGCGGTCCAGTAGGTGTCCGAGTGCTGCTGGCTCCTGTTCGGGGTGGGCGGCGTGGAACAGCTCGTCCGGGCCGCAGCACGGCCCACCCCGGTGCCGTCGCTGTAGCCCTGCCGCCGGCGCCCCCTTCGCCGTACGGCGAAGGGGGCGCCGGCGGTTTCCGGTATCAGTTGTTGGAACCGACCGTGTTGTCGTGGCCTGCGTTGAACACGTCGTCGCCCGCGAACTGGAGCCAGTCGCCGAAGACGATCGTGTAGGAGTTTTCAGGCTGAGAGATGACGTTCACGTCGGCGCTGGCAGCGGACGCACCACCGAGGACGATGACGCCGGCAGCGAGGACGGTGACGAGAGAACGTACAGATCGCACGGATCCACCTTTTTCGAGCGGGCAAGGAACGTCCTCGAAAATAGAGGGGAGCCGCTCCCGTGTCGCGCCGCCCGACCGAGTACGGGCATTTCCCCAACCGAATGGCCGAGCCTGCCGCATTCGCGTACCGCTCGCGCAACCGCCGCAGGCGCGCGGCCTCCTGCGTTGACACACGCGGCTTTCGAATGCATGTAATGGGGCCGGTGCCGCGTGGCGCCGACCAAAGAGCAGTGGGCCGGTCGGCGACCGGGCGAGCACCCTTCCTTCAAGGGGTCCGCCATGAGCTCATGCTCCGCACCCTGTATCTGACGTAGCGCAACCGCACGTCGCTTCTCGCTCTGCACCTTCCTTCGCAATGGCCGTGTGCCCGCCGCCGTGCCGTGCCCGGTGGCTTGCGCGCCGCGCCCGGGGCGCAGACCGCGCGTACCCGTACGAGACCGCGCCCGGCCAAAGCCCGTGCGGTACCTGCGTCCTGCGTGCACACCGCCATCAGCCATGACCGCAGCCACTACTGCGGACTCATCGCATCAACCGGAGACACAAGACCTACATGCCCACGTCATTCAATCAATCCGTCATCGATGAATTCCGTGCCAACGGCGGGAACCCCGTCGTCACGGTGGAGGTCGCAACCGAGTGCTTCCAGGCCCTCGCGGTCCCCGCCGAGGGGGCCCTTCGCCGGGCCCTGTTCGAGCACGTCGTGCAGATGGCTCCCGGGTACGGCGACTACCAGTCCCGGACCACCCGGCTCCTGCCGGTCGTCGTCCTGGAGCGCGCCGAGCCGGACGGCTGGGAGGGTGAGGTCCCGTGGCCGCCGGCTGCCCCTGCGCACACGGCCCGGGCCGGCGCAGAAGACAACCCCTGACAGGGGTGCGTGCGGCGGTGGCGGCCCGCTTTCCGCGGGCCGTCATCGCCGCACGCCACCCTGACAGGCCAGTGGCCAAGCAGTGATGCGGTCCGAATCGGACCGGCACTACCTTTTGGTCGACGGCCAACCAGCGACGCCGTTTCCCCGTCCTAGGGAACAGGGGACCGTCCGCGTGCAAGGGGAAGACGTGACTGTACTGGTGTTGCTCGGCGTGCTCGCCCTCGTCATCGGCGGCTGTGCATGTGTGGTCTGGGCTGCGCGAGGCGGACCCCGGTGGGCCCGGGGCGCGGCGGTGGCGACGCTCACCGCGGGCGAGCTGTTGCGTCGGTTCGAGAAGAACCGTCACCGGAACGCGAACCAGAGCAACAACGGCGTTGACCCGTGAGGCGGGCGGACCGCTGCTGGCGCCGTCTCAGTTGTCGAACCGGACGGTGAGTCGGACGCGGAACGGCCAGGGCGCCGGGTCATCCGCTCGATGCGGTGCGTCCTGGGTGCGGCGGTACTCGTGGCTCCGGGCGTCCGCCTGCTCCGCCGGCTCCGATCAGTCGACCTCCTTGATCTCCGCCCAGCTGATCCAGGTGGGGCTGTACCCGTCGCCGCTCCATTGCGTGAACTCCGCGCGCACGGCAGGGGAAGCGTCCTCGGCCAGCCCCCTGCCCTAGGCCAGCGGTCGGAATCCGGCGAAGTGCCCCGGTGCACGTGCAGTGGCGAGGGGGGCGGGTGGGACGGGGGCGGGCTCGGACACCAACTCGACCGGTTACAGGTGACTTTGACGCACTGTCCTATCATCGGATCGATTCCCGCCGCCCGTGCCACTGCCGGCTCGGCGGGGAAGCGATTCTTGACGAGAGGGCGAAGAGCACTTGCGATTGACAGGCAAGCACCGGATATCCATCGTTGCCGCGGCGGTCGCGGCGGCGATCGTGGGAAGTCTGCAGCTCCCCTCCAGCGCGTTCGGTACCGAAGACGCCGGGGATGCCGGAAACACCGTGACGGAGGCCGCGGACTCCCTGACGGTGCCTCCGACCGCGGAGGCGCCCGACGTCCACGCCGAGGACTCCGCGACCTACAGCAGCGACAACACGGCCTTCAAGGGTGGCGTCATGTCGCTCGGGGCGGATGCGATACGGCCCGCGGCGAGGTCGGTCGCAGCCGCAGCCCCCGCCCCCGTACCGCCGCAGGGCGAGGGATGGAAGCTGAGCGGCGCGACCCAGTGGTTGCAGACCGGCTACACGATCAAGTTCTATGACCAGAAGTCCGCGGACTGGCTGGCTCCGTATGTGCAGGCATCCGCCGCGGACCTGCGGCGGATCACGAACCTGCCGGTCACCGTCGATACGAGGCCGGTCGGCTGGGACTACATCAGGCCCAAGGGCGAAGTGGTCATCGGGGTCCTGCACCGCCCGTGCCTTCCGCCGGCCGAGGGCGGCAGCATGGGCAGTACGGGATGGAAGGTGGTCCGCGACGGTTCGGGCAGCGCCAACCTCAGCTGCGGCTTCACCAATTCTTCCGTGGCCGCCACCGTGACCAGCGGACACGCCTACATCGACGACGAGTTCTTCACCTCGGCCGGCAAGCCGACGGCCGCCATGGGCGAGACGTACATGCGCAACCACATCAGCCACGAGCTCGGCCACACGCTGGGCCTGGCGCACGCCAATCGCAGCTTGAACAAGAGCGACTGCGTCAAGGGGACCGACTCCGGCCAGTTCCCCGTCATGTGCTCACCCGCCTACGCCTACCAGGACAAGCGTGCGGGCACGTACGTGCAGCAGTTCGACCTACAGGGACTGCGCCACCTCGCGGCCGGCGCCGGCGCGGCGCTGTCCCCGCAGGGCAGGGTGAGCGGACTCGGTGCCAAGTGCCTGGACGTCAGGGGCGGGAAGTCTGCCAACGGTACGCAGATCCAGCTCTACGCGTGCAACGGGTCCGCAGCACAGTCGTGGATCCTGGGCAAGGACGGTACGTTCCGTGCGTTCGGCAAGTGCCTGGACAACGCGCGCAACGCGAGCACCAACGGAAACAAGATCAGCCTCTACGACTGCAACGGCTCCGCGGCGCAGCGCTGGTCCGTCAACGCCAAGGGCCAGATCGTCCACGTGGCGTCGGGCAAGGTCCTCGACGTGACCGGCGGCTCGACCGCCAACGGCACCGTGGTCCAGCTCTACACGGCCAACACGAACAAGCGTCAGGTCTGGGTCACGCCCAAGTAACCCTGACCGCTTCCGTGCGCCGTACCCGGGCGGTACGGCGCACGGACCGGGTGCTCCGCGCGCGGGAACGTGTCGCGCTCAGGCCTGGCTCTTGGCGTCGATCTCGGCGACGAGGCCCTCGATGAGGCCCTTGATCTCGTCGCGGATGGGACGGACGGCCTCGACGCCCTGGCCGGCCGGGTCCTCCAGCTGCCAGTCCAGGTACGTCTTGCCCGGGAAGTAGGGGCAGGCGTCGCCGCAGCCCATGGTGATGATGTAGTCGGATGCCTGTGCGGCCTCGGGGGTGAGGACCTTCGGCTTCTGGTCGGAGATGTCGATGCCGAGTTCGGCCATGGCTGCGACGGCGGAGGGGTTGATCCGGTCTCCGGGGACGGAGCCGGCGGAGCGCACCTCGACGCGGTCGCCGGCGAGGTGGCGAAGGAACCCGGCCGCCATCTGCGAACGGCCCGCGTTGTGGATGCAGACGAAGAGGACTGAGGCGGCTGGGGGTACCTTCAGGCCGCCGGGCTGGGGGAGAGCGGAGGGGGGCATCTGTTCTTCCTCGGGTTCGAGTCGATCGCAGTGGAGCGCCGTCGTCCAGGGGTGAGCTGCGCGACCGGCCCGCAGCAGCGAGGGGCCTGGTCGAGGCGGTCTCGTCCAAGGAGCCGATCAGATCAGCTCGGAGTGGTATCAGCCCTGGGTGATGTGACAGTATCAGTCCATGATGACGTCAGTCGACACTGATCTGATCCGGGTGCTGGCCGACCCGCTCAGGCTCCGGATCGTGACCCTCCTCGCCGAGGAGACGCTCTGCACCACCCACCTCGTGGAGGAGACAGGTGCAAAGCAGACGAACCTCTCCAACCACCTGAAGGTGCTGCGCGAGGCCGGGGTCGTGGAGACGGAACCCTGCGGACGGTTCACCTACTACCGGCTGCGCCCGGACACCATCGAAGCCCTCGCCGGTCAGTTCGCCGCACTCGCCCGGACCGCACGTGCCACCTCCGGTGCGAACCGCAAGCGGTCCTGCCCGTAGCCTTCGAGGCCTTGTCTGCCCTGCCGCACTTGCCCGAGGAGAACCTGCCTTGACCGCCACCGAGCCCGTCGGCGCCCCGACCGTCGCCACCCCGCCCGCCGCGGAGGTCGTCATAACCGCCGACGCGCCCCGGCCCGCACCCGGCGCCACCCCGCCCCGCACGCCGCTGGTCGCCCGTGCCGCCGCCGAGCTCGTCGGCACCGCCGCACTGGTGGCGATCGTCGTCGGGTCCGGCATCCAGGCCACGGAACTCACCGACGACGTCGCGCTCCAACTGCTGGCCAACTCCACGGCCACGGTCTTCGGCCTCGGCGTCCTGATCGCCCTCCTCGGTCCGGTCTCCGGTGCCCACTTCAACCCGGCCGTCACCCTGGCCGAATGGTGGACCGCCCGCCGCGCCGGCGTCGGGGGCGCCGGGGTGACCGCCCGCGAGCTGGCCGTCTACGTTCCCTCGCAGATCGCCGGGGCGGTCGCGGGTGCCGTCCTGGCCGACGCGATGTTCGGCGAGCCGCTGGTCAAGTGGTCCACCCACGACCGCTCCGCCGGAAACCTCCTGCTGGGTGAAGTCGTGGCCACCGCCGGTCTGATCCTGCTGATTTTCGGCCTGGCGCGTACCGACCGCCTCCGCTTCGCTCCCGTGGCCGTCGCCTCGTACATCGGTGCCGCGTACTGGTTCACCTCCTCCACCTCCTTCGCCAACCCGGCCGTCACCATCGGCCGCGCCTTCACCGACACCTTCGCGGGCATCGCCCCGGCCTCCGTGCCCGGCTTCATCGGCGTGCAGCTCGTCGGCGCCGTGGTGGGCCTGGCGTTGGTGGCCGTCGTCTTCATGCGGGGGAAGGCGGACGGCGGAGCGCCCGCGGCCTGAGGCTGCGTGCCGGGGCGCCGCCCGACCCGGTGGGCTCCACCCGCCCGTCCGTGCCCGCGCTCGCCCGGCTCCGGCTCCGGCCAGCCGATAGGCCCGGCCGGGTCCGGGGTCAACTGATCCGGGGGCTGCGGCGCTCCAGCAGGACCACGTCGCGCCACACGCCGCGGTGGCGGCCGACGCGCTCACGGGTGCCGACGACCCGGAAGCCGGCCCGCTGGTGGAGAGCGAGGCTGGCACGGTTCTCGGGGAAGATACCGGACTGGATCGTCCAGATCCCCGCGGCTTCCGTCGAGCCGATCAGTGCCGTGAGGAGCTGGGTGGCGACCCCGCGCCCGCGGGCGGCGGGGTGGACGTAGACGGAGTGCTCGACCACCCCCGCATACACGCACCGGTCCGAGACCGCGCTCGCCGCCACCCAGCCCAGGACCTTGCCGTCCTTGTCGACGGCGGCGAATCGGTGCTCCGGCAGCTTGTCCGCTGCGAAGACCTCCCACGCCGGGGCGACGGTCTCGAAGGTGGCGTTGCCCTCGTCGATGCCGGTCCGGTAGATCGCCAGGACCTCGTCCGCGTGCGCCTCGGTCAGCGGTGTGATCGTGATGCTCATGATGCGGAGGCCGCTCGGGTCAGGAGCTGTCCCATGACGGCGAGCACCGACGGCTCGACCCGGTAGTACACCCAGGTGCCGCGCCGTTCGGAGGACAACAGTCCCGCCTCCCGCAGCTTCTTCAGGTGGTGGGAGACGGTCGGCTGGGACACGCCCACGTCGGAAATGTCGCATACGCACGCCTCGCCGCCCTCGTGCGAGGCGACCAGCGAGAACAGGCGCAGGCGCACCGGATCGCCCAGCGCCTTGAACATGGCGGCACTCCGCTCGGCCTCCTCAGCCGTCAAGGGGCGCTCCGACAGGGGCGGGCAGCACGGCGCCGCGGCCTCCGGCTCCAGCAGCGGCAACACCTTCGTGGTCATGACCCCATTCTGCGGGGAACTTCGATGGATGTCTATGTTGACGAACGTCGATGTCTGGTGCCACTGTGGAAGCGCCAAGACATTGATGGACGTCGAATCAGCCGGGAGCCCGTTGTGAACGCATCCACCCAAGACCTGCCCGTCGTCGTGATCGGCGCCGGACCGATCGGACTCGCTGCGGCTGCCCGGCTCATCGAGCGGGACGTCGAGCCGTTGGTGCTGGAGGCCGGACCGGCCGCCGCGTCCGCGGTGCGCGAGTGGGCGCACGTACGCCTCTTCTCCCCGTGGTCCGAGGTCGTCGACCCGGCAGCCGAGAAGCTCCTCGCCCCCACCGGCTGGACCGAGCCGGACGGCGCCTCCTACCCCTCCGGCGGCGACTGGGTCGAGCAGTACCTCCAGCCCCTGGCCGACGCCCTCGGCGCGCGCGTCCGCTACCACGCCACCGTCACCGGCGTCTCCCGGGCCGACCGCGACCGCATCGTCGACGCCGACCGCGAGGACCAGCCCTTCGTCGTGCACTTCACCGGCGCGGACGGCTCCGAGCAGCGCGTCCACGCCCGTGCCGTGATCGACGCTTCCGGTACCTGGACCATCCCCGGCCCGGCCGGCGGCAGCGGACTGCCGGCCCTCGGCGAGAAGGCAGCGGCCGACCGGATCACCTACCGCATCCCCGACCTGAAGGACCCGGCCGTCCGTGCCCGGTACGCCGGCAAGCGCACCGCCGTCATCGGCTCCGGCGCCTCCGCCTTCACGGCGCTGGCCCACCTCGCCGACCTCGCCAAGAGCGGAGGGGACGCCACCGCCACGCACGCCACCTGGATCCTGCGCCGCGGGATCAGCGGATCGACCTTCGGCGGTGGCGCGGCCGACGAGCTCCCCGCCCGCGGCGCCCTCGGCCTGGCGGCGAAGGCTGCCGTCGACGAGGGATACGCCGACGCGGTGACCGGCTTCCGTACCGACGCCGTCGAGAAGGCCGCCGACGGCCGCCTCGTCCTCGTCGGCGAGGACGGTCGCCGCCTGGACCCCGTCGACGAGGTCATCGTCCTCACCGGCCTGCGCCCCGACCTGTCCTTCATGTCCGAACTGCGCCTCGCACTGGACGCCCGCCTCCAGGCCCCCGTGGAGCTCGCACCACTGATCGACCCCAACCAGCATTCCTGCGGCACCGTCTATCCCCACGGTGAGCGCGAGCTCTCCCACCCCGAACAGGACGTCTACCTCGTCGGCATGAAGTCCTACGGTCGCGCCCCGACCTTCCTCGCCATGACCGGCTACGAGCAGGTCCGATCCATCGCAGCCCACCTCGCGGGCGACCACGAAGCCGCCGAGCGCGTCGAACTCACCCTGCCCGAGACCGGTGTCTGTGGTGGTGCGGGCCTCTTCGACCAGCCCGCCGCAGGGGACACCACCGGTGGAGGCTGCTGCGCCGCACCCACCACGCTGACCATCGGCGCACGCCCCGTCTCCGGCTGCTGACCCCTTTTCCGGACCGCCCCCGGCAAGGCGTGCGACGCCTTGCCGGGGGCGGTCGGCTGTACGCACCCCGCACGCCTCCTCGCGCGGCCGTGGTTCCCGGGTACGGTTCAAGGCCGGTTCGCGGTGAGCTTGCCGTCAGGGGTGAGGGTGAAGACGGTGTCGCCCGTGGCGCTGGCCCCACGTGCCGTATCGCCGTACGCGGTGAGCATGATCTCCTCGGCTTTGCCCATGTTGATTCGGGCTTCGGCGGCGCGGGACCAGGTGTTGACCCGGATGTGCGTCGACCAGCCGGCGAGCTGATCGTTCCTCCAGGGGCCCCAACTGCTTTCCGGCAGGAGGCCCGGCGCCTTCCCCTGGTAGAAGCACAGACCGGCGACAGCGAGCAGCGCGGCAGCCAGCAGGAACAGGACGGACACACGAAAGTGGCGGATCGTCAACGGCACGGCAGGTCTCCCGGGGGTGCGGACAGAACGGGCGGGCCGTGGGCCTGCCTGCCCGGTTGCGACGACCACGCCCCAGCCGGGGGCCGCCGCACGAACGCTGTCCGTGCGGCGGCCGGTCCTCAACGCTGCCGTCGGCGAGCTAGACGGCCATCGGCGCCGGTCCGTTCCGACCGGCCACGTCCCGTCGAGACCGAACCGGACGGAACGCCGGGGGCGCGGTGGCACGAGCAGCGCGAGCGGGCCGCCACGTCTCGGGTTGCAGGGAGGGCCCGGGGATGACCGGATGACGGGGCGAAGCCGTCACACGCAGGGCTGTACCTCGTCACTCATTGGGGTGAGGACCGCGCCGCAGAACCGAAGGATGCCCCTACGTTTCTGGTCCAGGCCCCAGAGAAAGGCAGGTCATGACCGTACTGAAGAAGACCCTCCGTTCCGCGATGGCGGCTGCCGTTCTGGCCGCGGGACTGGTGCTGAGCACCGGGACCCCGGCGAACGCCGCCACCTGTCCCTCCTCCGCGTCACCCAAGATCGACGGGGCGCAGGCCCACTGGACGCTGTCCTGCACCGGCGGGAAGTACAAGAAGCTGAAGGTCTACGGCTGGGTGGAGGACACCCGTTACGACGGCAAGTGCGCCTACGTCAACATCAGGACCCGCGAAGGATCACTGGCCGAGCGCCGTGCGTGCGACCGGGGCACTCGAAAGAACTTCGACCTGACCTTCTACGACGAATTCGCGGCGACCGTGACCCTGCGCATCGGCTGACCGGCCAAAGGGCCCTGGTCAGGCCAGCTCGAAGCGCCACGGGACACCCGCTGAGAGCCGGCCGTCAGCCGTTGGCGGCGATCTCGTCGCGGATCAGATAGCGGTGCTGTTCGTACAGCATGCGGGCGTTGTCGGTGGGGATCGCGCCCGTGTCCAGGCCGCAGGCGCAGGTTACCGTCGTCTCTCCCGTGGGCACGCGCACGGGCCAGGGCCGAGTCTGCCCCTCCTCCTGGACGACGGCCGTGCTGTGATTCTCGAACCGGAGGTTGTGGCGGACTGCGCGCCGTGCATCGCTCATGCACCCATCATCGCGCGGCCCACCGATAACCGCGTCAGCGACAGCAGTTGCCAGGCGTGTCCCGGCAACGGGGCAGGGCCGGCCGGACGCCGCTGGCGCCCGAGCCGGCCCCGCCCGGTGGTGCATCCGCTCGGGGGGCGAGCCGTCCGCTCGCCCCCCGAAGCCGGTCAGTCCGTGCCGAACTCCATCGCGGCACGGTCCAGCATCTCGTCGTCACCCGAGACCTCGCCGCGGGAGGCGATCGCCTCGGCGCCGCCCTCCTGCAAGGTGCCGATCAGCCCGGTCGCAGCCGCCTGGGCGGCACCGATGGCGGGATGCGCTGTGCCGAGCAGGCCGAGCCCGGCGTACTGCTCCAACTTGGCGCGCGAGTCGGCGATGTCGAGGTTGCGCATGGTGAGCTGGCCGATCCGGTCCACCGGGCCGAACGCCGAGTCCTCGGTGCGCTCCATGGACAGCTTGTCCGGGTGGTAGCTGAACGCCGGGCCCGTGGTGTCGAGGATCGAGTAGTCCTCACCGCGCCGCAGCCGCAGCGTCACCTCGCCGGTGACGGCCGTGCCGACCCAGCGCTGCAGGGACTCGCGCACCATCAGCGCCTGCGGGTCCAGCCAGCGGCCCTCGTACATCAGCCGGCCGAGGCGCCTTCCCTCGTTGTGGTACTGGGCGAGGGTGTCCTCGTTGTGGATCGCGTTGACCAGGCGCTCGTACGCCGCGTGCAGCAGGGCCATGCCGGGAGCCTCGTAGATGCCGCGGCTCTTGGCCTCGATGATCCGGTTCTCGATCTGGTCCGACATGCCCATGCCGTGCCGGCCACCGATGGCGTTCGCTTCCATCACCAGGTCGACGGGGGAGGCGAACTCGTTGCCGTTGATGGTGACTGGGCGGCCCTGGTCGAAGCCGATCGTCACGTCCTCGGTGGCGATCTCGACCGAGGGGTCCCAGAACCGCACGCCCATGATCGGCTGCACGGTCTCCACACCGGTGTCCAGGTGCTCCAGGGTCTTGGCCTCGTGGGTGGCGCCCCAGATGTTGGCGTCGGTGGAGTACGCCTTCTCCGTGCTGTCGCGGTAGGGCAGGTCGTGGGCGAGGAGCCACTCCGACATTTCCTTGCGACCGCCGAGCTCGGTCACGAAGTCCGCGTCCAGCCACGGCTTGTAGATCCGCAGGTGCGGGTTGGCGAGCAGGCCGTAGCGGTAGAACCGCTCGATGTCGTTGCCCTTGAAGGTCGAGCCGTCGCCCCAGATCTGTACGTCGTCCTCGAGCATCGCCCGGACCAAGAGGGTTCCCGTGACCGCCCGGCCGAGCGGCGTGGTGTTGAAGTAGGCCCGCCCGCCCGAGCGGATGTGGAAGGCCCCGCAGGTGAGTGCAGCCAGGCCCTCCTCCACCAGCGCCGTGCGGCAGTCGACCAGGCGCGCGATCTCGGCGCCGTAGGTCTTCGCGCGGCCGGGTACCGAAGCGATGTCGGGCTCGTCGTACTGGCCGATGTCGGCCGTGTAGGTGCAGGGGACGGCGCCCTTGTCGCGCATCCACGCGACCGCGACCGAGGTGTCGAGCCCGCCCGAGAAGGCGATGCCGACGCGCTCGCCGGCGGGAAGGGAGGTGAGGACCTTAGACATGGGAAAAGTATGCACGAGAATGCATGCCCATGCAAAGCGGGTCCACTCCAGCCGCACCGCGGCCCTGATCTGCATGCCCTGACCGCCTGACCGCCTGACCGCCTGATCGCAGGACGAGTCGCCCGTCCCCTTCTGTGTGGCGGGGGTGGGGTCAGGTGGTGGTGTAGGTGGCGAGGTGTTCGCCGGTGAGGGTGGCGCGGGAGGTGATGAGGTCGGCG
>NZ_JBEXQA010000032.1:0-68077 GCF_040612395.1 Streptomyces sp. NPDC006430
GGACCTCGACAATCCTCATTCTTGCTGGTCAGAGGCACTTTTCGCTTACCTGATCACCTGTCGGACACCGTGCTTCATGAAAGCACGAGGCTAGGCGCCGCCTCCCTGCCTCCTACGGCTTCGGCGCGCGCTGCTGGAGGGCGGTACGGCCGGCCACGGACGTGACGATCGCGAAGAAGAACAGCGGAATCGCGAGCGCGCCGAACACGGCGCTGCGCCACAGCACCAGCGCCAAGCCCGAGTGGACGATGAGCAGCGCGACGGCGAACGCCATCCCGAGGACCGGCCGGCAGCCGCGCGACACCAGTAGGAGGGGACGGCGTAGGTGGGGCGGGACCCGCCGGGCCTGCCACAGCAGCCAGCCTCCCCAGCTGCCGACGAGCACGGCCGCGCACACCAGGTAGGTGACGAGGGCGTCGGTGCCGGCGGCGCCCGCACGCAGGTGGGCGGAGCCGAACGACACCGCGACGATTCCGACGAGGGCCACCCAGCGGGAGCCCATGGCCGTTCCCCAGGCCATGGTCTCCAGGTTGTAGCGGGCCTGGCGGTCGTTCAGGTCGAGAGCGGCGGACTGAACGAAGCCCTCGGCGGCCCGGGTCCACGAGCCGGGGCGGAGCCAGTGGCGGCGCAGATTGGCTTTGTTCATCTCCAGCGACAGCGTTTGTTGACGAGTTTCAGCGGCGTTCAGTGATCAACTCGCTTGTGCTTGTTCATGAGAAATAGCGGCACTGTGGCGAGAGGTGGTGTCGCCTCTGTCACGTCAGGACGACGCACCCCCGCCGCTCCAGCTCGCTGAGGAGCTGTAGCGAGGGATCGACCTCGTTCCAACGCAGATCCAGCTTCTCCAGCGATGGCATCAGGGCGAGCCAGTCGGGCAGCTGGTCAAGGCGGTTGCTCCGCAGGTCGATCTGCCGCAGGCGCGGGAGGTCGGCCAGTGCCTCTGGCACCCCAGTCAGAGAGTTCTCGCGTAGGTCCAGGTGGCGTAGTTCGCGCAGGCCGGCTACCGACATCGGCAAGTGCTCGATCTCGTTCCCCCGGAGCCATAGCTCACGCAGGTTGCGGAGCTGGCCGATGGCATCGGGCAAGGTGGTGAGCCGATTGTGCTGCGCCCTGAGCTCGATGAGGCCGCTCATCCCACCGATCATCTCCGGCAGGGTGGCGAGGGAGTTCTCGCCAACATTGAAGTAGCGCAACCGGGTCAGGCTTCCCAGAGAGTCCGGAAGCCGTACCAGCTGGTTGTCGTGGAGGTAGAGGCAGCCGCTGAGCTCGGTCAGCTTGCCGAGTTCTTCGGGCACCGACGTCAGCGAGTTGTGTCCCAGGTCCAGGGTGTTCAGCTGGTGAAGCTGCCCGATGTCTGGAGGGATGGCCGTAAGTCCGTTGTCCGCGAGGATCAGCACGCGGAGCTCGGTCTGTCGCCAGACCGACTCGGGCACCTCTCCGAGCTCTTGACGCCACAAGTTCAGTGTGTGCCTCACGGCCATCTCCTTCATCAGTCCTCCTGGGCTCCGATTCTCGTCCGGATCTCGGGGCCAGCAGGCAGTTACGACAAGATCAGCCGGCCTTGGCCGACTCCTCGGCGCGTGCTCGGGTGCTGGCGAGGCGGTAGGAGTCGGTGCCGGTTTCGATGATGGTCAGGGCGGTGTACGTCAGTGGGCGCGTCGGTCCGCGCAAGGTCCACCACACTGGCTCGCTCGGGGCTGGCCGGTGGCCGTCCTGGGCCAGCTCGCCCAGGTAGAGCGTCAGCCAGGCGAAGGCTTCCGGGGAGGCAGGACAGGCTTCCTTCGCCCCGCCCAGGCCCTTGGTCTGCACGTAGATCCGGCCCTCGCCCGGGTGGAGGTCGCCGATCGTCATGCCCAGCATCTCGGCGGCCCGCGCGCCGCTGGACAAGAACATGGAGAACAGCGCCCGGTCTCGGTGGCAGCCCAGCGAGGTGAAGAGGTCCTCGACGACATTGTCGGGGACCGCGCGCGGCTCGCGGTCGGCCTGCTTCTGGCGGTAGGCGCCTCGGCGGTGCAGCCGGAACGGCTCCAGCGGGTTGTGGTGCGCCTCCAGCCGGCGCCCGTCGCGTGACTGCGGTGGGACCGGGGAGACCACGGGCCCCTGCCCGGTCTGCAGGTGGTGGTCGTAGAACGCCGCCAGCACCGAGACCGCGTGGTTGATGGTCGCCGGGGCATAGCCCGACCTCAGGTACGGCTTGCCGGTGCGTACGTTCAGCGACCCCGGCGTGGGCGCGTCCGGGCGGCGCCGGTCCCGCGCAGGGTTGTGGCACGTGCGGAGCCACAGGACGAAGTCGCGGACGTCCACGCGCGTCGCACGACACCACTCGACGTCAACCGCAGCGAGGAAACGGAACCAACGCAGCAAGTCAAAGGCGTAGGAGCGGCAGGAGGCCGGAGTGTTGCCGCAGGCCAGCAGCTCCCGCAGGAACTCGCTTGCCGGCGTGATCAGCCGCCCAGCGCCATCGAGCACCACCCAGGGCAGGGTGGTGGCGGTAGTCGCCTCTACCCTGCCGATCCGGGCCACCACCAGGCCGGACACCTCGCGTTCGGGTAACAGCACGCCGTGGTCCATCGCATCTCCGTCTCATCGGGAACATCCCGAGCGGAGACTCCTCGCCCTCACCGCACCAACACGTAGGACACGCCGATAGTGCGGTCAACGGGTCGATGGAGGGCTTTGCCCGAGTAGGACAGGCGGAAGGAGAACAAGTAGCAGGTCACAAGCTCGCCGGCGAGCCGGATGGTCACGTCGCCGAAGTCGACCTCGGCTTCCATGCCGGGCTGGTGGGTCTGCGGAATGAACGCTTCGACCGGGGCCTTCCCCGACTCGACGAGGATCTGCGGTTTTCGGTCGGAGACGTAGCGCCGGACCATCTGGTAGGAGACGTCCGCGGCGTGTTCCTCGACCAGGCGGTGGAAGATCCGCGTGATCGTGTGCCGCTGCTTGCGCGGCGCGTCCAGATCTGCCTGGAGCATCCCGTCGATCACCGACTTGTACGGATCCAGTGCGGTCGGCCGTGGCGGCAGCTGCTTCCTGGGCTCCGGCCAGACCGAGTCCACGGCCTTGCGGACCGTCCGCCACGACACGTTGTACTTGCGCTCGATCTCCCGGATCTTCATGCCACTGCGGTGGTCGCGCCGGATCGCCGCGTACAGCTCGACTTTCGACATCTGCGGCATAACCAGGACCTTTCGCCAGGAGCATCCCGATGCTGCCCTGGCAAGAACCCCAGTGACTTCAAAACTCGGTTCTGGCACAGATCTTGGGGAGTCGTCGCGGAGCGTTACCTCGGTGTTCGATTGCGAGGAGACAGGTTCGCGTGAGACCGCGTACACCCTGTCGTCCGACGATCAGAATTGACGCTCCCTCAGGTGTCCGCCGACTGCTGCTGCGGCCGGTTGTGGACGGTGATGGTGCTGGTCATGCAGACCGATGCACTGTTCTGGGACTCGCTGGTGTTCGCCGGGATCGACGATGTGGATGTCGAGGCGGTTACGGCCGTGTTCGGCGCGATCGAGGTGGTGGCGAGAGGTCGCGCGAACGGCTCTGGATGTCCGGACTGCGGCAGCTTCTCGGTCCGGGTCCACGATCGTTACCAGCGCAGGCTGAAGGACCTTCCGATCGCTGAGCAGGGCATTGTGATCCGGCTGACGGTCCGGCGCTTCATCTGCGGGTCGGCGGACTGCCCGCGCCAGACGTTCGCCGAGTTGTTCTCCCGGCTCGCGGCCCCGTACGCACGGTTCACCACGCGGCTCAATCACGCCCTGGAGCAGGTGGGGCTCGCGCTGGCCGGGCGGGCCGGAGCTCGGCTGGCCGCCCAGCTGGGCTTCAGCGCGGGACGGATGACCTTGTTACGCAGGGTCATGGCATTGCCCGATCCACGGTGCGCCACGCCGCGTGTGCTGGGCGTGGACGACTTTGCGATCCGTCGCGGCCAGACCTACTCCACTGTCTTGACCAGCCTCGAAGACGATCGGGTGGTCGATGTGCTCCCGACCCGTGAAACCGGGCCGTTGGCCGCATGGCTGATCCGCCACCCCGGCGTGGAGATCATCTGCCGGGACCGGGCAGGCGCCTACGCCGAGGGCGCCCGGCGCGGTGCCCCCGACGCCCTGCAGGTCGCCGACCGGTTCCATCTGTGGCAGGGCCTCGGCCGGGCGGTGGAGACCTGCGTCGCCGCCCATCGCGATTGCCTGCGCAGTCCTTCGCCCAGCGGCATGCTGACGGAAGCCACGGGAGGGGCTTCCGATCGGCCGCAGGACGACTCGGCGCCCGTCGGCCGGCGGGCCGAGCGGAAGAAGGCAGCACACGCCCTGGTCCACGAGCTCCTCGCCCAAGGCCACTCACGCCGGGCGACTGCCCGGCACCTGGGCTGGGGACTCAACACCGTGCTCCGGTACGCGAACGCCGCACGCTGGCAGGACACCCTCCGCGAGAACCAGCCCCGGCCCAGCAGACTGGACCCCTACAAGCCCTACCTGGAGCGACGGTTCACCGAAGGATGCACCAGCGTCACTCACCTCCACAGTGAACTCGTTGCCGCCAACGCGCCGGTCACCTACCAGATGGTCCGCGCCCACATCGCCACCCTCCGCGGGACTCCGGCCGGCGCGCCGCCGCGGCCGCCGTCGGTACGGCAGGTGACCGGCTGGCTCACCCGGCACCCCACGACCCTGACCGAGGAAGACCGCGCTGGTCTGAAGAATGTCCTGGCCCGCTGCCCCGAACTGGACAAGGCCGCCGGACACGTCCGCGACTTCGGCGAGATACTCACCGACCGCCTCGGCTCCACGCTCCCCACCTGGATTGACGCAGTCGACGCCAGCCAGCTACCCGGCCTCACCGGCTTCGCACTCCACCTGCTCCGAGACCTCGACGCCGTGACAGCCGGGCTCACTCTCAACTGGAGCTCCGGCAGCATCGAGGGCGCCGTTAACCGCATCAAGAAGATCAAGAGACAGCTCTACGGCCGAGCCGGATTCGAACTCCTCCGCAAGATGATCCTGCTCCAGTAACACTCCGTAACTCCTCAAGATTCTTGACTTATGTGACTTATGGAGCTGTATCGCGCAGGTCGGGGCGGTTCCTTGGCAGTCCGAAGCCTGCTATCTCCTTTTCCTCGTAGGACAGGAAGCCCAGGCTCCGGTAGAACGCGTGGTTGCGTTTGCCTTCTGGTGACGCCTCGTGGTCCGTGGACAGGAGGAAGAATCGGCAGTGGGAGTAGCGCCGCATCAAGTGCTCGACCAACGCCCGGCCAACCCCCTGCCTGTGGTTCGCCGGATTGACCACGACGTCCTGGACGTAGCAGATGTGCTCGTCGTCGGAGATGGTCCGGGCCAGTCCGAGGAGCGTTCCCGATCCACCTCGTGCCGTGATGACGAGGTGAGAGTTCACGAGACCGCGACAGAGCCTGTCGACGTCGCTCGTGTAGCCCTCCCAGCCGACCGAGTCGTAGAGGTTCAGCATCTCAACAGGATCGAAAACGCCTTCTTCTGCTATGAACATGTCGATCCCCTATGCGCTGGCGCCACTTCTCACCTTCAACTCGACACCACACACGTTGGGCACGTCAAGATCGATTACTGCCGCCCCGGCCGCCTCTCGCTGGCTCCTCGGCTCGTGGACGGGTACTGGCGGGACGGACAGGACACGCGGCGGTCTCATGGGACCCTCGCAATCGAACGCCGGGATGACGCTCCGCGACGACTCCCCAAGATCTGAGCCAGAACCACAACCCGTGAACAAAGCCAGCAGATGGAGCAGCGAGAGGTTGTTGTGGGCCTCGCTGCTGTCCGGGTTGAGGCGCAGCGCCGTCTCGTAGGCCTGCTGGGCGACGCGGTGGTTGCCGGTGCGGTGGGCGGTCAGGCCGACGAGGAAGTGCGCGTCGCTCTCCTCGGGAGCGAGGGCGGCGGCCGTGCGGGCCGACTCGTATGCGGCCCGCTTGCGTTTCCCGCGGACGGCGCGGTCGAGGACGATCCCGAGGGTGTAGTGGCTCCCCCAGTACTGCGGGGCGAGTTCGACGGCGCGCCGGGCGGAGCTCTCGGCCTGCTCGTACTCCTTCAGGGCGAGCAGGACGTGAGTGTGCATCAGCCAGGCGCTCACCGACTCGGGAGCGACGCGCAGGGCCTGTTCGACGGTGGTGAGCGCCTGCTGCTCGTCGCCGAGGCGGTGCCGGCAGCGGGCGAGCAGCACGAGTGCGGTGGCGTCGTCGGGGTCGGCGGCGAGGTGCTGGGCGGCGAGTGCGGCGGCCTGCTCGTAGCGTCCCAGGTCGAAGAGGGCGTCGGCGTGTTGCAGGGCCCGGCTCATCAGACCTTGTCCCGGTCGTGGGTGATGCTGAGCAGGTTCGGTACGAGTGCCAGCCAGAACAGGACCTGAGGGACGGTGCGCTCGCTCCACGGAAGGGCCACGAGCAGCAGCGCGCACAGGGTGGCCCAGGTGGCCTGGCCGAGCACGACCCTGGACCAGAGTGAGCGGCGCACCAGCGCGAACACGGTGAGCTGTGCCCCGGTCCGCAGCCGCCGGTAGCGGCGCCAGGCGCCGAAGCCCCACACCACGGCCATCAGGGTGAGCGCCCACAGCCGGGTGCCGAGATGAACGGGCAGCTCCTTCGCCTCTCCCCCGGTGGGGAAGACGTCGATGGTGACGGCGGCCATGACCAGACAGAGCAGGGCGAGCCATCGGGTGCCGCGCAGCATCCGGTAGACGGCCCTGTCGAGGTCGGAGCGGAGCGACTCGGAGTCGGGGGCGGTGGCGAGTGCGCCGGCGTAGAGGTCGGCGGCCCGGGCGGCGGACGTGCCGGGCTTGCGGGCCTCGCGCCCGGTGACCTCGGTGACGGCGAGCTGGTCGGTCGGGTCGATGCGCAGGAGCTGCTGCACGGACTCCTGCACCAGGTCGGAGCGGCTGTTGAACGCGGCGACCTTGTACATGGTGTGCCACGTGTCGACGACGTCGGGGCCGAGCCGTACGGCCTCCTGTGCCTCTTGGAGTGCCTCCTCCTTCGTCCCCACGAAGATCAGCATCTCGGCGCGCTGGGCACGTGGGCCCCAGTGTTGCGGCGCGAGGCGGATGGCCTCGCGCTGCGACTGCTCGGCCTCGGGCAGCCGACTCATCCTGCGCAGGGCGAATCCGCGCATGAAGTGCCCGTCGGCGAGCTCGGGTTCGAGCTTCAGCGCCTGGTCGGCGGCGTCGAGCCCCTCCTCGTTGCGGCCGAGGGCGGTGAGACAGCGGGCGCGCGCGGTCCACGCCTCGTGGTCGTCGGGTGCCTCGGCGAGACGCCGGTCGAGGAGGGCGAGGGCCTCCTCGCGCCGATTCATGCCGTAGAACTCGAGGGCCTGTTCGACCCGTGGGTGCAAGGATGTTCCACTCACAGCTTGCGCTTCTTCTTCAGGTAGGCGACCAGGTCGTCGTACATACCGCCGTCGTTGGCGAACATGGCGACGTTACGGGCGGAGGCGAACCAAGATTCGCTGGACGGCTTGATCTGCTTGGCCGCGTTCAGGAGGTCCTTGGTGCCGATCATGCGGACGGTGCCGGAACGGGCGGAGTCCAGGAGCGCGTACTCGGCCGCGCTCTCGCAGACATGGGCGAGATCGGCGCCCGAGAAGTCCTCGGTGACCTTGACGATCTTGCCAAGATCGACGGACTCGATGGGGCGGTCGCGCAGGTGGTAGCGGAGGATCGCCTCCCGGGCCGGGGTGTCGGGCGGCAGCACGAGCAGGGTGCGGTCCAGGCGGCCGGGGCGGCGCAGGGCGAGGTCCACGTCCCAGGGGACGTTGGTCGCGGCGAGCACGAAGACGCCTTCGTTCTGTGCGGCGTTGATGCCGTCGAGCTCGGTGAGGAGCTGGTTGACGACATTGCGCAGACCGCCGTGGTGCGTGCGCGAGCGCTTGGCGCCGAGCGCGTCCAGCTCGTCGAGGAAGACCACGCACGGCGCCTGGCGGCGGGCGGCCTCGAAGATGTCGTGGACGTTCTTCTCCGAGGTGCCGATGTACATGTCGAGGATGTCGGAGAGCGAGACCGACATGAAGCCGGCACCGAGTTCGCCGGCGACGGCCCGCGCGATGAACGTCTTGCCGCAGCCGGGCGGGCCGTAGAGGAGCAGGCCGCCGCGGAGCGACTTGCCGTACAGCTTGCGGAGTTCGGGGTTGCGCATCGGGGCGAGGAAGGCGGCTTCGAGCCGGTCCTTGACCTGCTGCATCCCGCCGACGTCGGCGAGGCGTACGTCGCCGGGGGCGTCGATGTCCCAGGCGGACACGTCGGCCGGGTCGCCGCTGCCGTCCGCGGTCAGCGGGGCCGCGGTGGCATCGCCCGCGTCGGCGGGGGCGGCGGGGTCAGTGGGATCGGTGGGGTCGGCGGCGTAGCGGGGGCCGACGACGTCGGCGACTTCCTGCTCGGCGGCGGCCCAGTCGAAGGCGGGGGGTTGGGTGCCGTCCGTGGCGGGTGAGGGGGCGGCGGACGCGGCGGCCTGGGGCGGGGTCGTGGTGGGCGCGGACGGGGGCGGCGTTGTGGTGGCTGTGGACAGGGGCGTGTCGACCGTGGGCAGTTGCATGGCTCGGACCATCAGGTCCCGTACGGCTTCGTCGCCCGGCGCGTGCTGCAGCGCGACCGCGGCTTGCGTGACGGCTTCGTCGTGCCTCCCCTCCGCGAGGAGCAGTTCGGTGAAGTGCAGCCGCAGGGGCACGTCTTCGGGGGCGGCGGCGACAGCGGCCCGCAGGCTACGGATGAGAGGTGACTCGTCGGACATGGGGTCAGCCTAGAAAGCGGCCCGCGGCTCTCGTTCACCGGGTGCGGTCGAGATCAACAGGCGCGGAGAGCGCGTTGGTCCGGCGGCGTCCGGCCGGCTACCACCAGTACGCGGGATACCTCGGTGCCCCGCGGCGTACCCGCGCGGCGGCGCAGCCCGTCAGGACGAGGATCGTGGAGCCGCGCAGCAGAGGAACGAAGCGGAGCGGCTGGGGCACCTGGAGCACGATCACGACGGCGGTGGCGCAGCCCGGCCCGCTGCCTGCGAGGTACGGGCGACCGTGGTCATCGCCATGGTCAGTCCGGCGGCGAGGGCGGCGACCCACACGCCGCCGCCTGCCGCCGTCAGCGCCACGTAGCCGGCGATCGCTCCGAGCAGATGACCCACTACGACGCCGCGGCGCTGGGCTGAGCTCTGTAGTGCTCTGACCGGGAAGGTTCACCGGGTCGTTCGTGTGGTGAAGGGTTGAACCTGGCGAAGAAAAATTGGTAGCGGGGGCTGGGGTATGCCTGACACGGTGCGGGTTTCCGTAACACCCGTGAGGTTTCCGTGACGATTTACTTCTATGGCGCCAACGAAGTCCCTTATGGGTGCTTCTCGAACTTCTCCGAGCACGGCTTTGACCTCGACGGGCTCTGGTGGCCAACCTCGGAGCACTACTTCCAGGCGCAGAAGTTCAAGGGCACCCGCCACGCGGATCTCATCCGGCGTGCACGCACGCCGCTGCGGGCAGCGGAGCTGGGCCGTGACTCGTCCAAACCTCTACGGAGGGACTGGGAGCGAGTCAAGGACGACGTGATGCGCCGTGCGGTGGCAGCCAAGTTCCGCGAGCATGCCGATATCCGTGCCATTCTGCTGTCCACCGGTGACGAAGAGATCGTCGAAGACACCACCACCGATCACTACTGGGGTCGGGGCAGGACCGGGAACGGCAAGAACATGCTCGGGCGGATTCTGGTGAGCACCCGTAACCAGTTGCGCGCCGAATTCGCCGAAACCCCCGACGGCGACGGCAGCCGCCCGAGGCGGTGATCCGGGAGAAATGTGTGGTGTGCTGCCGCATGCGCAGGACGGCTCAGGCCACCGGCTCGAGGATCGGCGTCCTCCCCAGCGGATGCCTTTCTCGCTGCGGATGCGGGCGCGTTCTCGGTGTTGTGCGGCGAGTATGTCGGGGTGGCGGGCATTGGCGTTGCCCCAGCGCAGGTTGGGGTGGTGAGAGTTGCAATGTCCCTGGTGCCCCCGGACGTCGCGGACGACCCGGACAGGCTGCGCGCACTGCGGGACAGGCTCGATGGCCAGCAGTGAGCCTCCGCCAACTTGAAGTCACAGGCCAAAGGGCTGGTGTGACCGGTGTACGGGGTTCTCACGCTGGTCGTCGGCGACTGTCTGCGGAGTAGATCGTCCGTCAGCGGTTGACTTCGAGGTCCGTCAGAACGAGCAAGGCCCGCAGGAGGCGGGTCGCGTGGGCGGGGTCGGTGCGGAGTTTGGTGAGGGTCCGCCAGTTCTTCAGGTGGGCGAAGCCGTGCTCGACCGGTGCTCGTCCGACGGCAAGGACTCGGTTGGCGGTCTTCTGGCCGGGTGTGAGCTTGTGGGCGCGGCTGGCGTGGAAGCCGGTGACGATCACGGGGTCGCGTACGTCGTTGTCCAGGCCGCGGAAGCCGAGGGGCGAGGGCGCCGAGGCCGGCGGCGGGCAGGTGAGCCAGGACGTGGTCGTGGCGCGCAGCGGTGATGTCGTGGGTGCGGCCGGGCCGGGCGGCGGATATCCAGACAGTCGGCCCCTCTCGTCGGTCAGGGCGAGGAAGTGCAGACCGTGATGGTGGTGCTTTCCGGAGTAGTTCCACCGGTCGGCCTTCCCGGTGCGGCGCTGAGTGGGGATGAGGGTGCCGTCGATCAGGACCATCTCCCCGCCCTGCTTGGCAACGTTCTTCAGAGCGCGGTCCAACCGCGGGGCCTGTGCGGCGAGCAGGGAAATCAGCTCGTCGCGCCAGCGGCAGACGGTGGACTCGGACACGTTGTTGCCGCCGGCCATGTCGGCCAGGCGCTGGTCGTGGCGCAGCACGGCCAGGACGATCACCGCGATTCGTCCGGGCGGCAGGATCCGCCACCTGGACCGTATCGCCTTCAGGTGTCGCCGCAGCAGATCGGCGAGGTGGTTCACGGTCCGCGTGGACAGCGGCAGACGGCACTGGTAGACAAGCGGGCAGGTGTCCTCAGCGCGTTCTTTGGTTTTCGTCACACAAATCCAACGGCCGCCAGGGGCAACGTGGTTACGACCGCGGCGCATCACTTCAGGCGATAGCCCCCCGGTCACAGGCGGGTGGTGAACCGGCCGTCGGGCAGTTTGCGCAGCCAGCCGCGGTCAACGAGCCTGACCGGCCTGCCGCGCAGCGGTTCCAACTTGGCCCGCACGGTGACGTCGACTCCCAGCACCTCGCCGACCTGGCGAGCCATTACCGGTCCAGCGGCCTGCCGCACGGCGGCGAGGATGCGCTGAGTCCGGCGGGAGCATGGTCTCCTGCATGTCCGGCGCGCGATGCGGATCAGCACCACCCGCTCGTCCGCCCACCTGCCCCGGCACCGGGGCAGCCGAGGCGCGCTCGTCGGTGATCTGCTCGCTCACCCGCTCAAGGACCCGTTCGGCGAAGGCCAGTTCGTCCCGTTCGGCCCGCACCTCCGCCAACTACTTGGCCAGCTGCTTTTCGAGTTCGTCCAGTTCCGCGCGCCGCGCGGTGATCCGTTCCAGCAACTCGGGATCCATGCGCCGGATCGTAGAAGGACACCGGGCCACAGGGAGCAGGAACAGGCGAGTCGACCAGGCACACCCCGCGTCCTCCGGCACGTCGCCCACCCCCTGCCGGCCGTCCGCGCTCTCGCGTACCCGTCGGCGTCAACGTGGTAACCGTGAATAACCCACAGTCGGGACCTCTGTTCAGGTCACCTTTAGCGAACCGTTGAGCCGTACCTGTCCAGCAGGCATACGATCCTCATCCGATAAACGCGATTTTTCAGACAAAAGCAACATCCTCCCGCAAGTGCGCCTGAATGCCGAATCGTTCCGTCGCGGGAGCGTCTGTACGCAGGCAATTCCAGACGGAAAGGAATCGGTGAAATGGCCCACTGGAAGCAGATCAGCGGCGCGCTCGTCCGGATCTCGGCCGGGTCCAGGACCAACGTGTGGGGCGTCAACGCCGGCGGGAACATCTACCGCTACACCAACAACGACGCCAATCCCTGGGAGCAGATCCCCGGCGCCTTGACGGACATCGGGGCAGCCGCCGACGGCACCGTATGGGGCGTCAACTCCGCCGGCAACATCTACCGCTACACCGGCGACCAGGAAAGCGGCCACTGGAAGCAGATCAGCGGCGCGCTCGTCCGGATCTCGGCCGGGTCCAGGACCAACGTGTGGGGCGTCAACGCCGGCGGGAACATCTACCGCTACACCAACAACGACGCCAATCCCTGGGAGCAGATCCCCGGCGCCTTGACGGACATCGGGGCAGCCGCCGACGGCACCGTATGGGGCGTCAACTCCGCCGGCAACATCTACCGCTACACCGGCGACCAGGAAAGCGGCCACTGGAAGCAGGTCAGCGGCGCGCTCAAAGCGATCTCAGCAGGCTCCCGCACCTCGGTCTGGGGGGCGAACGCCGGCGGGAACATCTACCGCTACACCAACAACGACTCCAGCCCCTGGGTGCAGATCCCCGGCGCGCTCACCGACGTCGGAGCAGGAGTGGACGGCACCGTCTGGGGCGTGAACTCGGCCGGCAACATCTACCGCTACACCGGTGATCTGCCCGGCTGACCCCAACCACTCGACATCCCGCCGCTGGAAGTCAGGCCGGTCACGCCCCCCCGGGGGGCGTGACCGGCCTCGGCACAAACAGGAACCGGCGAGCCGACCTCCCGATCAGACGATCTACGCCGCAAACTGCTGCCCACAGCCACCGTGAGTACCACGGAAGGCCGTCACGCCCGCCTCCTGACCTGCGACTTCAAGGTGGCGGAGGCCCAGTACCAGCGCAAGCAGGACGAGCAGGTGGTACAGGGCATCGCCCGTGCGAGCGGCGTGTCCGACGACTGATCGGCAGGACGCTGCCCCCGGCGCAGCAAGAGACAACATAGCCGCAGCAAGGGGCAGGGGGTGGTACTGCCCGGGAAGCCGGAAGCGATGACATTCCGGCAGGCTCCAAGTGACACACGGGTGCAGCTGGGGTAGCAGGAGGTACTGGAGAGAACAGGACGGGGCCGGCGCGGTATGAGCGTTGCAGATCCGTCTGCCCGCTGTCGAAGGGCGCTGGCAGCACCGGTGCCATGAGCTTCATCCGCACCACCCGCCCCGCCCCGGCCGGTCAACGTCACGGCGGTCTTCCCTCAACTGGCTCCGTTGGCACGCCCGGCGACCCGGTTGCACCCCCGCCCGGGGGCTCCGACGCCGCATGACAGCTCGATCGGCGGGCCACTGTTGTGGCCCGCCGAGGAGCCGTGGCCGCACTGCGACGCAGAGCACTTGGGAGAGTTTGTGGTGGCGGGGCCCCGTCGGTGCGACGGGTGTGCTCCTCATGACGCGCTACGGCTCGACCGGGCAGGCTGCTGCCGCACCGTTCTGGACCCGTCGACCGCACCATACGTGGTGCGCAGGCCTCAGTCGCGGGTCTCGACGGCTACGGCCGCACAGGCCGGTCACTTCTTGCGCAGTTGGAGGCGGAAGTCAGGGCAGGTGTCCGGGTCCGCGTTGTCGTAGATGAACGTCCTCTTCGCGTCGATGCCGACGGACAGCAGGTCGATGGTGTCCGGAGTGGGCAGGTCCGGCTTCGGGGGGTCGAAGTGCAGGCGCAGCAGCGGGTGCTTCGTCGAGCCCGACGGGCGTGTGAGCTCCCACGTACCGGTTGTGCTGAAGGACGGGCCCAGCTCGTCACGGAACGCGTCGCCCGTCGGCCAGTTCTCGGCTGTGAGCGTGCCGCCGACCTGGCCCGGCCGTGACGTAAGCGTCAGCCGCGCGCCGGCGGCCTCGCGGGAGCCCTCGTAACTGCCGTCCAGCTCCGCCGTGCTCACCGTGGCGGATTCCTCCGGGACGCAGCGCTCGAAGGGGCCGGCGCCGTCGGAACCGCCGCACGCGGTGAGGGGCCAGGTGAGGACGATGAGGGCCGTTGCCGCCCGGATGCGATGGTTCATGGTGTCGCTACTTCGATTCCGCGGGGATGCGCTCGGTCCACGTGATCGTCTGGCTCACGGTGGAGAAGGTGCCGTCCTTCTTGTTCGCCCTGCGTGCTTGGCTCAGATTAATGGGACCCCCAATCGCACTGCCGGAGGGGGTACCTCTGACCAGGACCGATGCACGGAGCATCGACGGGGCCCCGGCGTCCGTGTCCTTGGGCTGCCGCCCTGTGGGGATGGCCCCCGTCCTCCGGCGCTGGCAGCGATCACGCAAAGGAACACCGGGAGGCGGAGGTGCATCCCCACGGGGGTCATCCACGCGGTGCGGGGAGCAGGACCGTTGGTCCGTCCTGCGTGCCGGGGATCGTGGGAGCGCACCGTCGCCCTCGCCCGGTGAAGCATCAGCCGCAGAAGGTACGCCCAACGGAAGCGGCACGCGGAATGCGCTGTACGGGCGCTACTCCGCACGACGGACGGTCCCAGCCACTGTGCTGCCTGTTGCGATGCACGGCCACAACGCACTCGCCATCGGCCCCCTCAGCCCAGTTGGCGAGGCGAGTACCGGAGTGCAGCGCAGGGAGCAGCCACCCTGTGGATGCCTGGCTGGTGATTTCCGTAGCCCGAGCGTGAGGTCCCTCTGGTGTGCTCCCTGGATCCCGAAGGGATTCGCCGGTCCCGTTCTCGGTCTCTGCCCGGGCATCGTCTCCGTCTCGGACTGAGCCTTCGCCCGCCCGCTCCGGCTATGCGGACGGCAGACGGGCTCCCCGTTCGTGGCCCGGGAGGGGCGGCTGGTGAATGCGGAGGTGCGGTGTCGACTCCGGCGGTGCGGGCGTGAGTGCCGGTGCCTCCTTCCGGCTGGTGCCGGCCAGCCGGAGCGCCGTGCGGCACTTCTGCGCGGACTGCGCGATGCCGTCCCTGATGCGGCGGACCGCCTCGGCGTGCTGCTCAGCCGCCGCCTGGTGTTGCTCCTGACCGCTCCGACTCTTGTCCGCGGAGAAGAGTCGCGGGCACCCCCCGCTGCTCCTCCGGAGTCGATGGCGCAGGGCAGAAGCGGAGCTCGACATGGAGGTACACCCGCAAGACCTGGGCTTCTGGAGGAAGCGGCCGCGATCCGTCGACGAGGAAGAACCCGGGCGAGAGCATGGGGCGGGCCGCTGAGATGCGCACATGTCCCCGCTGTGCGTCGTCACTCGTGCGCACGAGCCGGTTCGAGTCGAGACGGACACGCGCAGTGCTCAGCTCGACGACCAGACCGCCCTCCGTCGCAGACCATACGGGCACGCTGTACTCGGTGTAGCGGTGAGGCACGGCCTGTGCCAGCAGAGCTTCGAGATCCCGGTGCTGTGAGGCAGGCGCGCGCTCGGTCTCGCTTGCCGGCCTGACGGCATAGACGATCTGGTAGAGCGCGAAGGCATTCGCCTCCTGGAACCTCGTGTCATCTGCGGCCGGTACGGACCGGGCGAGCGTGTTCATCCTTCTCCCTTCTTGCCTCTCCAGAGGCTCGCTCCCGGGGACGGCGGTATGGACCCGTCACGGCTGACCGTCTCCGCGCATCGCGCTCCGGATGAGTTCAACGGCCGCGGCCGGCTGGTCGGCGGTGAAGTAGACGCGGCGAGCCATGACCGGCTCACCGTTCCGGAGCTGCACCGGTAGGGGCTCGGTGAGTTCGAGGGCCATGGTGGTGGCGCTGCTGACCGAGCAGGCCACGGCGTCGTCCTGGTCCAGTGACCGGCGCAGCCCATGGCTCTGCGTCAGGCCGTGCGCAGCGCGCACGGAGTGGATTTGATTGATCGGAATGACAAGGGCACGGAAGGGGCCGGTGCGCAGGTGCAGCGTGCGGTCGTCGACCAGGTGGGGGGGTACGCATGGTCATTGCGCAGAATCCCCCGGTCATGACGAGGGAGAAGACCACCCAGACCAGGTGAAGCGGGCGGTAGGCATGAGGAACCATTGCGTCCACGACGGCACTGGTGACGAGGTCGGCCGCTGTGACCGCCCAGATGATGGTGCGGGAATCGGCGGAGTGCGGTATTGAGCGGTGCGCGCCGGACAGCGCGACAGGCTTGCGCGCCAGCCAGGCAGCGAGATCGCGGATCATGGTCTTCGACCAGGCCAGGGCCGATCGCCGGGGCATCGCACCGGCGTGGACGTGGCTGCGGGTGTCGTCATGCACCATGCGTACTCCTCTTGACCCGCAGGCCCGTGGCCAGGGCCCAGCTGCCTGCCACCAGGACGAGTACCGTCGCCGGCCCTGCCAGCGCCGATCCGGCCCGACTGGTTGTCCGTCTCCGGCCCCTTCTGCGGCGGCCGTATCGCACGGAGGTCGGCGCCACGACTGCGGACCTCGAGGCCGGCGTGGGACCGAGTGGTGTCTTCTCCTGGTGACCCGTCGCGGGGTGCCCGTGTGTGGGAGCGGCTGACAGTTCTGCGGCCGTGCGTAGCCAGTACTCCTCCCAGCGTTCGATGTCGCCGTGACACGCGCCGCCTTTTGAGTTCTGTGGGCCATGGGGCCGGCTCTGGCCCCGCATGGGGTTGTGGCCTGGGCCGAGATGCTGTCAGATCAGCCATGCTGCTTTGCTGTCCGGGCTGCCTCGTGGCTGTTGTCGGCGCCGAGCTTGCAGACCGCGGACGAGATGTGGTTGCGGACGGCCCCGCCGACAACCCCACTTGCTCCGCGACCTTGACGATCGATGCGCCATCGGCTGCCAGGCTCAGCACGTCCGTCTCCCGGGGCGTCACTGGGCAGTCCCCGTCGCTGATGGCGTCGGCCGCGAGTTCCGAAGCGATATAGCGGCGGCCTGCGTGGACGGTGCGGATGATGTTTGCGAGATCGTGCGCGGAGACGGTCTTCGGCAGGAACCCGTAGACGCCGGCTTCCAACGCCCCCTTCAGGTGTCCCGGCCGGCCGTAACAGGTGAGGATCACGGTGCGGCAGCCGTCGAGCTCGCTTTTGTGGAGCGTCCGTGCGACCTCGATGCAGTCGTGACCGGGCATCTGCAGGTCCAGCACCGCAACATCAGGCCGATGTGCCCTCGCCTGCCCGTGGTTCGCCCGGTGCGTGGTGCCCGACAGCGGCGGCAGGGACTCGGGATGCAGACCTGAGGGGAGGCCAAAGCTGATACGGGAGGGCTGGTTGGCAATGACCTCGATGTCGGTGCCTTTGACGACCACGCGCCCCTTCCCGGTCAAGGGGCGGACTTCGGCGCGCTGGCGGTACGGGTCGTAACCCAGGATGCGCACCTGTCCGCTGTCCGCCGGCGCCAGGCCTTCCATCAGCTCCACCGTCGAGGTCTTGCCCGCTCCGTTCGTCCCGAGCAGAGCGAACACCTCGCCCCGGTGGACTTCCAGACTGACACCTCGCACTGCCTCGTACTTGGACCGGCTACCCACCCCCGTATGTTCTGCGCCCATCACGAACATCGATCGCGATGTCATTCTTGTAGTCATTCGCTGCCATGAGTCCGAGCCTCATGGCATGCGCTGCGACACGGCAGTGCCGTATGTAATCAATCTTCACGCCGCCTGCATGGTTGACCGGTGACATCTGTCAGGGGTCTACACGTCCGCGGCTGGCGTCGTCACCGCAGCGGACCTGCTTCTTCGGCTGCGATTCGGCAGCGGCCGCACAGGCCCTGTGGCACCGGTCGGCCGCACACGGCTTAGCGGCCCGGGCAGATCCCGTCGTCCGCGGGGTGGGCGGTGGCGGGGTCGAGGTTGGTACAGGAGTGGCATCGGCCGCCGTGATCGGCGCTGCGGCAGCAGCCCGCTTCGCATGTGGGCCGGTCGGCGCAGCGGTCGCAGAGGTTCGCGTCGATGATGGTCGGGCGGGCGCACTGGGTGCATTCCTGGTGTATCCGGCGGGTCAGTGCGTCCGTCACCGTCCGGTCCGTCAGTCGACGGGAAAGGGTCGCTCGTACTCGGCGGCCTACCGCTCGGCGCGCTGTGCGGGCAGGTGCCCGTACCGGCGCTGCCGCCACGGGGCGTGGGCCGGCTGCGCCGGGAGGCGGGTGAGCTGCTCGGTGACCATGACGTCGTCGCCGTCGCCCTCCAGTCGGCGGCCGTACGCGGCAACGGCGCCGGCCAGGCGCTCGGTATCGCTGCGCACGGGGCCCAGGCCTGCCGGGTGGGGGTCTTCGAGCTCGTCCAACGGCAGGTGGAGGTGGCTCTCCTGCCGGGCGGGGGTCATGGCCGGGTAGAGGGTGCGGGCGTCGGCGTGCATACCGTACAGGTCCGCGCCCTCAAGGAAGCTGAGTGCGTGCGCATCTACGTCGAGAAGGTCGGCACCCGGGAGAAGGCCCGGCCCGGTCATCACCATCGCCGCCCGCTTCGACGTCGGCGGCTCCACCCCGTACCGCACCCTCGCCGCGTACGACGAAGCCACCGCCACCACCGGCTGTCGGTGACCGGAACCACCACAGGTGAGGACCACCATGAGCGACGACACCGCCACCAGTTGCCCGGCAGGGCGGCGCTGGAGCGGGCGAATCGTCAGTGTGCGGCAAGCCAGATAGTCGTAAGGGCGGCGGCAAAGCCGATGTGGGAGACGCCGAGGAATCCCCATTCCAGGGGGCCCATGCGCCATCGACTACGGGCTAACAGCCGCCACTCGTGCACCGTGGAGACGACGGCGAGTACCAACAACGGCGCCCACAGCAGAGCCCACCAGGACCAGACGTCAGCATGACGGAGTACGGCGGATACCACACCGATGAAAGACGCAGTCAGAAACCATCCCGGCTTCTGCTGTTCTTCGGCGGAACGCGGTGTGGCTGAAGGAGTGTTCACGTCTCATGTCCTCTCGGGTTCACGGTAGGCAAGGCCCCCTGGGGGGCGGGGCCACCAAGAAGACATCCGATGGGGTTAGCGGGTCAAGCCGCGATGGCCAGTTCGAGCTTGGGCGGGGCTGGGAAAGCGGTGCTCTCGCTGTAGGGCCTGCCGGTGGTGAGGCAGTGGTGGAGGCAGCCGAGGAGCCGGTTGTAGAGGTTTCTCTGGGCGGAGCTGTGGCGGTCGCCGGCCTTGCGTCGGCGGTCGTAGTGGGCCCTGGCGCCGGGCGAGGCGGTGAGGGAGGCGAAGGCCCAGACGTAGCCGACCGCGGCGAGCCGCTGATTCTTGACTCGGCGGACCATGACCGCGTGGCTCTTGCCGGAAGCGCGGGTGACGGGCGCCGATCCGGCGTAGGCCTTGAGGGCCTTGGCATCGGCGAAACGGGAGCGGTCGTCGCCGATCTCGGCGAGCACCCGGGCGCCGCTGAGCGCGCCGAGGCCGGGGAAGCTGGTGATGACCGCGGCATCGGGGTGCCGTTCGAAAAGCTCGACCGAGGCTTCGGCCAGGTCGTCCGCGGCGTTGCAGGCGGCCTCGAATTTGCCCAGCAGGGCCAGGGCCTGGCGGCCCATCGCGGTCTCGACCTGCGGGAGCTGGCGCATCTGCGGAACGCGCAGGGCGGCGTGGAGGCGCTCGACCTCGGCCTCGATGCCTCGCTGTCGGCCAGCGCGCTTGAGCACGGCCTTCAGCTGGGTGCGGGTGAGGCTGGCGGCCTGGCCGGGGGTGGGTGCGGTGGCCAGCAGGGTGCGGGCCAGCGGCGAGTTGAAGCCGCCGGTGATCGGTTGGACGGCGGTGAGGTAGCCGGGGAAGTACTCGCGCAGGTGGGAGCGGAGCTTGTTGCCGGCCTGGGTCCGGTCCCAGACGGCGTCCTGCTGGGCGCGGGCCAGGACGGCTATGGCTTGGACGAGCTCGCTGTCGGCTGGCAGCGAGCGGTGGGCGTCGGCGTCGGTACGCAGGATGTTGGCCAGCACCATCGCGTCGAGGTGGTCGGACTTCTTGCGTGAGACGCTGTGCCGCTCGCGGTAGCGGGCGGCGGCCATCGGGTTGACAGCGTAGACGGGCCGGCCGGTCGCGCGCAGAGCGGCGACCAGCAGGCCGCGGGAGGTCTCGATCGCCACCGGTATCCGCTCGCCAGGGCCATCGCCGTGCTCGGCCAGGAGGTCGAGCAGCTGCTGCAGGCCCGCCGCGTCATCTCCGATCCGGGCCCGCCCGAGGAGCTTGCCGTCGCCGTCGACCACGGCAACGTCGTGGTGGTCGCTGGCCCAGTCGATCCCGCAGAACACCTTCACGGGCGTCCCCCTTGTTCTTCTGTCCTATGTGCATATCCGCTGGTCAAAGACCTGCGCGGAGGCACGCGACTCCCTAATGGAAGGGCTCTGGGCCCATCATCCGATTAGTCGTTCGTGACCCCAGCTGACCGCAGGGGCCTCGGTCTACGCAGGAGCTCGGAGGCGTCCCGGTGAGGTGAGAGGTGCACCCTGCGGCGGGCTCGGACCACGGACATTCGATCATCCGCGCGGCAGCGGCCGTGAGGGCGGCGGACGTCGGAGCCCTCCGGTCTCTTTCTGGAGGTCAGGGCCTCGGGTGTCTTTCAGGAGTGACCCCGGCGTCTGGCACCCTCACGGTCGCGTTCCTCGGAGGCGGTTGGCTGATGCCCGAGGCCAGCTCTGCTTGGGACTCAAGGCCCTGGCATGTTGGCTCACCGGACGTCAGCTGATCACCGTCGAGGTGAAGCCAGCGGCCGCGCTCTTTTTCGAGGTCTCGCAGGACCGGGTAACGGGTAGCGATCCGTCGGCTTCAGGTCCCATTAGGTAACGGGGGGTGGGCCGCGCCCAGGGCTTCGGCCCACCCGTTCAGTCAGAGCTCAGGACTCGTCAGTGGAAGAGCTGCCAGATGGTGAGCAGGTCGCCGCCCAGGCCGGCGGCAGCCAGAGGAGTCTTCCAGCACCAGGGGCAGACCGTCGTACCACGCCTTGATGTCACAAAGGGGTGCGGAGATCAGGTACCTGTTCGTGGAGCCCTCGGCTTAGACACTCTCGGCCCCGAACCGCGCCTGGCTCCGCCCCCGTGCGAATTGCCTTGTCTACACGCCCAGTCGGACTGGTCAGGCTCAACCGGTGCGTGTTTGATGAACGTAACGTAGGCACCTGGTCTTACCCAAAGACCTATCGGCATGAGGCAGGTCACATGATGCATTCCGGTCATCTATTCCAATTCAGGAAGATTACTTCCCCCGTCCCGGAGAGTGGCCCTCAGCAGCGGCTCTCCCCAGGTGAGTACAAGGCTAATGGCGATCGACGGCGTGTCATCCGTTGGCACGGATGGACCTCGCGCAGTCCCGCCGTGGGGCGTGAGGACAGCTGGACGTGTCGCGTCGAACAGCGCGTCGCGTAGCGAAAGGTCGCTGACATCTGCTCTGCGCACGACACTGACAACACAAGATGTCAGTGGGCGCTGGCACGATGCACTACATGACCTCAGCTACCGCAGCCGATTACGGCTGGATTCGTTCCTCGTCATCGCTGTTCAACTACGCGCTGGAGATGGGGTACACGCTGACGCTGGTGCAGGGAGTCTCGTCCGCGGAGCTACTCAGAGCGGCAGGGGCCGAGCCGCGCGGTATGTGTGAGGGGATCGGCGAACTGATGGAGCAGCACACCGGAGATCTTGTTCGGATACGAGTACTCACCCGAGTCGTTCCTGGCGGGAGCGTTCACTGTGCCTGGCGAGGGAGGGGATTGGACCCTCGCTCTGGAGTTCGGCGGTGATCTGGGAACACGGCCAAGCATCATGGAGGCCCTGTCCACCGGAACGCGGGCTGTCTCGCATTCCAGCAACGGGGGAAAGCCCATGGACTTCTTCCACTGGTACGAAGACGGGGAGTTGCGGACCACCTTCGAGTGGCTGGCGAACAGGACCGGCAGCACGCCCGATGAGCTGAACGCCGTGATGAGGGAGGTCGGTCTCAACCCAATGGGTGACGAAGATCCCGACGTGGACACGAAGGCGGCGGTGTTCGCGCTGGCCGAGCGCCTCACAGGCGTACGGGTGACCGAGGAGCTACTGGCGGAGGCCGAGTACCAAACGGGTGAGGTGCCGGAGGATCCTGTCGAAGAGTGGAAGAGCATCACCATCGATATCGCGGATGCCCACGGCGAGCGGACATACGTACAGCTGCGACGGGATCAGCTCTGACGCACGACGTGTCGCCAACCAGCGCACAGTTCAAGAGGCTTGGGGACTATACCCAGGCTGCACGCGCGCGGAAACTGGCCGCCTGCCTCCGGGACGACCTACAACAATGTGGGGCCTCGATGCTCAGCCTCGCGTCACAGCCAACGACGTGCCGGCGATGTCGAAGCGGCCTGAGCGCAGTGAAGTACGCGCTTGTCACCCCAGTGGCATGGCGAAATCCGCCAGCAACCGTGCCCCGGCGTGATGCACCACCCCTGCACCGTCAGCGGAGACATGAGTACGGCGGCACAGGCTGCCGTGTCTCCGGAATCCGGTAAGCCGGTTCGCTCTGATTGATCACGTGCGATCAGCGGCAGACAGCTTGTGCCACCAGTGCCCGCATCTGTCGGAGCAGAAGCGTTCGCGGCGCCGTTCGTCGGCGATCGCAAGTACCGCGACCAACAGACGGAACGCCTTGCGGCGTTCGTCGAGCGGGGCGAGGCTGGCGATCTTCCCCAGTTGCTGGTAGACCGGGCCGCAGGTGATCAGAACCGCCGGCGTATGCGTCGGGCGCAGTCCGGCACGGCGGATGCCCTCCGGTCCGTCCTCGGTGACGGCGCGAGCCTGGATGCAGTGGTGACGCAAGAAGAGCAGCGTCTCGGACTGCTCCAGCGGGTTGAGGCCGTCGAACCACTCGATGCCCTGCGACATCGGGCGCAGCCCTTGGGCGAGTTCGTTCAGTAGGACGTCGCGTCCGGTCATGACCGGCTGCCGTGGAACGGGCGGCGCGCAGCCGCGGTGATCAGGATGCCGAGCAGCTCTGCCAGATCGGCCGCGCCGTCGGCGTCGTCGGCCCAGCGGGTGGCTTGCAGCGGGTGCACGTCGACCAGCAAGGCGCCTTCTCTGGCCAGGACGAAGGCCAACGCCAGCATGGCTGCGCGGGCGTTTCCGTCTTCGAACGGATGGAAGAAGAGGACGTCGAGGTAGGTCCGGGCGGCGCGCGAGGGGAGGAGCACGTCCCGACTGGTGCTGCCGGCCAGGCAGTGCTCAAACCGTGCGGGCGTGTCCGGCGCGAGGCCGTAGCGCTCGCGTCCGCCCTTCGCGAAGGCCGGCATCGTGCGGAAGGCGACGACTTTGCGGTGCAGCACGGTCCGCTGCCAGTTCGCCATGAGGGGAAAGGTCAGCTCGGCGCCCTGCTGCGCGTCGGAGAGAGCCCGGTCGAGAGCGGTCAGGACCCGCATGGTCCCTTCGGCGTCGTGGCCGCCGCGTGTCGTGGTGAAGAAGTTCCGGAAGCCGTCAGAAGACGGCGGCTCGGCGGCGACGGGGGGCTCACCGCTCCAGCGCGGCCAGGAGATCCTGGTACGGATGCGCAGCCAGTCGGCGAGGGCGTCGTTCTGGCGGTCGATCCCGGGGCTCATCGGCTTTTGCCGATGGTCCGGGCGAACCCCGAACTCACCGCGTCGACCACCCTGGCGTCCGGTGCGATCCAACTGTCGAACCGGCCGCCGACCGCAGTCTTCACGATCTCCCGGGCACGCTCCTCGTCAATGCCGTTGTAGGCGAGGAACCACCCAAGAACCTGCATGCAGTGCGTGTACCAGCCGCTATCGGCCTGGGTCCGGTCGGCCACCGCGGTGACCAGACGCGTGCACGCCCGCTCCCAGTGCCAGGGGTCCACCGCCTGTCCTGCGGACTGCGCCGCGGGAGCCAGGGCGCAGAAGCGCTCCGCCAGTTCCTCAAGCCAGTCACGCCATTCGAGCAGGGCCGCGGCCACGAGCGGAGCGGTCGCCTCCTTCGTCGTCACGGAGTGGGAGGCACAGCACCACACCTCGACAACCCCGCCGTCGATGTCGCCCTCCCCCACTGACCAATTCCACCCGCAGGCCCACCGTCCGTACCGGCCCACCAGGAAGTCGCTGACCGGATGCAGCGAACGCCACCGTTCTTCTTCTGCAACATCGGCGTCGGGAAGCAAGGGGGTCACAAGACCGGTCAGCTCCTTCGCCGCATCGTCATCCAGCTCGAATGGATGCCGCAGCGGATCCACGTCTGTCCAGGTCAGGGTTTGCGCCCACAGCTCAGTCACCGTGCCACTCTGCCGTGCGCAGCCACCCGAACACCACCCGAATATCGAGTGGGCGAAGACCGCTCCCAGGAGGGAGCAGCCGTGGTCCGAGCACGGTTCCCGACGGCTGCCTGCCGTCCCTACCAGGACCAAGAGCAGTGCACCCGCTCCAACACGTCGGACATGGGCCGCCGGATCACCCGGCGTCCGCGAGCGGAGCACCGAGCTCACCAGGGAGCTGTACAAGAAGGCCACGGCCGCCGGGATCGCGCGCCGCCCCACCATGCCCCTCGACCAGCTCGCCGACACCCTTGCGCACCCCGTCCTTCTTCCGGAAGTGGCCCTTCAGCTGCCGCTGTACCCGTCGGGCCTCTTCGAGCGCCCCCTTCGGCGGGCAACTGAGCGGGCCACAGCTTCCGTTCCCGGGTTCTTGGGCAACGCATGGGGGAGCTGAGAATCCCAGCTGGTCCGGCGACTCTCGGGGCAGGGGGCGAGAAGCCCTCTTCCAGCCGGTTCCTGGCCTCGCTGCCCGGTCGACGCCGATATCGCCGTCGACCCGGGCATGGAGTGTCCTGCTGCGGATCAGCCCCTAGAAGGGGTCGGCGACCCGCAGCAGACTCTGCGGAAGGTAGGGGGATTCGACGCGAATGTTCCAACCTCGGCGGCGGGCGTGGCAAGCCAGGGCGAGTACGTCGAGGTTGACGGAAGCATCCGGATCGTCGGCGCGGTCGGCGACCTGGTAGTAGGAGCGGTGGGCTTCGAGCGCGTCGGCCAGGGCCAGGTTGAAGCTCTCCTCGTCGCCCTCCACGAGCTGCGACAGCAGCACGGCCGGCGGCATGGCGAAGCCCCAGTCCTTGGCCTTCTCGGCCTGCTGCAGCGCGCGCTGCGCGGCCTGTTCGGGATCAGTGCCCTTCAGGTAGGCGTGAAGGGCTTCGCGGTACGCGCTGAAGGCGGAGCCGTCAGGGCGGGCGAAGGCAGGGCCAGTGAGCACCAGTGGGACGAGGTCCTCGCGTGCCCCGGTGATCAAGGCGAAGGCAGTGGCCTTCTGCCAGTTGTGGGCGCCGACTTCATCCTTCCGCTCGGCCGGGTAGCGCAGGTTGCGGCCGTCGATGGTCACCTCGACCTCGGTGCCCGGCTCCGCCAGGGCGATGCGGAACAGGGCCGCCCCCAGCTGGGAGGCCAGACGAAGGCCGGCGAGCTGGGCGTCCGTGACCCCGCCGGGGTTCCCCGCACGCCACTTGAAGAGGCGCTCCTGATCGTCCATGACCCAGCCGAGGCGCCAGACAGCGAGGGGCTGTCCGTCGACGGAGGTGAAGGCCTCCCGAAGGTCTTCCTCGTACCTGGCCTCGATCTGCGGGCCCACCGTCCAGTCGAAGGCCGGCCGCTCCACCACCAGCGGGCCCGCGGCGAGCGCGGCCACCGCGTCCGGCCGTCGGTCCCGGCCGAACCCCGCGACCCTCGGCCCTCCGGTCTCGAAGCCGGTGATCAGTGCGTGCGGGAGGTAGTCGGAGCTGACGGCAGGCGCCCACCCAAGGGTCCGGTATGCGAGCGCGGCGAGGGCGATGGGGACAAGCGGGAGAAGGGTGCTCGGGGAGGCCGTGGGGCCGTGCAGGGTGGTGTGCCTGACCAGGAGGTCGCCCAGCGCGGCATCGAAGGCGCCCCGGTCCTCGGCGGCCAGGGCGCGCAGCGTGCGCAGCGCCGCGCTGTCCGGCCGGTCCAGGAGCGGCTCGCCGGTCTCCCCGGCGCGGGTACGGATGCGGTCCAGGGCCGCGTCGACGGCGGCGAGCTTGGCCTGCGCGCTCGGCGGGTACTCCGCGTCGTCGCCGGTGTCGTCCAGGACCACGGCCATCAGTCCTGTGGCGAGCTCACCGATGGGCGTTCCCTGCACCTGCTCGGCGAACTTCTGCCGGGCGAAGTGGAAGGCCTCGCCGTGCCACTTGGCTTTGTCCCTGAGGACTGACAGACAGAGCGCGTTGATCCACTCCCCCGTCGTGATGCTCTCCTCGGGGGCATCCTCGCCCGGGTCGTAGCTCATGCCGAAGTTCACGTACTCCAGGAAAACCTGGAAGCTGCAGTGCGGGTGGTAGGCGGCGTAGGCGACGGCGCCGGCTGCGGCTTCGGCGGCGTCCTTGAGGACGGCCTTGGCCTCCGGGGTATCGAGGTCGGGTGTCTCGACAGAGAGGGCGCCCAGGTAGTCGAGGAACTCGTCGGCGATCAACTGCCATTCGTAGGTGGCTATTCGACCGGCCCGCGACATGGAATGTACCTGACGCCCGATACGGTTCGTGAAGTCCTCGTGTGCCGCCGACACGACGGCTCCGCCCACCTGGTGACGCTCTATCCGCACTGCCCTACTCCTTGATCGATCTCTGCGACAGCCTAGATGCGGGATCTGACAAGCCAGCAACTGTTGTGACCGGGCCTCGTCCGGCCGCGGCGCGGGATTTCGTGGCAGGTGTGTCAGCAGCGGTGCGTGCCGTGCAGCCCCTAAAGTGCTTAGCGAGCCTGGGGGGGGTGGGCCGGGACATCGCGCGCCCGGGCGCCAGCCGAGGCTGGGACCGCCGGGCACCTCCCGCCCGAGTGCTGTGATGCTGTTCAGCCGGGGCAGCGCGGCGGGCGAGCGGGGCGCGCAAAGTGTAGGAGTGGAAGCGTGCGTCTTTTCACCGCCCATCGAGCCGATGCTGGCCCGCACTGCGACAACGCTGCAGCCACCCGGTCCCGTGGTGTTCGAGCAGAAGGCCGACGGGTTTCGTCGACGTGGCCCGCCTCTCCCGGTTCGTACGGCACCACATCGACATGCTCGGCCGGTACTCCTTCCAGCTCCCCGAACTGCCGGGCGGCCTGCGCCCGCTGCGCGACCCGGATGCGGCCCAAGAGGTGGTGACCCGGTGCGGTGACCGTCACCGCCGGGCTCCCCCGGCGGTGACGTTTGCACTGGTCACCGGCTCGTAGGGGCCGGGAGCCGTAACTGCGGCGGAGGGCGTGGCGGCGGGTGCGGTCGGCGGCCGGTGAGAGCTCCGGGCTGCTGCTGGGCCGGGACCGGGGTGCGGGCGGCCGCCACACCGGGTGGGTGCGGCGGCCGTGGGTGGGATCGGCTCGTGGTTCGGGTCAGTCAGCAGAGCGGCGGATCAGCCCGGCGTCACCGCGCCCTCTGGCACTCCGAACCACTCCTCCAGCGCCTCCGCCAGCCCGGCCGTCGACGTCGGCGCCGGCGCCCCCGCGTCGGCCGCCCAGGCCGTGAAGCCGTCCGGACGGACGAGGACCGCCGCCAGTTCCGGGCGGGACGGGCAGCCGGCCGTCAGGATGTCGACGCGGCCGGCATACCCCGCAGCGAGGGCCCGGAGCTCCGGGTCGTCGGTGAGGTCGAGCAGGAGCGCCCGGCCGCCGTGGAGGTGGTCCGCGAGGCGGCTGCCGTCGGTGAGTTCGAGGTCCGGGGTGCTCCGGCCGGTCAGCGGGTGCTCGCCCGGCAGTTCGTACCGCACCCCGGCACCGTTGAGCCGCGCGGTGAGGTACGTGGTGCCCACGACCGTCTCCGCCAGGTCGCTGACGATCTCGCGCAGGGCCCGGGACTGCGGGTCCGGGCGCATGGCCGCGACCTGGGACCGGGTCCAGTCCAGGACCGACGCACCGACCGGATGCCGCTCGGAGGTGTACGTGTCCAGCAGCCTTTCCGGCGCCCGGCCGCCGATCACCGCGGCGAGCTTCCAGCCGAGGTTCATCGCGTCCCCGATACCCAGGCTCAACCCCTGGCTCCCGAACGCTGAGTGCACGTGCGCCGCGTCGCCCGCCAGCAGCACCCGGCCCTTGCGGTACTCGGTGACCTGGCGGGCGTGGTCGGTGAAGCGGGTCGCGGTCCGCACCCCGGTGATCGTGACGTCCACGCCGGATACGCGGCGCAGCCGCGCCTGGAGGTCCTCGGTGGTGACCGGCGCGTCCCGGTCGGCCGGCGGGCCGTCGAACTCCACGGTGACGACGCGGCCCGGCATCGGCCCGTGGGCGTACACCCCGATGTCCGTGGCGGTCCAGCCGAGCTTCAGGTCCTCGGCACCAGTCATCTCCACGACCGCCTGGTGACAGGTGATCTCCGGGTCCGTACCGGGAAATTCGAACCCCGCGAGCTTGCGGACCGTGCTGCGGCCGCCGTCGCAGCCCACGAGCCAGCCGGCGCGTATCGCCCCGTCGCTCGTCCGCACGGTGACGGCCCCGTCGTCCGCGTCGAAGCCGGTCAACTCCACTCCCCGGCGCACGTCGACGCCGAGCTCGTCCGCCCGCCCGCCGAGCAGCCGCTCGATGTCCTGCTGCGCCACGAGAGCGATCTCGGCGGCCGGTCCGGCGTCGCCGAGGCCCGGCTCCGTACGGTCGACCAGGTCGGCGCGCAGCATGATCCCGCCGAAGTGCCCGACGTACCCGAGCCCTTGGCCTGCTGCCTCGCCGCCGTCCCCGCCGTTCCGCTCGCGCATGAACGCCTGGAAGCGGTCCATCGCCTGCCGCTGCACCTCGGCCAGCACGGGCAGCATGCCCCGGCGGTAGAGCGCCTCGGCGCTGGGCGTGGTGATCGCCCCGCCCTTGATCGTCGGGTCCACTTCGGTGAGGCGCTCCAGGACGGCCACCCGCGCGCCTCCGAGCCGGAGCTCGCAGGCCAGCATCAGTCCGACCGGGCCGCCTCCGGCCACCACTACGTCATAGTCCATGGCGCCCACTATGACCGAGGGTCAAAGAGGCCCTTTCACCGCCCTGACCAGCCACAACAGGCACCGTGATGTCAAGGGACCGGCCTGGCGAATACGATTGCGGCCGGCACGGTTAGCGCTGAGAACGATCAAGGAACGAGGCTCATCGGCTGCCGTCGGTGCTGGCACCCTCGCGCTTGGCGGTCAGGATGGCTGGACTTGGTCGAAGAGGGCGAGGGCTTCGGCGGGGTCCGGGCTCACGAGGCGTTCCAGACCGGCCGTCGTGATCTTCGCCCACCTGCCGGCCCGTGCCCACATCTGTTCCTCGAAGGCGCGGAGGGCCTCGTCCAGATCTCCAGGGCCGGTGGCGATGGACTCGGCCAGTTCGGCGCCTTCCAGCATCGCGAGGTTCACGCCCGCCCCCAATGGGGGCATCAGATGGGCGGCGTCGCCCAGTAGCGTCACCCCGGGGACGTGGGTCCAGGTGTGGGACACGGGCAGGACGTAGAGGGGGCGGTGGACGAAAGCGGTAGCGTGGCGGAGGAGGTCGAGGACGGGAGCGGCCCAACCGTCGAACAGGGCCAGCAGGCTTGATCGCACGGCGTCGACGTCGGCCAGGTCCAGGTTCGTGTGCCAGTCCAGCGGCGCGCGGAACTGGGCGTACACCTTGACGTGGCCGCCGCTGTTGCGCTGGGCGACGAGAGCTCGGTTCACCCCGTACACGGCCACGGAACCGTCGCCGATCAACCGGGAGAGATCGGGGTGGCGGGTGTCGACGTCGTCGAGGGAGGTTTCGACGTAGGTGACGCCGGTGTAGTGCGGTGTCACAGACGAGACTGCCGAGCGTGTCCGGGACCAGGCGCCGTCCGCGCCGACCACGAGGTCGAACGTCTCCTGTCGCCCGTCCGCGAAACGGACTACTACACCCTCCCGAGTCCCCGGCACTACCTGCGTCACGCTCCGCCCCCACCGGACGTTGAGAGGGCCGAGCAGCAGGTCACGAAGTTGCCTGCGGTCGATCTCGGGATTTGCCCGGTCATCTGGACGGGGTCGCCAGTCGCGCAGGACGGTGCCGTCCGCGTCCAGGATGCGCATGGCCTGCCCCTCGGGGCGGGACAGCGTCTGGAACTCCGCCAGCAGCCCCGCCTTGTCCAGCGCGAGCTGGCCCAGCCCCTCGTGCAGGTCCAGCGTGCCGCCCGGGGGCCGGATGTCGGGGGCGGGATCGCGTTCGAGGACGGCGACGGGGTAGCCATGGCGGTGCAGGACACGGGCGAAGGTAAGGCCTCCGGGGCCGCTCCCCACCACAGCGATACGATGCCTCATGGCAATACACTGTATTCCTCCATACGATGCATCGCAGCAGAACGGTGTGAATCATGAGTGTGTGGGACCGGCCGGAGCCGCCGACTCGCCCCGTGCCGCTCGACCGGGAGCGGATCGTTGCCGCCGCCATCGCGCTGGCCGACGACGGCGGACTGGACGCGGTGTCGTTGCGCAAGGTCGCCGCCCGGCTGAACGCGGGCCCAATGCGCCTGTACGGATACATCTCCACCAAGCAGGAGCTGTTCGACCTCATGGTGGACGAGGTCTACGCCGAGATCCTCCCCCAGGAGCAGCCCGGTGACTGGCGTGAGGCGCTGCGCACCCTAGCCCACCGCACCAGACACGCCGCTCTCCGGCACGAATGGCTGGCTGACCTGCTTGGCGGCCGCCCGGCCCTGGGCCCGAACGCCCTCGCCGTGGGCGAGGCCACGCTGGCCGCCCTGGACAGCCTCACCGACATCGACACCGCCATGCGCGCGGTGGAGACTGTCGGCGCCTACTTCACCGGCGCGATCCGGCGCGAGATCGCGAACCTGCGGGCCGAGCGCGCCACGGGCCTGTCGAAGCACGACTGGCAACGCGCCTCCGGCCCACATCTGACAGGGATGTTGGCCACCGGTCGCTTCCCGGCGCTGACCAAGGCCGTGTACGACGGCACGGACGTGGACGCCGAGGCATCCTTCGAGACCGGCCTGGACTGGATCCTCGATGCCGTGGCCGCCAAACTCACCCGACCGCAGGCATGATGCTCAGCCCTTGACGAAGGTGAGCGGGCTCGGCGACCGGTGTCCATGGGCCGTGAAGTTGGCGCTCGGTGATGGTCTGGGTTTGCGCCACTGAAGGCGTTGCCACTGCACCGACACAGGATGACGTGTACTCGGTGTCGGCCAACGATCGTTCGACGGCTGGCGGCCGACGCCTCCAATGTACCTGTGCGATCTGGGGGTTCGCCCTGGACGACGGCCGATGCCGCCTGATGTCGCTGGAAACGCCCGACGCTCAGCGGTCAGGCCCCCTCCGGATACCTGACCTACCGGCATACCGAAGGGATCATGAACCGTCACTACCCGACGACAACCCGAAAACCCACTAGGCGGAGCGGCGATAGTAGGTGATGGAGACCTTCACCGGGCCGTCGTCCGGGCCGGTGGTGAGTGTCCGGACGACGGCGACGTCCTGGCCACCGGGGGCACGGACGCAGAAGCTGCGGGTGCTCAGTGTGGTGAAGGGCAGGGTGGAGGTGGGCTTGGTGTCGATGCCTTTGAGGCAGCTGGACAGGTTGAGGGGGCCGGCCGGCGCGATGTAGGCGTCGTTGTCCTCGGGTATCTGGAAGGCGCCAGCCTCGCGACCCAGGTACCACGCGGAGCTGTCCTGGGTAACCTTTCCCGCTTTGAGGTCGAACTCGTGGTCGGAGTCGGGGGAGGTGAGTTCGAGTTCCGTGTAGGCGGCGGTGTAGCCCGGGGCCCCTGCTGGCTGGGGCAACGTGGAAGGGGAGGAGGGGGTGGCAGCCACGGAAGGGGTGACGGCGGCCTCCTGGTCGTCGGAGTCGTCGAAGTAGTCGGAGTTGTCGAGCAGGAGGAAGGCCGCTGCGGCGCCGGCGAGGAGGGCGGCGACTGTCAGGATCATGGTGCGGGCGCCTCGGCGTGCGGTGGCTGCAGATCTCGGTCCGGCGGCGGGAGCCTCTTCGAGGCGGACCGGGGCCGGGGCGGGGAGGAAACCTGCGGCGGGGGCGTCGGCTGTGCTCGGGGTGGAGTCGAGCACGGTGGCGGGCGGGCGCGGGGTGGCCACCAGGTCGGCGTGTTGGTGGAGTTCGCCGCTGACCTGCTGGGGCATCCAGCCGTCGGTGAAACGGAGTTCGCCGCCGACGGCGGGGTGGTGGCGGGTGGCCTCGATCAGCCAGGCGGTGTCCGGCCGCTCCTCGGGATTCTTGGCCAGGCAGTACCGGACCAGTTCGTGTAGTCCGTACGGAAGGTGGGAGAGGTCGGGCTCCTCGTGCACCACACGGTAGAGCGAGATGGGCTCGGGACCGCCGCCGAAGGGGGCCGTGCCGGATCCCGTGTAGGCGATCAGGGCTCCGAGGGCAAAGACATCTGTGGCGGGGGTGGCGGGCAGTCCGAGTGCCTGTTCGGGAGCCATGAAGCCCGGCGAACCGATACGCAGGCCGGTGCCGGTGAGCGGGCTGGCGTCGGCGGCGCGGGCGATGCCGAAGTCGATGACGCGCGGACCGTCGGCGGCGACCAGGACGTTGGCGGGCTTGAGGTCGCGGTGGACGACACCGGCGGCATGGATCACTTGCAGGGCCTCGGCGATGCCGGCGAGGAGCAGCAGGACGGTCCGCTCCGGGAGCGGACCGTGGCGGTGGACGACCTGCTGGAGGGAGGGACCGGGCACGAAGGCGGTGGCGAGCCAGGGGGTGGTGGCGTCGGGGCCGGCGTCGACGACCTGGGCGGTGTACAGCCCATGGATGCGCTGGGCGCTGGCGACTTCTTGTGCGAAGCGGTACCGGAACTCGGCATCCTCGGCGAGTTCGGGTCGGACGACCTTGAGTGCGACGGGGCGGCCGGCAGGGGTGTGGGCGAGGTAGACGCGGCCCATGCCGCCGGCGCCGAGCCGCGCGCGAAGGCGGTAGCCACCGATCTCTCCGGGGTCGTCGAAGGACAGGGGTTCGAAGGCCGCGGGCGCTGGGGCGCCGAAGGGCTGTGCGGTCATGGTGGCTCCCAGCGGGATTGTGCGGGTGCTACGGGGCACGTGTGGAACGGGTGCGGCGGCAGTGGCGCCCCGGGTGTATGCCAACGTCCGGCATTGCAGCGGATCATATCCAGCCGCGCCGTCGTCGCCGCCGGGGCCTGTTCGGCTGGGCACTGGGGCCCGTTCGGCTGGCCGCCGGGGACGTTGCGGCCGGCGACAGGGACGCGCTCGGGCCGCGGGGCGCCCGAGCATGCCCCCGCCGGCGGGTACGGGAGTGAACACCACCGGCGGGGACTGCCGTCCCGCGTGCCGCGGGGGTCGGCCTGCGGGGTCTTGGTGGACGAACACGGATTGTTCCCCCGCCGGGTACACGGTGGGCGGAGGTCCGGTCCGGGGGTCGTCGCGCGCGGTTGGTGTCTCAGCCGGTGATCTTGTTGGCCGCCCGGAGACCCGACCGGTAGGCGCCGTGGACGGTCGCGTAGTCCTTGCGGTCCGTCGCCTCGCCGGCGAAGTGCACACGGCCGCCCACGCTCGCCGCGAGCTGGTCACGCAGGTCTGACGTGGCACCAAGCCTGGTGAAAGAGTACGAGCCCTGTGCGTACGGGTCGGAGGCCCAGCGGGTGATCTGATGGTCCGTCGGCGCTGGGATGCCGCTGCCGTAGATGGTCTTCAGGGTGCTCATGGCGCTGTCGACGATCTGTCTGTCGCTCCAACTCTCGATGGTGCGGCCGAAGTCGGCGGCGTTGAAGCCGAGCAGCACCGGCTTGCCGGTGGGGCGGGCGACGTTGATCCACTGTGCCCACTGTCCGTACTTGTCCACGTTCGGCACGTACTGCAGCCAGTCGGTGTCCGCCCAGAACACCTTGGGGAAGCGCAGGTAGCACTTGTTGAGCACGCCCACGCCGAGCTTGCCGATGGCGGCGGACTTGGCCTGGGGCAGGCCCGGGCCGAACGTCACCGCCCCGCTTTGAAGGACGCCCAGCGGCAGCGTGACCACGACATGGTCGGCCCGGAAGGTGCCCTTGCCCGTGGTGACCGTCACGCCGGCGGAATTCCAGTCGACCCGCCTGACGACCTGTCCGGTCTGCACGGACAGCCCCTTGGCCAAGTAGTCGGTGATCTGGTGGTACCCGCCCGGGAAGAGGACGTCCCTGCCCTTGATCTTGGCGTCGTCGTCGAAGTACAGGCCGGACATCTGATCGACGCTGCCCGAGTATTCGTGCTCGTAGTCGTTCAGCGCGTAGGAGACCAGGGCCTTGTCGCTGTCCGACAACTTCGGCCAGCCCAAAGCGTTCTGGACGACGCTGCGGACCGAGGCGTCCTCGCCGTCCTTCTCCTGGAAGGCGGACAGCGCGTCGGCCGTGGACTTCTGCCAGCGCTCGAACGCCTGGGCCTGGGGGCCCTCGATCTCGTGGCCGTCGGCGAGGTAGTCGGTGGCATTGTCGAGGTCGGTCACCACGGTCTTCGCGCCGGCCTTCCTGGCCAGGTCGCTGATCGGGTTGTCGTCGATGCCGTGGATCCAGGAGGCACCGAGATCGAGCGGTGTACCGGACCACTGCTCACTGGTCCAAATACGCCCGCCGATCCGGTCGCGCGCTTCGAGCACCAAGACGTCGTGCCCCTTGTCGGCGAGAGAGCGGGCTGCGCCCAGGCCGCTGATCCCGGCGCCGACGACGATCACCTTCTGGCGCCCGGACGAGCGTGACGCGGCGTTTTCCTCGCCGTCACCGTCGCCCTCGTTGTCGTCGCCGCAGGCGGACAGGGAGGCGAGAAGGGCGAGACTGGGCAGGCCCAGGCCCACGTTCTGCAGGAAGCGCCGGCGATGCATCGTCATGACTGGTAACCGATCTGCGAAATGGCACGGCTGGTTCAAAGGGTCTCGGCGAACGCTCCGTCGCGCTTGCCGCACCGCCCACGGCTGGCGAAGCCGCTCGGGCTCCGGGGCGCCATGTACGGTCGGAGAACGCCTCGTTGCGCCTCGACGGGGCACCGGCGACCGGATCCCGCAGGCAAACGCCATGCGGGAACTGATCAACACGATCCCGCGCCGCACGCACAATGAAACTGACACAATGGAGCATACATTGACACACTGATGTGTCAATGGAGGCATTGGAGGTTGGGCGCGGCGATACGTACCGACGCGGCAACAGTGCTGGATTCGGCGATCCCGGTTCTCGCCAAAGACCGGGGGCGTCCATGCAGGTCATCGCGACACGCGCGGGCATCAGCCGGGCCACCCTGGTCCGCCACTTCCCCACCCGCCAACACCTGCTGCAGGCCATGGCCCACATGATCCTGGACGGCTGCGACCAGGCCCTGACCCGCGCCGAGACCGCCACCACCGCCGTGGATCAGATCCTGGCCGCACTCGTCGCCGACTTCCGACCGTTCGCCCAGCTGCGGAACCTCGTCTACGTCGAACCCGACGTCCTCGGCGTCCCCGAGGCCAGCGTCCGGGCCGAGACGATCTTCAACCGGACCGTCCAGCTCATCCAACGCGGCCAGCACACCGGACTGCTACGCAAGGACATGCCCGCCACCTGGCTGGCCTCAACCTTCTGCGGCCTGACCGAGACCGCCTGGAACTCACCCTCGAAGGTCACATGGGTCCCCGGCAGGCCCCCGACTTCATCACCGCCATCCTGCTGCACGGCGCAACCGGCTGACCGCAACTCGCAGGTCGTGACCGCACCCCGCAGCGCCGGGCATTCTCCGACCGCGCAGACGGGCACCAGACCGCCGCGCCTGGCCCGCGAGCCACCCCGGACAGGAAGCGACCGGCCCACACGCATTCGAGGGCACCCGCATCACCCGGGCCGGTGACGTCCGCTACCAGTACGACGTGCGGGGCCGCACCGGGCCTGCGGCAGAAGACGCGACTGTCGCGCAACCCGGACACCTGACACTCCCACTGGGACTCGGACCACCATCACACCGGACGGCACGGTGTGGCGCTATCGCGACGATCCCCTCGGACGGCGCCACGCTGTGCGAACAGGCCAGCAGGCCGTAGACGCAGTGAACAACGCACCCAAGCTCCGCGCCGACCGCCTGGCCAAGGAACCCATGACCACCACACCTGGGGCACTGCAGAACCGTTCCTCGGAGATGCAGGCCCTGATCGACAAACTGGAGAACTGGCCGTGAACGGCATCGGATTCCTTGCCTCCTTCATCACGACCGGGCGCCTGCACGGCATCGGCATCGGTTCCAACCTCGGCGAGGTCGACCAAGCACTACATCACCGCTACGTCGATGTCGTCGGCGAGGGCGAAGCCTCGCTGCGCCGCGACTACGGGTTCGTCGAGCTCTACTTCAACCCCGGGTCGGAGTGGGTGATGTCCGGCGGCTCGATCGAGCTGCACCGCCTCGCGAACGCCCCCGAGCTGGCGGCGCGGTGGGGCGAGAGCACGGGCGTCGAGTTCGCCCAGTACACCGCCTGGGCCGACGTGCGAGAGGCGCTCTCCGGCGTCCCTTCGGGCCCGGAGTTCACCGTCACCGACCAGTGCGGCTTCCTGGACTACCGGGCGGAGACGTCCTGCGTCTCCGTACTCGTGGTGGACGACGAGGAGGAGGAAAGGGGCTACCACGTGGGGCACGGGGACGTGTGGAGCGTCAGCCTGTGGGCGCCCATACGGGCGAACTGACGGCAACGGCCACGTGAGGTGAAGGTGCCCGTGCCAGCCAACCGGCGCGGGCACCAGTGGTGCGACTCAGGACGTCTGACGTCTGTCCCGGTCAAGCGCTTCGATGCGCGCGGGGAGCAGGCACTTCCCGTCGTGGCAGCCCAGGACCTGACGGGTTCATCCCCGCGGGCGCGGGGAGCAGGCTTACTGACCAGCCACTTTAGGCAAGCAGCACGTCGATCCGGAGCACTTTCACAGAATTGCGCTGTTCCGGCAAAGCAGCCATTCCACCCGCCCCGCATGCCCTCCGCGTTCGCGGTTGCTTCTCGGCGAGACTCCGAGAGTGCGCCCCGATCACCCGGGTATCGGGCAAACGCAAGTACGTCGGACGGCGCTCCACGAAGAACAACCGGATCGACCGGGGCGGATACCTGTGGGCCTTCGCCACCCTCACCCACTCGAAAGGGCGCCCCTGTTCAACCTCATGCTCGGCCTGCTCCACCACCGCCTGCTGACCGGGACTCACTTCGACGAGGCCGTGGCCTTCCCCTCCGGGCAGTGCCACAACTTACCCAGGCAGTATCGGACATCCGATCGACTAAGCTGCTGGTGGTGACCATCGGGGACCCGCACGCAGACCGCTTCCTTGGCGACTTCAAGGAACTGAGGCACGGGAATCCGGACGGACCCTCACTGATCGCAGCGGCGCGCAGCGAAGGTGACCCGCACGAGACGGACCTTGTGCGACACCTCCGTGCCGGCAGCGTGATCGCCGCTTCGGGATCAGCCGTCTACGACTTCCTCAGTCCCACCAATCAGTTGATTGACGGCCTTCACCTCCTCACCGACGGTGAGTGGTTCTGGTACACCGACCTTGCCCACTACGTGGAGCGGTACCACGTTGCTGTCGATGGCCGATTCGTTGATCACGCGCGCCTCCGTGGATGGGTTCCTGCACAGCTGAGTGACGACCAGCTCGTGCAGATCGCGGACACCTTCTTCCCTGACGACGAAGCATGAGACGCCACCGAGCGAGACTCCAGCAGAGCCGAGCTTGACGGCACCGCCAGGTCGATCGCGCCGAGCTGCTGCGGGTCATGGGCGTGACTTTCGGCGGACGGTCGCCTGTCGGCGCTCGGGCCGCTTCTCCCCGTCACCGTCACACCAGGTCCGGCTGCCAGATGACCCGGGTGGGGTAAACGTGTGCGGCAGGGGACAGCTTGTACGAGCCGTCCGTGGCGCCCTCGGGGAGTACCCACCCCACCCCCTGGTAGGCGAAGGGACTGTCCTCCCTCGTCCCGGCGCACTGCCCGGAGTCCGTGATGACGCTCATACCGGCCGGGATGCTGAGCACGTGGGCGTCCGGTGCGTTCGGGCACGGGTAGAACACCTCGGCTCGTGCGTACTGCAGACGGACCTTTACCGCGGCTGCCTTGTTCCCGTTGTTGGTGATCTTGAGGGCGAAGGAAACGCGTTCTGCCTCGACGCGTGCGCACACCCTCCAGACCACCGCGCCCGGTCCCGGGAACGGAGCGCTGCACCGGCTGTCCACCCCCAGGGTCCCCTTCTCCAGGCCCGGGGCCTCCGATCCGACCGCCACCGGTCCACCTTGTGCGGCGGAGCTCACGTGGGATGAAGCCGACGACCGGGGGCCGGCAGCTTCGGGGCCGTCTCCCGACTTCCCGTCGCCCCCAGTCCTGCCCACGGCCGCGGCCACGATGACCGCCGCGGCGGCGACAACCACGGTAAGGGAACCACCCCATGAGGCCTTGACCCAGCTCGGCCGGTCACGCCATGACCGCCTCCCCGGGTTCCGGCGTGGTATGCCGGGCGGCGCGCTCAGGACCACGGCCGTGGACTCGCTCGTGGACACGGCCGCCGGCAAGGCGCTGTCGGGCCGACCTTCGGAATCGGGACTGCTCTGCAGGTGGTCAGCGGCCCTCTTGCGCCATCCCTTGTGCTCCATCAGCGGTTTCTGCAGTTCGTCCACCCGGTCGGCCAGCTGCAGCAGGAGGTCGGCGTCGGGACCGTTCAGCTGGAGAACCCGCAGGATGTCCCGGGTCAGCCCCACGCCGGGCAGAGCCGCCTGCCCCTTCCAGATCTGGTCCCGTCCGCTCAGCCACCGGGAGACGTTCCCCTGGTTGGCGTTCAGCCCATTGGCGAGCACCTTCTGCGGGCGTCCGTTGAGCACACCTTTGACCTTGTGAGACCAGGCGTCGAGGGCGTCCGCGAATTCCGCGACCAGCTCCTCGAACACCGGACCCGGCTGTCCAACCAACTCCGTGCCCCTCTGCTTGTTGCACCGCAACAGTGAATCTGCAGGTCAGGGCCGTGCATGTTGCACTGCAAGTTTCACCGGCCCCGTGTCGGTGGCCCCGCTCAACCCGGCCGGGGAGTCTGCTTCCTGACGGTCGTCGACCGTACCGCTGGATCAGCGGCTTCCAGACCAAGAGAGGGGCCGTCATGGCTGAGAAGAGCACGCCCAAGCGCACCACCCTGTCCGTTTTGGCCGCCGCCGTACTGGCGACGGCCCTGCCCATCGCGGTGCCCTCGCCAGCCGAGGCCGCACCCGTCGGCCGGGTCTGCTTCTTCCTGAACGAGCAGGGCGCCAACGGTGCAGGGCACGTCGCCTGGGCTGTCCGCGACCCGAAGAACACCAGTCGCTGGGTCTGGGGTTCGACCGACAACGCCGAGGGCGACACCGCCACCCTGCCCGGCCACGACAACGGCAGCTGGTCCCAGAGCGGGACATGGAAGCAGCTGCGCGGTGAGGCCGCTGGCAAGAAAGCGATCAGCCTTCGGGATTACGAGTCCTACCGCTGCATCAACACCGCCGGCGGCGACCTCGCGGCAGCACAGCGCACCTACCGGAACATGAAGGACAACGGCTACCAGGTGCTGTACAACAACTGCCTCACCAAGACCATCGCGATCTTCCGCAAGTACAGCCCCGCGCTGAGCAGCAAGCACCTGCCCAACGGCCAGAAGATCGCTCCCAAGTACTACTTCTACCGCATGCTCAACGACGCCCCCGGCTGGGAGGACGCCCGCCCGTACTGATCGGCCCCGCTCGTCTCAGCGCCATCACACCCATCCGGAAGGAACGACGACCATGTGTCAGCGATGCAAGGGCGACGGCAAGTGCACCACCTGCAACGGCTCCGGATTCCGCGGCTGGAGCGGAGCCAAGTGCGACAGCTGCAAAGGAAGCGGCGACTGCAAGGCGTGTGACGGCCGAGGCTGAAAAACACTGAGTCCGGAGGGTGAGGGGCTCCGGCCCCCACCCTCCCCCATGCGGTCATCCGACCATCAACGCGCGCATGCCGAGGTCTTCACCCGGCCCCGCACCCCGTGCGAACCAACCGAGAACCGACGCAGATCCCGGCTCGCGATGCGCGGGCCGTCGACACCAGTCAGAAGGAGACGAATCGATGTCCACATGGTTGATCATCGCTGACGAGACGACCGACAAGGAATCGCTGCTTCGGCAGACCAAGGTCATCAAGCGCCTGCCCGGGAACAAGTCCCGGGAAGAAGCCCTCGCCGAGCTGTACAAGGTGGCCAAGGGCTACGTGCCCGACTCGTTGAAGGGCGCCCAACGCCTGGTGGCACGGGACGTCGACGGCTCCTTCTGGATCCTGCCGAAGAACGGCGCGGGCCACGCCTCCTGCAACATCCGCCTCATCGAACAGATACACCCCTGAGTGGTCCCGCTCGCGCGGCCGGCTGCCCTCGTCGTAGCGAGCGAGGATGAGCATCCGCAGGGCGATCTCGGCGCCCTGGAGCGGTGCCTCCGGCGCCGCGAGGTGGCGCCGAAGGCCCTACGGGATCAGGCTGCCGGAGCGAAGCCCGCCACCGTGGGGTGCGGGCCGGGGGTGCATCTCGGGCACTGCATAGCGCCCCGACCCTGACCTGGAAGTCCTGTCGCGTACGGCAGCGCTGGAGCTCCTCACCGGCCTGGCCGGTGATTTCGGGGCCGCGCTGCGACGAGCCGCTCCCGAGCTTGCGATGCGAACGCCGTTCGCGAAGTGGTAGTCGAGACGGAGACAGACAGGTGCCAAGCCGATTCCTTCTATCATCCAACTGACCGGATGAAGATGGCGGCGAGGTGGATGGTGGCGGGCTCGTCATATCGGGTGGCCAGGTCGGAGTTCGTCGATCATGTGAAGGTGCACGACAAGAACGGGCCGGGCGGCACCGTGCGACTGCAGTTCGAGATATCCATGGAGAAGCTCGACCGGCTCAACGAGCTGACACTGCGGCTCAGCTGCGTCGATCTCTGCGGGTGATCGAATTGAAATTCCTCGACAACCAGGAACTCCATGTGACAATCGTCGGGGTCTCACCTGTGGGCGCGAAAGCAGAAGTGGACGGACACGAGGGCGTATTCGGTTTCATCGACCAGGTGAAGCACCCGTCCTGGTGGGACGAGAGCGTGGCGCCGCCCCGCGCAGGCGACAAGCTCCACGTCTGCGTCCTCGACCCCACCCGTAAGCCTCATCCCCGATTCAGCGCGCTGCAGGACGACATCGGCATCGCCCGACGTCTGCGCGGGGATGCGTAGCCGGAGGTGGCCGCAGGCGGATCGAGCACGGGGCGCAGTCTTCGCAGGTCAGAGCCGTGCGGATTGGGTACGAAACTGCCGAGCCCACCAAATGTCGTACGCAGGGAGACTCTCAAGTGGCAGAAGAAGATACGGACGTCGTGGTCGCCTGGGCGAAGGGCGACACCACGGTCCGGTGGAGCGGCCCCGCCGGGACCGTCGAGAAGCAGTACGAACTGCCACCACGGGTCGTGCTGGCATGGCGGGAGTGCGACCAGACGCTGGTGCTCGTGGTGGAAGTGCTGGACTCCGCGCCCTTCACGCCTTCGGACAATGCGGTGGTTTACCAGGTCGACGGATCGGAACGGTTCAGGCTGCGCCCGCCGCGAGACCTGGTGTACGAACCGAGCGACATGCACGGCTTCTACGACGCCTTCCCGCAGGATGGCCGGCCACTCATGATCATGGTTACACGCAACGCTGGCGATTTCCAAGGCCGCATCGACCTGGCGACCGGCGAGATCGTGGACACCAACCCCTGGCGCTGACCGAAGAGCGAGCGCGGGCAGTGGGACTTCATTCCCGCACCCTGCCGTCGGAGGTGCGAAGGGGCCCTCACGGTCTCCCTCCCTGCCCAGCCCCAGGCCGACAGCGGTCTCGTCGACGTGCCGCCGCAGGAAATGACCCACGAACAGATGCGCGAACTCGCACCCCAGACAGCGGTGTGCAGGCATACGATCGGCTGTTGGACGGTAGTCCGGACGACGCGGGGAAAGCGTTGCGGTGAACGAGCCGAGAAATGTGACCCAGCATCGTCCCGGAGGCGTCCCATGGAATGGGCTCCGCCGTATGCGCCCTCTTCTTCCTTACGGTGGGCAACTCCGCGACCGGCCACCTCGCCACGCTCGCCCATGCGGCCGTCAGAGCGGGACCGGGTGGGACTGGCTCGACCAGCACGTGTACCACTCCGAGTCATGGGCGCAGGCCGAGGGACTTCAGAACTTCCTGCTGCGCCACGGCAGCAAGGAGATGCCGAGGGCAGAGGCGCGGCCCGGTGACTTCATTTTCTATGAGCAGGTGGCTCCTGGCACGGAAACCGCCGCTGGCGAGTCCCACCGTGCCGCCGTCGTCACCTCGGTCACCCCTGACGGGGACATCAAGCTGACCCAGGACACGAGCTCGTTCCAGAACGTGATCCTGAACAGCCGGGAACACATCGCGAACAGGAACGGGGGCGAGCAGCGCATCCGCATCGTCCGCCCGGAACCGGATTGGTACTGATGGCCACCAACTCGCCCTCCCCCACTACGAGCGACGGCACAGCGCGCCCGCGTGCCGTCACGCCGGGCACCGTGACGGCGGCGCTGCTGGTGCCGCTCCTGGTCGTGACCGGTGTGGCCACTTCCCTGCACTCACAGGAGATCGAGCAGGGGTGGGCCGAGCGGCAGCGCGAAGCCTGCCGGCACCTGCCCTTCCCGATGACGGAGTACGCCGCCGGGTGGGCCGGTCTGGGCCTCGGCCCGGCGGCAGTGGCTGTGTGCGTGCTCCCGACGGTCTCCCCGACCCACTCCCCTTGCACCCGGCGGGTTGGCCGTCGGGCGTCTTCCGGTGAGACGCACCCCCGGGAGACGTGCCTCACCACTCGGTGGCGCCCGCCCGTCACGCCCCCTGGAAGGTCAGAACCAGCACCTCCGTCAGACGCCGCTTCAGCGCCTCCGCGTGCGGCGGGCGTCCGGGGGCGGGGGCGCCGTCGATCCGGACCCCGGTGTCGGCGAGGAGGTACAGCATCCGCAGCGTGCGCATGGCGTTCGAGGTGTGCGCGGCCACGGTGGGGGCGCCGCGCCGGCCGGCGGCGAAGTCCGTCTCGATCGCGTCCAGCCAGCCGACGGCCTCGGCCTCGGACAGTTCCGGCCGGGTGAGCGTGCGGGCGACGCCCTGGGCGAGCCGGTCGTCCTCCTGCTGGGCGAAGAGCTCGTCGGTCGGAACCACGAGCCGCTCCGCCGCTAGCGCGAGCATCTCCTTCGGGTCGACCTCCGGATGGAGCCCGAAGGCGCCCAGCAGGTCAGCGCCGTGCGCGACAGCGTGGAGCCAACCGAGCTTGGGGTCGTACCCGCGCAGGTCCGTCTCGGCCGGGAACCAGCGTCGGAAGGCCGCGAGCCATGCTGGGTCGAAGTCGCCGCGACCGACAATCATGTCGAGCACGAGCGGGGCGAAGGTGCGCGCCTGGATCTCGGGGTCGGCGAACCGGTCGGCCATCACGGTACCCAGCTGGGCGCGCAGCGGCTTGTCGATGACGTCCCGCTGGATCCACGTCCGCAGCACCACGTAGGGAGCGCCATCGCGGATACCTGGGCCAGGGTGGCGGAGGGCCTCGGCCAGTTCGGTGGCGAGGGTCGGCAGTTCGGCCGCCGCCGGAGCGGGGCAGTCGTTCTCGTAGAGGTTCAGCCAGCGGGCCGCGTCGATCCGCGGCCTATCGTCGGTCTTGGTCACTGCCTCACCTTCGGGGAGGGTCCCCGGCAAGGCAACCGATTATCGGACGGATGCGGAGCGAGCAGGCGGCCCGGGCCCAATGGGGACCGCCTGTCAGTACGCCTCACCACGCTCACCCCATGACCACGTTGACCGCATCTGACGTCGGCTGCGGGAGTTCGCGCCCCACACCTTGACGGCCACCGAGGCGAACCAGACGTGGTCGACCGCCGAGGTAGCGGGGCTCGGATTCGGGAATCAGACCGTGCGTCCGCCATGCCACAAGGGGGTCTGTACGGTCAACGGTGGATCTTCGAACAGGAAGTGACACCTGATGACAGACGTGACCGTCTCGGCTGAGGCCGTGGAAGAAGTGAAGCCCGCCGGGCCGCCGGCCGCGCGCAGCCGGTCGGCTATCACCCGGTCCTCGACGGTGATGGCGCTTGTGCCGGCGGTCAGGGCATCAGCGCGGTCGGCGTTGACGCGGTCGCGGACGACGTCGGCGTACGGCCGGGAGCCGAAGCCGCGGACCACCAGGACCGGGATGCCCGCGTAGGCGAGCCATCCGGCCAGCTGCTGGCGCAGGGGGTCCTTCCCGGCCTACCGGGGCCGAGCCCGGCTCCTCCCACGCCGTACCGGAGGCGGATCGGAGGGCGGAGCCTGAGCGGCTCCGGGCCGGCGCGCCCGCAGGGCCCGGGCTCAACCCTCGCTGTCGGGGGACGAGGAAGGGCGCGCTGCCTCCGCCGCCGGCCCCTGGTCCTCCCGCTGCCGCGGATCAGGCTCCCAGGTGAGGCGGATGACGAAGTTCCCTTCCGCCGCGGTCTTGGCGATGATCGCCCCCGCCTCGGCGTTCATCTTCACGCCGAGTTCCACTTCCACACTGCTGGGCGGCCTGGGCAGTGTGCTCATCCGCTCCAGCAACACCGCCGCCGCCGCCCGCACCTGCTCGAAGCTCTCGGTCAGGGTGCGTGCCGCGGTCCCGGCGATCTCCCCGGGACGCCCGGCCCGCACAATGCCGGAACTCGCCGTCCCCGCCTCCACCACCACATGGCCACCACCCTCCAGTGGCACCCGGATGAGCTGCGACTCGTCAGCCACGCGATCCCTCTCCTCCTCCGCACAGTGCCCCCCGGTAGGTACCGGGCGGCAGATTTCCCGCAGTCGCGGGCGGCAGCGTCTCGTCGCCGAGGATGCGGCACAGCCGGTCCATCCACTGCCTGGCCTCGTCCACCGACGGGGACGCCGGCACGGACGCGGCCTCGGCGGGTATCCGGCTCAGCGCGTCCCGCTCCCCGGGGGCCGGGCCCACGACGGCGAGCACGCCGAACGACTTGAGCACCACCGCCTGCCCGCCCGCCGGCCCGGTCAGGTCCATCGCCGCCCAGGACTCCCTGCCCGTGATGGTGCGTACCGGCCCCTCGGCGACCGGCTGCCCCGGCGACTGGGTGGTGTGGACGGCGTAGGCGACCGCCTGGCCGGCCTCCGCGCCCGCCGTGACGCCCTGGACCACGACCTGCCGGTCGTTGCTTTCCTCACGCAGCAGCTTTCCGTCGGCCAGGTCGCGGATCTCGATGTGGTGGCTGATGGTGGCCCCCTCTGTCGTCACCTCGACGAGCGCCACCCGGCTCAGATCCTGGCTGACATCCGTGTGAAGGCTCTTCCTGACCGTGCTCGGCCGGCTCAACAGCTCCCGCGGCACAGGGGTGGCCCCCGTCAGGTCCCAGGACGTCATGATGACCTTCGAATCCCACAAGGAGTCCAACTGATCGGCCACGGTCAGCAGATGGGCTCCGCCGTCGCTCAGCCAGAGTTGCTCGACACCCTTGGGGAGGCCGGGCATCACCTTCTTGATCCGGCCGCTCTCGGTGTCCCACAGCACGAGGCGGCCGTTCTCCCCGCCTATCCCCGTCTGACCCAGCAACACCTTGGAGTCCGGGGAGAAGGCGAAGCGCGCGTACTGCGTCGGCACGGTCAACCCGGGGATGTCGGGCAGCTGCAGCTCCGGCATCTGCACCCCGGGAAGGACCTCGTCGCCGCCGATCTTCAGCGGGGGTTCCGTGCCCGGCGGAACCTCCAACTGCCGTGTCTGGCCCGTCTCCACGTCCAGCATCCGGGCCGGCAGCCTTTGCAGGTCCGGTGTCGGCGCCTTCCCCGACGCCATGTCCCCGGGGGTGGGAGCGTACGAACCGGCGAAGGCCACCATGATTCCGTCGGGGCTGACGGCCGTGATGTCCGCCTGCTCCCCGGACCGGATGCGGTGGATTCCCTGGCCGTCCCGTCGCAGGACCAGCAGTTTGCCCTCCGCGGTGCGCACGGCCGCCACCGCCGCGTCCGCATCGACCACGGACGCCGTCGTCGGCACCGTCTCGGTGGTCAGGATGATGGGGGCGGGGTAGTGCGGGGCCAGCAGGTCCGCGAAACCGTACCGGGCGTACATCTCGCCGAGCCGGGCGCGGGTGCGCTTCGTGTCCTTGGTCCGGTACGCGCGCAGCGCGAGCAGCAGGGCCGTGTACGACTGGCCCAGGTCGCCGCTTACGCTGGTTTCGGCGTCGATCGACTGCTGCACGAGGACCTCGGACGCCCTCCCTGCCGATTCCCGCCTGATGTCCTGCCGCCCCCAGGCCCAGGTCCCCAGACCGGCCATGAGCGCGAGGGCGACCGTGACCGCCGTCACCGTGAACCACCGCCGTCGCGCGCCCTTCGCGCTGGCCTCGACGAAGGCGGCCTCCGCCGGCTTCAGTTCGGCCGAACGGATGGTCCGCCACCGGCGGGCGTCACGGAGGTCCTGCCCGCGCAACAGCCGGCGGCTCGGGCGGCCGTCGGCGGACCATGTGGTGATGCGACGGCGCAGACCTTCCTGCCAGACGCGGAACTCGCGGTCCTCCTCGAAATAGGTCCGCAGCCGGTCCCAGTGCGTCAGCAGCGTCTCGTGGGCCAGTTCCACCGTCTCCTCGGGCGGTCCGCCGTCCGGGCGGTAGTCCTCGCCCGGGACCACGAGGCGGGTGGTCATCAGACGCTGGGCCAGCCGCCACTGCTCCAGGTTCAGTTCGGAGCGGGCCAGCGTGCGGCGGGTGGGGGCGGTGCCGGTGTCGCCGGGGTGGACGAGCTGGACCAGCAGGGCCCGGGCGGCACGCTGCTCGGTCTCGGTCAGGGCGCCCGTCCACACCTGTTCGGCGTGGGTGACGAGGGCCTCGTGCACCCGGCCCAGTGACTCGTAGGCCGCGTGGCTGATCCGCCCGCGCCGCTGGCGCTCCCACAGCTTGGTCAGGGTGAACTCCAGCAGCGGCAGGCGGCCGGGGTCGTTGCCGAGGTCGCCCAGGATCCGGTCCACCAGACCCGGCTCGTACGCCACCCCCGTCCCCGCCAGCGGCAGCTGCACGGCGTCACGCAGCTCGGCGTCGGACATGGCGCCCACGGTGAACAGCCGGTCGCCCGCAAACAGCGGGGCCAGCCCGGGATGGGCGAGGGCCGGAGTGAGGAAGTCGGCACGCAGGGTGGTGACCACCTGCAGCCTCGAACCCGGGTTCAGGCTGTACGCGAGGGCCGTGGCCAGGACGTCGAGTTCGGCGGGCTCGGTCCCGATGAGGGCCTCCTCGAACTGATCCGCGACCACCAGCAGCCGCTGCGTACCGCGCCGGGCGAGCAGCCGCTCGGCCACCTCGGGGAACCGGCCGTCGCGCAGCAGCGCGGTGAGCGCGGGCAGCTCGGCGATCCGCGCCGTCTCCGTCAGGTCGGGTTCCAGCAGGGGGAGCAGGGCGAGGGCGAGCGCGTCGAGCGGGGTACGGCCGAGCCTGCCGGGGCGGAAGACGACGACCTCCAGCTCGGTGCGGCTGCGCAGCAGCGGCAGCACCCCGGCGTGCAGCAGGGAGGACTTGCCGCAGCCGGAGGGACCCACGAGGTTGGTCGCGGGTGCGTACCCGAGCAGGTCGGCGATCCGGCGCGCCGGTTCCGCGCGGCCGTGGAAGAGCTCGGCGTCACGCTCCTCGAACGGCTCCAGGGAGCGGAACGGGCAGGCGGGCAGCGCTGTGTCGGCGAGGCGGGACCAGGTGCCCCGCAGGGTCCTGGTGGGGATCACGTAGGCGGTGCGTACGTCGTCCCGCCTTTCGGCGGCGACCACCATGCCGACCACACCGCCCTCGGCGACGTCCCAGACCGGGCATCCGGAGAAGCCGCCCTGCACCCGGTGTTCGCTGGCGGGGTCGGTGTCGTACTGGAGCCAGCCGGCCCCGGTCTCGCCGCGCAGCCAGCCGACACTCCATACGCCGTCGTCGTAGCCGTCCGGGAAGCCGAAGGCCCGCACCCGACGGTCGGGGCCGGCGGTGTCCTCCACGAGGCGGGCGACAGGTGCCCGGCCGGGCGGGTCCGCCAGCAGGGTCAGCACGGCGATGTCGCCGGAGCCGTCGGGGGAGACCGGGGTCCAGGCGGAGATCCGCGCGGGCACCCGGGCGCCACGTTCGGCGAGGGGGAAGTCGACCCATAAGCGGCCGTCAGGCGGCTCGACGGTGTCCCCTGGCAGGCCGAGGGCCCTGGCCACCACGTGGGCGCAGGTGATGACCTCGCGCGGTGAGGCCCGGAAGCCTGCCCCTTCGGGAATCCCGTCCGGGTTGAGGATTCTGGCCACTGATGCGTCACTCGGCGTCGCGCTGCCCGGTTCCATGGCCACCCCCGTGAGCCGATCCCCCTGTGAGCCCGCAGGTTACCCGCTCAACGGATCAAGGGGGCGGTGCAGTTTCGGACATCTGCGCCGGCCAGCGGGACGGGGCGGGGCAGTCGGGCGGTTCGGGACCGCCCTTGGGGCTTGCAGGGAATCAAGGTGTTGCTTCCCGTGCTGGGGCTCGTTGGCGTGGTATGCGAAACCCCGCTGCTCGGCGACCGCGTCGAGGTACCAGGCTCGGCTGATCCCGATCATCTGCCATTCCCCGCCAGATGTTTCGTGGCCGCCTCGGTACACAGGCGCTCGCATCGGTACACAGACGCTCGAAGTCCGCGACGAAGAGCGGTGTTGAAGACCGGGCCGTTGCCATTCCTTTTTCTGGACCTTCCGCGGACACGTCACGACGATAAAGGGCAAAGCCGTCGTGAAGTGATGACCGGCGGCTGCCCGAGGCCCGGGTGCCCGCTTCAAGCCGGGCACCCGGGCCACTGCCTGAACGAAGGAGGTTGCGTCGGTCCGGTGTCCGGGGCATGAAGGGCTCGCTGAACCGACAAGTCACCGACGACTCCGGGAATTCGTGCGGCCGGCTGGCGACTCCGTTGCCCGCCGTCGCGCCGTGCACTATTCCTGTTCGGATGGATGAGATCGACTTACAGCCCGCCGCCATACGCACCGTCGCAGAGTTCACGGCGGCGTTGCGAGGGCTCAAGGCCCGGTCCGGCCTGACCCTGCGGCAGCTGGAGAGCCGCGCTGCGGCCCGGGGCGACGTTTTGCCCCGGAGCACCGTCGCCGACCTTCTACGCAAAAGCACTCTGCCGCGCCGTGAGACGGTCGCCGCGTTCGTCCGAGCCTGCGGTGAGGAGGACCGATCCGCGGAATGGGTGGAGGCCTGGGCGCTCCTGGCGAGCGTGGACGCCCACGCGGACGCCCACCCGGATGCCGTCGCCGATGTTGTCCCAAAGCGGTGGCCGTGGCCGGGATCCGGACGCCGTAGACGGCTCGCCTTCGCGGTAGCCGGGCTGGCGCTGATGCCGGTCCTCGCGGCGGGTGTCATGCTGATCAGCCATCTCACATCCTCCGGTTCGCATGCGACGGGCACCGTCGCCGGCCGGCCTCCCGCGCTCCTTCCCGTGGCCTCCGCCGGCAGCTGGGCCCGTATCCACCCCGAGCGGACCCCGGAGCTGTGCCTCACGGCCGGGAACGAACGCTCCGGCCGATACCGGTCCGAGGTGGCGGTCCAACGCCCGTGCGCAGACCCCGGCCCGCGCTCGTTCATCGAGCCGGACGGCGACGATCTGGCCAACGTCAAGTGGGAGCATCCGAGGAGTAAGGCGATGGGTTGCCTGACCATCCTCGACAGCGGCCCCGCCAAGGGGCTGGTGGAGCCGCAGGAGAACTGCCTGGCCGACAAGGACGCCCAGCTCTTCCGAATCGAACGCTTCGGTTCGACGGCGGAGGAGGGCTACCGGCTGCGGCGCGCACACACCGACCTCTGCCTGGGGATCGCCGACGGCGAGACGATCGTGGGGGCCGAGGTCGTCCAGCAACCCTGCGGCGACCAACCCGGTCAGCGCTTCCGTATCGACCTGCTCCCCCAGTCCTCCGGCCCGAGCTGACGGAGAAGCGCGAGACGCCCCGTTCCGGACGGGTGACCCGCCACCCGTTGGGGGCGGCGGGTCACCCACTCGTGCTCAGCCGGCCACCGGTGTGACGTAACCGCTGATCTTCTGAGCGGAGTTGACCCAGGTTCCGACCTTGTACGAGGCCCAGGTGTGGGGGCTCACACTGCCGGGCTCACCCTGGTTGCCGCCCACTACGCTGATCTTCGAGCCGGAGATGGCCACCACGATGGCCACGTGGTCGTCCGCGGTGCCCGGGGTGTGCTGGTTGTAGAGGATCGCGTCACCGACCTTCGGGGTCGAGTGCATCGAACCGTAGGCGGTGAAGCTGGAAGCGAGGTTGTTGAGCTTGTTCATCTTGCCGCCGACGCCGTTCTTCCACCACACCCAGCCGACGAAATCGGCGCACCACGGGTGTGCTTCGGTGTGGTTGGGTCCGCAGCTGCCCGTCTGGGCCGTGCCCCGGCCCCAGTAGCTGCCCTTGTTGTTCAGCCCGCACGGGCCGGCACCGATCTGCCCCTTGGCGGTGGCGGCGATCTGCGTTCCTAACGAAGACGCCTGGGCGTTTGCGATGCCCGGAGTGGCTATCACGGTTCCGGCGAGCAGGGTGATCACGGCGCTCTTGGCCGCGAGGGACGTGAACTTTCGCATGGCTGACTCCATCGTCGAGAGCCGTGGCTCGCACGGCTGTTCGCTGGGATGGCAGAACTCTCGACGGGGCGATGCGGCACGACCAAGCGATCCGCTGTCCGGGACTGTCCGGCCGCCTGTCCGCGCAGCTCAGCGAGTACGTCCCGGACACCCGTCCGGATTCGGCGCGGCGGCACGGAGTACGCCCGCCCAACCACGCTCGGCGCAGGAGCCAGGCCTCGCCCCCACGTCTTGCATGCGGATCCAGCCGGACAAGCCCGCCCCGGCGGTTCCGCGTTGCAGGAGCGGCCCGGACGTACCAGGCCCGGGGTGACGCTGAGCCGGAACTCGCCGGGCACGGGGATGGCGGGCAGGAAGTCCAGCGGGCTGGGGCCGTCGGAGGGGTAGCCGAGCTTGACGGCGTAGGCGACGGACGGTGTTGCGTACCAGGCCAGGCCGGGCCGGTGCGGGTGAAGGGGGCTGGGCAGACGCAGGTCGAGCTCGAACAGCCGCGCCCCTGCCCGAGACCCGCGCTTCGGCCGGGCCGCATAGCGGCCCGGCCCTTCAGCGGGTTAGGCGTGGACGGGGTGCCAGGCGGTGCACTTGCGCTCGCTGCCCTTCACGATGCACCCACGCAGCTTGTACGGGTGCCCCTCGGGCAGGTTGCCGGAAGCGACCGCGATGTAGATCGCCTTGTGGCCGCGCGTGGAGGCGACGCGGCCGGTGCTCAGCTCGGCCTCGACCGCCCAACCGTCGGGGCTGATGTCCTTGGCGACGAGGGAGTCGCCCGGGATGTTGGGCGTGGGCTGCGGGTCGGCGTTCCACCGGGCGAAGCCCATCTCGTGGCCGTCCCTGGGGCTGGTGATGTGGATCGTGAACGACCCGTCCGCCGACATCGCGGTGAGGCCCGAGACCCCGGTCGTGGACACAGAGACATCGATGTCGGCCGCGAGGTCGCCCGTCTCGTCGGCGCTGGCGGTTGCAGCCCCGGCCGTGAGCGCCACGCCGACGAACAGGGCGGCCGTACCGAGGACCGCGCCGACGCGCTGGTGTATCGAACCCATGTCTTCCCTCGTTCCCGCGTGCGACGGCACGCCGCCGCACGCACGTTCTCCCGCCGGCATCGGACATCGCTGGCGGTCAGTCAAGACAACTGCAACCAGGTCCTATTGGAAACCTACTGGCGGGTACCTACCGAAGCGGCACGCCCGGCGGGTGGTTCCCCGGTGTCCAGGAGCAACGGCGTGAGCCGCAAACGCGACCCGGCGTTCGCCGCGGCCATGGACGCCGCCCCCGCGCGCACCCGCGCCCCTGCGGACCACAAGCAACCCGCCCGCCCCGCGGCCCGCACGGCCGGACACCGGCCGTCTTGAGTCAGTTGCTGTGGAGTCGAAGACTGGCTTCGGCGACGGTGCCGAGGTTCTGCCAGAGGTGGAAGCGGTCGATAACCCGGATCGCGTTCGGGGGCCGGTCCGGGCGCCGTCGGCGTAGGTTCCGGCCTGGTCACAGCAGATGATCTGGGCGCCGGGATGCTCGCGCAGCCCGTCGGCCAAGGCGGAGGCGTCGCGGCCGAGCAGCAGGTCGAGAGGCTGGCCGCTCTCGCAGGTGATGAAGACAGCGCCGTAGTGGTGCCCGCGGCGGGTGGCAAACGAGCCGGTCCATCGAACGCCGCGCTGCGTCAAGGGGGTTGACCGCCGTTCGATTCGGGTGCTGGGCTTAATGATCTCCCGGTGGGAGTCTGGCAAGGTCGTCGGTGAGCGAACGACCCGGCCACGTCGGCCGGCCACGACCAGGGAGAAGATGCATGCATCGCAAGCGCCTCGCCGTCGCAGTCCTGCTCGCCGCCGCGCTCACCGGGGGCTTCGCCCCCGTGGCAGGGGCCCGCCAGTCAGACCCGGTACAGCGGCACCTGAATCTTCTCGTCGAGGAGGAAGGGGTGCCGGGCGCCCTCGCGTATGACGGCAGGAGAACGCGTACTGCCGGCGTCGCGGACCTGGAATCGGGTCGTCCGATGCTCGGTTCGGAGGGCAGGTTCCGGCTGGCCAGCAACACCAAGGCGTTCACCGCGGCAGCTGTGATGCGTCTGGTGGTGGATGGCCGGATACGACTGGACGACCGCGCGGGCGCCTACGTGCCACAGCTCGCCGAACACACCATCACCGTAAGGCATCTGCTCAAGCAGACCAGCGGTCTGCCGGAGTACTCCGCGCTGGTCGACTGGAGTCGGCCCGGCACGCCCGAGGACTATCTGGCCCTCGCGCTCGAGAAGAAACCCGTCTTCGAAGCCGGAACCGACTGGGGCTACTCCAACACCAACTACCTGGTGCTGGGCATGGTGATCGACAGGGCGTCGGGGGTCGACTTCCGCACGTACATCGAACGTACGGTTCTGCGCCCGCTGCTCCTGGACGACACCTACTGGCCCGCGTCCGGTGAGTTCACCCTGCGCGGACCGCACGCCCGCAACTACGGTGTCCACCCGGCGTACCCGGAGGCAGGGCGGGTGGATGTGACCGAGCTTCCGGGGTACGAGTTCGGCGCATCCGGCGGGCTCGTCTCCACGCCCGAGGACCTCAACGCATTCTGGGACGGCCTGTTCGGCGGGCGGCTGCTACCCGCCTGGGCGGTGCGCCTGATGACCCAGGACACCACCGACATCGGCGGCCGCGACGTCTATCCAGCGGGCAGCCGTTACGGTTACGGCGTCGCCTCGATCCCGCTCAGCTGCGGCGGCTCCTACTGGGGCCACGGCGGCGATCTGCCGGGCGATTCGGTGGGCGGCGGGCGGGCCACGGGCGGCCGCGGCACCGTGACCGTCTACACCACGACCTGGGCGGCTCAGGGGGACAGCCTGCGCCATCTCCAAGGAGCGGTGGACGCGGCCTTGTGCGCCAAGGGCCGGTAGGGCCGAGGCTTGTGGTGGCCCGGCGGCCAATCTGTCGTGCCACCTTCCGGTCAGTGGTGTCGGTGCGCTCGTAGAGGCATGGTGGGGGCGACGTACGATGCCGCCCCCGTCCGCGACCGGGGGCGCAGCCGGGCCGCTCGGCAGGGAGTGGCCCACTGACGCGACGGCCGCTGCCCCTGCCGGTCAGCAGCGGTGCGATGGGGGTACCACGAGAGACGGCGCGCCGCTGATGTGACTCAGCCCGATGGTCTTCACCCCGGCTCCTGACGGTGAACGTCCTGACTGCCTGACGCCGCTGTCGGCAGCGACGCCGCCACGGTTGGGGGTGTCATCGGGCCGTGACCTTGAACATTCCGCGGGCTCCGCGCTCGGCATCGCTCATGATGTGCGAGACGAACGGGTAGTTACCCGCCTCGGGGAAGGAGAGCTCGACGAATCCCCCTGATCCCGGGGCCACATCGAGGATCTGTGCGCCGCCGTGTCCGGGGTCGTCCGGACGGAGCCGGTAGGCGCCCTCCTGGTACACGGTGTCGAACTGGCCGCCGACGACGTGGAACGCGCTCCCCCGGTTCGGCCCGGCGTCCAGCACCCACACCCGGATCCGCTCACCGACGCGAGCGGCCAGCCCGTCGCTGCTGTATTGGTTGGCGTAGCCGTTGAAGACGACGGCGTCGGGCCGCCCCGCCACCAGCTTGTCCGGGTCGGCGGTCCCGCCCTGCGCGCCGAGGTACAACTCAGACTGGACGATCAGGTACTCCCGGTCGACGCGCGGAAGGTCCGGGGGATCGATGACGACGGCCCCGAACATGCCGTTGGCGATGTGCAGCGACATGGGCATCGTGGAGCAGTGGTACATCCACACCCCGCTGCGGGTGGCGGTGAACCGGTACGTCAGCGACTGACCGGGCTGGATGGTGCGCATCGGCCGGTCGGGGGCCAGGGCGCCGGCGTGGAAGTCGACCGAGTGGCCGGTGGTCCCCCCGTTCACCAACGTGATCTCGAAGGTGTCGCCGACCCGTCCCCGCAGTACGGGCCCGGGGGCGGTCCCGTCGAAGGTCCACAACGTCTGCCTGACGCCGGGCGCGACCTCCCGTACGACGTCTCGCACGGTCAGGGTCCGGCGGTGCACCTGCTGGGCGGTGCCGTCCTGTGCGGGCGGCAGCTGTGCGTCCCGGCCGGCGAATCCGGCGGGCGGTTCGGCCATGGGGTCGAACGCGTTCGCGGCGGAGTCCTTTGCCGTTCCGCTGCCGTTGCCCGTCGTGTCGCCGCCCATGGCGTGGCCCGTGTGCGTGGGCGTGGGGGTGGACGCAGTTCCAGTGGCCCGGACGGCGAACACCATGCCCATCTGCCGGTGTCCCACCACCGAGCACCATCCCTCGAGGTCGTGTCCGACCGTGCCCGCGTCAAGCGTGGCCCGCTCCCCCGGGGCGAGCCGGCCGGTATGGGCACCGGTGTCCAGCACCAGGTCGTGCCGGTCGGTGCCCAGGTTGTGCACCTTGATCACCAGCCGGTTACCCCTCGGCACCTGGACCGTGTCCGGGGCGAACCGCATTCCGCGGATGGTGACCGCCACGGTGGTGGTACGACCGGTGGGCGTCACGGCCTGTCCGCCTTCGGCGGTGGCGGCGGAGCCGGACGGGGCAGCCACGGGCAGCGACCGCACATCCATCGCACTTCCGGCGACGGCGGCCAGTACCACGACCGCCAGGCCCGCGGCCGCACCGCCCAGCACCCGATGCGGACGCTGCGGCGAAGCGGGTGGGGCCGTCGGGGAGGCGGGCGGGGCGTCCTGTGTGCCCCGTGTGTCCCGTTGCCGTGCCCGGTGGCTGCGGACCGTGCGGACCAGCAGAACGAGGAAGGTGACCAACACCCCCAGGAGAACCACCGAGCAGGCCACCCGCACCATGCCGGGTACAGGCAGCACGCACAGCAGTAGCGCCGCGTTGGCGGCGGTCAGCCTGGCGGGGCCGCCACGATCCAGCTCCGCCGTGGTGGCCCTTACGGCGGCGGGTCCGCCGCCAAGCACCACAGGCACCAGGAAGCTCAGCGCACCCAGGAGCACCTGCGCCATCCATCCGGCGGCCAGTGGGGCGGTCAGTGACGCGGTGCGCTCAGCCACCGCGGGCCATGACGCCGACGTCAGTAGGGTCACCACCAGCGCCGCGAGCGTACCGAGCAACCAGGCGCCGCCCGCGGCGACCGACCAGGTGGCGAAGGAGGACGGTGACTTCACCTGTGCCTCGCGGACCCAGGGGATGCCCGCGACGACCAGCCCGCCCGCGAAGACGGCGACACCGGCGGCGGCTGCGGGCGGCGGCAGGGTGAGCACGGCGGCGACGGCCGCGCCCAGCCCGCCGAGCAGCACGGGCAGGGCCCTGCGGGCCGCCCGCTCCGCACCGTCCGCCACCCGGGTCCGCAACATCGTCGGCCAGAGGGTGACCAGCGTTCCGGCCACCGTGAGTCCCAGCCAGCCGAGGAGGTTGATCAGCTTGTGGGCGGTCAGCACGCGGGCTGCGATGTCGTCGGAGAGGCCGCCGCGCGCCATGATCACGCCCAGCGCCGCTCCCAGGGGCAGCAGGGCGGACGCCGCGATGTAGTAGCGCACGGTCATTGCGAAGCGGCCGGGCAGGGCCCGCCGCAGCAGCCGTACCAGCCAGACGGCGTGTACGGCGACGGCGACGGCGACGGCAGTGCCGCCCGCGAGCACCGCGGGCCAGAATCCGGCGAGCATACCGGCGACCACGGCGACGGCTCCGGCGTTGAGGCCCGCCAGCCTGAACGCCGCCGGGGCTCCCCGGTCGGACTCGGGCAGCCGCAGCACGGAGGCGGCGAAGTGGCCCGACCAGATCACGACCGCGTTGGTCACCGCCCCGAGCAGCAGCAGGTGGACGAGCAGCCAGCGGGCCTCCGCCACGAACGGGTGCGCCAGCGCTGCGACCGCAAAGAGCAGCAGCCACGCCGCCACCACGGCGTTCACCCTCAGGTGCCAGGCGGCACGCGGCGGGCGCCCCGACGACCGGGCGCCAGGCTTGTCCGGCGGCGAAGGGAGATTAGCGAAGGAGGGCTGCATGGTCACCTGGTCGTCTCCGAGGGCTGCGGCCGGGGGCGGCGCACCGCACCGGCGGTCACGGACAGGGTCGCCGCCGTCACCACGAACAGCAGCACGGCGACGATGTTGAGGCTCCCGCCCACCCGCCAGGCCGAAGTGGAGTCCCGCAGGTCACCGACGAGGATGCGCAGCGCGAGCGAAAGGTGCAGCAGCCAGGCGGGCACGGCGAACACGGGGCGGTACGGCAGGGGGCGGCGCAGCACGGCGGGCAGGATCACCGGGGCATGAGCCATGATCATCGAGATGACGAAGCCCAGGAAGACGCAGTGCACTACGGCGTCGTAGCGGCTGCCCTCGGTGATCGGCCCTTCGATTAGCCACAGCGCGCCTGCCAGCCCGAGCCAGGCGTAGCCGGCCAGCAGGCAGGCGGCCGAGAAGCGGGGCAGACCTCTGGCGCGGAGCATGCGGCGGGCAACGTCGTACGTGATCAGCCAGGCGACCAGGGCGAGCAGCGCGGCGGCCAGCAGCAGGGTGCCGGGGGCGGGCCACAGCAGGGTGGCGACCGTGCCGGTCAGCACGGCTGCGACGCAGGCCAGGAAGGTCTGCTCGGTCCGGGGGGCCAGCACGGCCACACGGGCCAGTTCCAGCCGCTCCCCCGCGATGGTCAGTACCAGGAAGGCGGCGAGCCAGGGCAGCAGACGGGGCACGTCCAAACCGCCCAGCCACAGCAGCGCCGCCCCGAGCCCGGCAACCGCGCCGGCCGCCTGGGCCAGCAGGGCGGGGCCCGGCTGCCGGCGCCAGAACCGGAAGTACAGGGCGAGGAGCACTGCGGTGCCGAGGACCAGCAGCGACTGCCCTACGCGCAGGTCGGCCGGGCTGATCAGCAGCAGGCCGCCCGCGCCGAGGAAGCCGGGGGAGAGATATCCCCAGCCGCGGCCCAGGGCCACGGCCCGTTCCAGCGCCACCAGCGTCCCGACGAAGCCGAGGACCATCAGTACCCCGTGGACCTGCGGCAGTCGGTCGGCGCGTACGGGGGCGGGGAGCCCGAGCAGGAGCAGCGCGGCGTCGAGACCGGCCAGCAGGGCGAGGCCGGCAGGCAGCAGCAGCACCGCCCGCCTGGCGCCGGTCCGCCGGGCGGCGTCCGCGGCGGGCGTCACCGGAGTCTCCGGTCCGGGTTCGGTTCCAGAGACAGGTCCGGGTCCGGGTCCGGGTCCGGGTCCAGGCCCAGGATCCCGCCTGGTCCGGCGGTGGTGTCCGATCCGGCCACGGCGTCCGGAGTGTCGGCGGCGTCCGGATCCCGCACGGCGGCCGGGGCCCCCGCAACGGCTGGCTCCTCCGCCCCAGTGGTGAAACTCAGACGGCAGGCACCGGGCTCTGCAAAGGGGTGCAGGGACACCCCGTCCGGCACGCCGCCCAGAGCGGAGTAGCCGGCCCGGACCAGCCCGGCGTGGACGTTGCAGATCACGCCGGGGTGCTCGCGGGCGACCTCGATGAAGGGGCAGTGCGGCAGCCGCACCCGGGTCTCCCCCTGGTTCCGTCCTTCGCCCTCGGCCTCGGCCGCGTCCTCGGGCTCGGGGGCGAAGCCGATCTCACCGAGTAGGGCGAGTATCCGACCACGAGCCTGCGCGCTGTTCCGGGACGGTTCCTGTCCGGCGACCAGCGCGCGCCCCCACTCCTCCCCCGCGGCGACGGCCTCCGCCTGCGGGTCGGCACTGGATTTGGCGATCTGTCCGGCGAGCACGGCGGCCAGTCCGGCGTACTCCCGTACGGCGGACTGCTGCGGCGGCCGGGAGAGGTAGCGCCAGGCGGGGCGCCCACGCCCGGCGGCCTCGCCACGCTCACGGACGGCGAGCCCGCTCTCCACCAGCGCGTCCAGATGCTCCCGAACCGTGTTGACGTGCAGACCGCACTCCTGGGCGAGCGCGGCGGCCGTGACCGGCCGCGGCTGGCTGCGCAGGTGCTGAAGAACGGCGTGGCGCTGCCGGGAGACGGGTGGCCGGTCACCGCCACCCGGGAAGGGGACCTTATTTTCCACGGACATGTCCGTAGTATATTCGAAGCGCAGTCCCCTTCCCGGCCATCCGGCCGCCACCAAACCGCTGGAGACTCAGCATGAGCACTCTCACGATCGCGTCGGACCCCCAGGACGCCAAGGCCGTCGAAGCCGTCGAGGCACACCACGCCCAACTGGCGGGCCAACTGGGCGGACGGGTCACGATGCTGATCGACGCCGCCGACCGCGACCCCGCCTCGGCGGAAGACATCCGCGCCGGTCTCGTCACCTTCTGCGAGCGCGAACTCGTCCCGCACGCCCTGGCCGAGGAGTCCACGCTCTATCCCGCCGCGCACGGCACCGTGGAGGCCCGTCTGCTCATCGACGGCATGCTCGCCGAGCACCGCAGGATCACGGACCTGGTGGACGCGCTGCGCACCGCCTCCTCCCCGGCCCGCGCGGCGAGCGACGCCCGCGCACTCCAGGTGCTCTTCGAGGAGCACCTGGACAAGGAGAACGAGCTCGTACTGCCGTTGATCGCTGCCTCTGCCGACATCTCCCTGGCCAAGCTGCTCGACGGGATGCACGAACTGCTGGGCGGCCACGACGCCGAGAGCGAAGTTGAGGGTGAGAAGTCCGGTGGCTGCGGCGGCGGTTGCGGCTGCGGCGGCTCGGACGACGCCGACGTGCCCGAACTGGACGCCCGCGCCGTCCCGCACGCGCTGCGCCACGCCACCATCTTCGGCGCCCTCGACGCCGTTCCCCCGGGCCGGGCCATGGTGCTGGTCGCCCCGCACGACCCGCTGCCGCTGCTGGCGCAGATCGAAGCCCGCACCCCCGGCGCCTTCGAGGTGGAGTACGTGGAGCGCGGCCCGGAGGCGTGGCGCCTGCTGTTCACCCGCCACTGAGGTCCCGGTAAGGCGGCGCCTTCTCGTCACACCCCGACGGGGAACCCCACGCCCGCGGGTTCCCCACCCCACGCCGAACGGGCACCGCTGCGAGCCGGAGCGACCCGGCCGACGGATCGATCGGCGACTGAAGCCGGGCTGGGACAGGGCGTGACGGACGAGCGGGTACGCGGACTGGCTGCGCACCCGCTCGTCCGAGGGCGCGCATCTGCTCGGCAGGTGGCTGCGCTGTCGGACCAGTGGCGGGCCCACACCGGGCCGGGACGATACCCACCATGAACACGGCGACCCCATCGACAAGGTCCCCGAACTCTCCCGGCGCGCCAGGGCCTTCACGGTGTGGGCGGTGCTCAGGTCCCTCGGCCGGTCAGGTGTGGCCGACCTCGTCGAGCGGCTGGTCCGACACGCCTCCGCCTTCGCCACGGGCATCGCCGGCGTCGACGGCGCGACAGTCCTCAACGACGTAGTGTTCACCCAGGTCTGCGCCGACTTCGGCGATGACGAACGCACGGAACAGGTACTCGCCCGGCTGCTGAAGGACGGCACGACGTGGATCAGCGGCTCCACCTGGCACGGCCGACGCGTCATGCGAATCTCGGTGAGCAACTGGTCGACGACCGAGGACGACGTGGCGCGCGCACTGGAGGCGATCCGGCGCGCATCCGTCAGCGCACCCCCACATTCCGGTGGGTAGCCCTGCGCCGGTGGCCTGCCGTTCACCACGCTGTGGCGACTGCGTCGCCGCAACCGCCAACTGGACGCGAACGTGATCCGGTTCCCCGGCGGCGGGACGGTGGCCACGCACGAACGCAGTTACCCATCGCTGTTCGTTCATGCCGGGTGGTTGACGGGGGCCAGGTCGGTGGAGAGGGCCAGGGCGCGGTACTGGGCGAGTTCGCGGTGCACGAGGTCGAGTTTGGCCTCGACCCGGGCCACGGAGTCGGTGCCGAGCTGGAGGCGGAGCGGGGGCTCGGCGATGTCGGCGATGCCGACGATGGCGGCTGCGGCCTTGGCGGGGTCGCCGGGCTGGAGGTGGTTGAAGCCCGCGAGGGCCGTACGGGTGGCGCCCGCGGTGGGGGCGTAGTCGTCGATCACGTGGGGTTCGGTGTGGAGGCTGGAGGGGTCGAGGAAGTCGGTGCGGAAGCCGCCCGGTTCGACGATGGTGACGTTGACGCCCAACGGGGCCAGTTCGCCGTGCAGCGCCTCGGACATGCCTTCGAGGGCGAACTTCGTCGCGCCGTACAGGCCGACACCGGGGGCGGATGCGAAGCCGCCGACCGAACTGATGTTGATCACGTGGCCGGACCGCTGGGCGCGGAGCGTGGGCAGCACGGCGCGCAGGGTGCTGAGCACTCCGAAAAAGTTGATGTCGAACGACGCGCGTACCGCAGCGTCGGAGGCTTCTTCCACCGCGGCGACCAGACCGCGTCCCGCGTTGTTGACCAGAACGTCGATCCGGCCGAAGCGGGCGAGCGCGGCGTCGACCGCAGTCCGTATCGTCGATTCCTCCGTGACGTCCAGGGTCACGGGAAGTAGGGAGCCGGAGGCCTCGGGGAAGGCGCGGCGCACGGCCTCGGCGTCGCGTGCGGTGGCGACAACCTGGTGACCTCGTGCCAGCGCCTCCCGGGCGATCTCCGCGCCCAGGCCGCGCGAGGCGCCGGTGATGAACCAAACAGACATGCTTCCTGCCTTCCTAAGGGTGGCCGGGTACGGCACGAGTGAACGTGAACACCGTTTCCCGCACTTGACCGTCGTCGGGGATCTCCCGGTCTGCCCATCGATCCATGACCTCGACGATCTCGGCCCTGAACTGGGCGAGTTCGGCATCGGTCATCCGCAGCCACGCCTCGGTCGCGAACGGACCGAGCGGCCAGCGTTCCTGTTCGGACCTGGGCCGGTCGGCCCAGCGTCGTATGTGACCGGTCTGCCGCTCGAGGTTGAGGGACTCCACCGCGTGCGCGACCGCCTCACCTGCCGCGTCGTCGGCGAAGTCGGCCGAGGACCAGAGCAGCTTGGGCGTGGTACGCCGCCACCAGCGTTCGCGGCGATCGCGGGCGAGCTCGGGTGCCTCCTCGATCAGACCGGCGGCGGCCAAGGCCTTGAGGTGATGGCTGACGTTGCCGACTGCTTCGCCTGTCGCCTGGGAGAGCGCGCTGGCGGTCGCAGGACCGTCCAGCTTCAACAGGTCGAGCAGGCGGCGCCGCACCGGGTGCGCCATGGCGGCCAGTACGCGCGAGTCGGTGATCGGTGGGGTCATGGAGGTGAGCCTAGATGCACAAGAGATCTTGTGCAATACGTCTTGTGTGTCTTCGGCGTTCCTCACCGAGTACGAGGCCGTCCACCCCCACTCCGACCAACGGCCGGAGAGGCGGCTGCGACGACTACGTCGCCAAGCGTTTCGGCACCTTCGTCGCCGCCGCGCTGCGCGGTGTCGTGCAGGGGTAGGTTGCGCAGGCCGGTGGCGCGGGCGGCACGGATGTGGCCCTCGGCGCGGGCCCGCTGGCGGTGCCGCAGCTCCAGCTGCGCGATCGGCGTGCCGGTGGTGTTGGTGGCGAGGAGGCGCCGATCGCCGTCGCGGTGGCCTGGTCCTCGACCTGGCCGGTCGAGGACGTCCGCGCCTCCTGGCGCCTGGTCCCGTTCGAGCTGATCTTCTGCGTCAGCTACGACGAGGCGTGGCTCCGGGGGGCCTTTGCGTCCGGCCCCAGAATGACCGGCGCCCCTCTGACGGACCCCGGTGCGGAACGCCAGAGCCGTCCCCGCCCCCTCCACCACGCCGCATGCTGACCGGGTGAGCGACTCGATACCTCCCATGGCCCCACCTCACCGGCCAGTGGCTGACTCGCCGCGGCCTGACCGGCCACCACGCCGGCCCCGGCGGCCCGAGGCACACCCGCGCCATCACCGCCCGCCTCGCCTTCCGCCTCCGCGACCACCACATCGGCCCCGCTCCCGACCAGGCCCACGCCCTCGCCCGACTCCGCGGCGTACAGACCGCCCTGTTCGTGCGCGGCTACCTGCTGCGCCGGCAGTGCGAGACCCTCGTCAAAGCGGATCAAGCCCAGCCCGGGCATGGATCACTACGGCAGGCCCGGCGTCGTTCGTGTCCGGACGGGCCGATCCGCGTTCCTGTTCGGCCCGTCCAGCGGACTTCCCCCTGAGCGGACCCTGTTCGCGCCGTACGCTGTCAGCAGACCGGCCGCACCAGGCTTCCCCCGTGCGCGGGGCGGCCGGTCGCCCCTCCCGGGGTCCCACCCCATGCCCCGGAGGCAGGCTTCCCCGGACAAGCCAACGGGGACGTCCCGTGATCAACATGCCGAGTGACCACGGGCGCCGAGCCTGCGGAGGAAGCAACGCCGACCGAGGCGAGTGGCATGGAGCGGATGCCGAGGGGCGTCGAGTGGTCGCCCGCTCCTGCCGATGCCGCTGGGACGTGCCGCGTGAAGGAGGCCGACACACCACGCCGGACCCACCAGCTGCCGACAGGGCACCTCTTCAACGCGGCGATCAGCCGGTGCATCGACCCGGACCGGAGTCCTTCGACCGACTGGTGCGCCGGAAGGTAGCTGGTCGGCACCTCGTGGTGGACCGTCCATCACAGCAAGTGGGCTTCCTCTGGGCGGACACCGCGGCGCACCCTGCGCAGCTTGCGCAGCCACGGTCGCTCCTCCGGGCCGCCGCACCCGCCCACGGTCTGCAGGGAGCAGTTCGCCCTCGGAGTCAGACAGCGCCGCACCGCCCGTATCCCCGCGATGAGCCGCCCGTTCGGCACCTTCTCCAGACGGTGACCGGTCCATCGGTCCCGACCGGGGCCGGCCACGCCCACTGATCGGGCACCTGAGTTCCCTCAGTCACGATGTCCAGCAGTTCACCCCGGGCAGGAGCATCCGGCCGAGCGGATCCTCGACCCGGACGGACACCGGGCCGCCCGGGTAGTTCGAATTCGGCTGGTTCGAGCGGCCCCGCACCGACGCTCCTACACCGGCGCCGGTGGGCGGCGCCGCCCACCGGCGGATCGCCCGCCAGGCGGTGACGCGCGTGGGCCTGCTGTCCCTGCCCAAGACAGCGAACGAGATCTTCGTCGCTGGCAAGAACGCCTGCGACATCGGCGATCAGGGCGGTGGCCGGACCCGGGGGTCCTTCTACTTCGCCGCATGGGCGGTGGGGTCAGAACCGTCTCCGGCTGCGATGGGGATGCGAGCGGGGATTCGGGCTCGTCGTACGCGACGCGTCGACGGCAGACGGCTGTTCCGGGTCCGCCGTGCACGCTCAGGACGCGTCGAATGTCTCCGGCGTATCCGGCGCGGAGGGCTTCATGAGGTCGTGCGCCAACCTCAGCACGGCGTCGACATCGGTGTTGTCGGGATCGGCGAGCCATGCCAGAACGAGTCCGTCGAAGAGAGCGGTGATGAACTGCCCGACGACGGGTACGTCGGCCGGCAACTGTGCTCCGGTGGCGTTCACCCAGGAAGAAATGGTCTCGGTCCCCAATGCGCGGTAGGCCGCGTACTGCTTCCTCGCCACATGGACGAACTCGGGCTTCCGCAGCGCCCACGTCGTCAACTCGTACGGGAGGATCTGGCGGCCGCGGTCGTCCTCCTCGATGACGTGGAAGGCCGCACGGAGGCGGTCGAGCAAGTCGTCCCCGGTATCGGCCGCCTCGGCGACGGCGGTCGAGAGCCCGTCGAAGACGGCGAGGAGAACCTCTTGGAGGAGCTCGTCCTTGTCCGCGAACCAGTAGTGGACGAGGCCGCCGGGCACCCCCGCCTCCTCCGTGATCCGGCGGACCGTCGCCGCCGCAATACCGTCCCTGGCGATGACCCGGGCGGCGGCTTGGATCAACTGGGTTCGCCTGCCGTCGTCGTGACGTCGGCTCGGGTTGCGTGTGTCGGCCACGACCCCAGTCTCTCACAATTTGAACAGTTGACCTGAACACTTGACCTGAACGCTTGCCCTAGTCAAACTCACCGCAGAGGAAGGGAAGTTGCGATGGCGAGTGGGACGGGTGGCGGCAGAAGCCGAAGAGCTCAGGGCGGGGCGGAACTCAGCACCGGGCGGGTGGTCTTCCTAGTGATCGCCGCTGCTGCGCCGATGGCCGCGATAGTGGGAAACGTTCCGCTGGCGATCCGCTACGGCGACGGGGCCGGGCTGCCCGCCGTCTACCTGATCGCTTCGGCCGTGTTGTTGTGCTTCTCGGTCGGCTACGCAGCGATGAGCCGACGTGTGGTGAACACCGGTGCCTTCTACACCTACATCGCCCGCGCTCTCGGCAAGCCGGCCGGTGTCGCGGCGGCCTACGTGGCGGTCGTCTCCTACCTCGCCCTGACCATCGGCCTGGTCGGCGCCTTCGGTTACTTCAGCAGCCTGGTCCTGGCGAGCTCCGGCGTCGGTCTGCCCTGGTACCTCTACAGCGCCGCCGCGCTCACGCTGGTGGCCGTACTCGGCTACCGCTCAGTGGACCTGTCGGCCAAGGTGCTGGGTGCTCTGATAGCCGCCGAGTTCGGCGTGCTGGTGGTTTTCGACGCGCTCGCCGTCGGGCACCGAGGTGCGGCCGTCTTCCCGGCCGCCGCGTTCTCCGGTCCACACGTGATGTCCGGATCGATCGGCATCGCGCTGATGTTCGCGTTCTTCAGCTTCATCGGGTTCGAGTCCGCGGCCCTGTACGGCGAGGAAACCAGCGACCCGGAGCGCAGCATCCCGCGCGCCACCTACATCGCGGTAACCTCGATCGGCCTGTTCTACGTGCTCACCTGCTGGATCGTCGTCGGGGCCGCAGGCACCGACCAGGTCGTCCGGCTGGCCCGGGAGCAGGGCGGCGACTTCGTGTTCGTGCTGCTCCAGCAGTACGGCGGCGGCCCGCTCCACGACGTGGCGGCGGTCCTCATGTGCACCAGCCTGCTCGCCGGATTGCTCGCCCTGCACAACGCGTCCAGCAGGTACCTGTTCGCGCTCGGGAGGGAGGGCGTACTGCCGCGCCGGCTCGGCCGCTACCACCCCCGCCACTTCAGCCCGCACACGGCGAGTGCAGTCGTCAGCATTCTGTCGGTCCTGGCCACCGGCGTCGCCGCTTCATCGGGTGCCGACCCGTACGCGGTGTGGGTGCCCGCGTTCATCGGTGTCGGAACGCTCGGCATCGTCGCCCTGCAGGCGGGAGCATCCGTCGCCGTGGTCGTCTTCTTCCGACACCGCAGCGACCGGGACCTGTGGCGCTGCGTCATCGCACCGGCGATCGGCGCAGTCGGCCTGACCGCCGCGTTCGTACTGGCCCTGCTCAACTACCCGACGCTGACGGATTCGACCGACCCGACCGTCAACGCCACCCCGGCGGTACTGTGCGCCGCCGCCGCCGCGGGCACCGTCGTCGCGCTGCTGTTGCGCCGTCGGCGGCCCGCGACGTACGCGGCTCTTGCGCAGTCGAAGGTCCGTTCCCGTCGACGGAGCACCACCGCGGAGGCCGTGGCCCACACGCGACGCTACTGCTTGGTGGGTGCGGGGCCGGCCGGCCTGGTGATGGCCCGTGCGCTGATCGCCGAAGGCGTGCCCTTCGACTGGTTCGAGCGTCACTCCGACGTCGGCGGCATCTGGGACATGGACAACCCCGGCAGCCCCATGTACGAGAGCGCGCACTTCATCAGCTCGAAGTACACCTCGGGATTCATCGGTTACCCGATGCCCGACCACTACCCGGATTACCCGTCCTGGCAGCAGATCCGCGACTACATCCGCGGCTTCGCCCGCACCTTCGGGCTCTACGAGCACGTCACCCTCGGTGTGGCGGTGACCGGCGCCCAGCCCCTGCCCAACGACCGCTGGGAGGTCTGCCTCTCCACCGGCGAGACCCGCACCTACGACGGGCTCATCGCCGCCCCGGGCGTCACCTGGCACCCGCACACCCCCGACTTGCCGGGAACCGATACCTACACCGGTGACCTGCGGCACTCGGCCACCTTCCGGGGCGGCGCGGAGCTGCGGGGAAAGCGGGTTCTGGTGGTCGGCGCCGGCAACTCCGGCGTGGACATCGCCGTCAACGCCGCCCTCCAGGCCGAGGAGACGTTCCTCTCGGTGCGGCGCGGCTACCGGTTCGTACCCAAGCACCTCTACGGCTTGCCCACCGATGCCCTGCTCGCCGGCGTCCTCGACCCGCCACGCGGCGTGAGTCTGCCGGGCGACCCCGCGCAGCTCGTGGACAGCCTGGTCGGTGACCTCACCCGGTTCGGCCTGCCCGCCCCCGACCACGAGCTGCTGACGACTCACCCCATCATGAACACCCAGGTCCTGCACCACCTGGCGCACGGCGACCTGACCGTCAAGCCCGACGTGACCCAACTGACCCCCACCGGCGCGGTCTTCGCCGACGGCACCGAGGAGCAGGCGGACGTCATTCTGCTGGCGACCGGCTACCGCTACCTGCTGCCGTTCCTCGACCCGGCCCTGCTCACTTGGAAAGACGACCATCCACAGCTGTACCTCAACATCTTCTCCCGCGAACTGGACAGCCTCTACGTCCTCGGCCTCGTCGAATTCGCCGGAGGCGCCTATGCCCGCTTCGACGAGATGGCCCAGATGGTGCTCATCGACATCCGGGCCCGCGAGACCGGCGTACACCGAGCGGCATTGATCGCGCTCAAGGAGAACGACCGACCAGACCTGCGCGGCGGTGTCGCCTACATCGACAGCCCTCGGCACGCCAGTTACGTCAACGTGGCCACCTACGTCTCCTACCTGGCCGACCTGCGCGACCGTTTCGAGTGGGCCGATCTCGACGAACAGACCTACCAATCACTGCGGAGTCACGCGTCGCGGGTCGGCTCCCCGAAAGCAGGAGCCACCTCGTGAAACGCACTTTCTGGAACGGCCGGCACGTGGTCCTCACCGGGGGCACCAGCGGCATCGGCCTGGCCTCGACGGAGCTGCTGGCCGAGGCGGGAGCCCGCGTCACGGTGATCGCCCTCGACGGTGTCGACGCCGAGACGCTGCGCGGCAGGATGCTGCCGAACGTGGTCGTCGCGCCCGGCGACGTATCAGACGCCGACGCCGTAACCGCGGCGCTCGACCGCGGTCGGGCCGCTCACGGTCCGATCCGGTCGGTCATCACCTGCGCCGGGATCACCAAACCGGCGTACTTCCACGAGCTCACCGACGGCGATCTGCGCCGGCAGATGGAGATCAATTACTTCGGTACCCTGCACACCATCCGGGGCGCACTGCCCGACCTGATGAGCGGTGGCCGCGGTGCGAGTGTCACGTGCGTCTCCTCGGCGGCCGGGCTGGTCGGCGTGTTCGGCTACGGCGCCTACTGCCCCAGCAAGTTCGCCGTCCGCGGCCTGTGCGAAGTCCTCCGCCAGGAGTACCGGCCACATGGCATCACCGTCACCGGTGTCTACCCGCCGGACGTCGACACCCCGATGCTCGCGTGCGAGCAATCCCTCAAACCAGCGGAGCTGCTCGCACTGTCCAACGGCGAAAAACCGCTCACTGCCCTCGCCGTGGCGCGCGCCATGCTCAAGGGAACCGAGTCCGGCCGGGCCAGCGTCGTCCCGGGCGCCAGCGCCAAGCTCATCAAGTGGGCGGCCGGCGCGGCACCGGCCCTGCTCAACCGGTACGTCGATATGACGATCGCCCGCGCCCGCAAGGACGCCGGCAAGCAAGGAGCGGGCCTCTGCATCCCGTAGCAAGGTGCCTCGTCCTGCCCCGCAGGAGTGGAGCGGCCGAACCGCCGACGGGGTGGCGCGTACTCGCGAGGTAGGGCCGCTGACCGAGTATCCCCGCATCCGAGGCAACGCGGCGAGGGCGGCGATCTCCGCGCTCGGCAGCAGCCGGGTGGGGCGGGGTGGGAAGGGCTCATCGAGAGGCTCACCGCCGACCGTCCACGAGGTGATCCGGGGGCAACCCGGTCTCTCCCACATCTGATATTTCACGTTTCAATGCACCCTGTAGGAGCAGGCATGAGTTTCCTGAGTCAACCTCTATGCCGCCAGAGGCTCGTCGGTGGGCGCGTTGATCTTGCTGTTGGCTTGGTGGATGGCGGGGTCGTAGCA
>NZ_JBEXQA010000033.1:0-66852 GCF_040612395.1 Streptomyces sp. NPDC006430
AGCCGGACAGAACAGTCGCAGGACAGTCCAGCAGGACGTCAGTCAGACCCTGAGCCACGACCACCGGAACCCGCTACGAGTATCAATGTCAGTCCCGTCCTCTACGATCGTGATCATGGTTGTCCCGTCGAGGAGCAGGTGGCGAAGGACAGCCCGCCCTCGGACAGCGCTGGAGGCTAGACATGAGCGGTACGGGAGTCATGGACTCGGCTGTGGACGGGGTCTACGAGACCCTTCGGCTCTACCGGCACGGCGCCTTCGGCGTCCGCTGCCCCGACTGCCGTGCCGAGGCGGGGGCCCTGTGCCTGGCGCGCAGGAGCGTGCACCGCGGGCGCCGCCGGGCGTACCGGCACCAGTTGGAGACGACCGTACTCGTGCCGCTCCTCTCGGCGGCGGTCTGAGAGGTCGTCCCGGCCTCGTCTCCACCGCGCGGTCGGTCCTTGCGCGCGTTCACCGGAGCGCGGCAGTGCCGCCGACTACCCTTTCCCCGTCGCGGAGATCTCAGGGAAAGAGGGTCTGATGGCCGACGACCAGGCGTGGCAGCTCGTCGCGGAACTGCCCGCTCCAGCCGGCTTCCTGCACATCAGTGCACGGCGATACCGCATGCCGGACAACTCGGTGATGGACTGGGACATCCTCCACGGGGGGCGAACGGTGTCCGTGCTCGCGCTCGACCACGAAGGGAACGTGGTTCTTGCCGAGCAGTTCCGGCCCGGTCCGCAACGCCTGCTGTTGGAACTGCCCGGCGGCAACGTCGAGGAAGGCGAGGACGTGCTCGCGGCGTGCCTGCGGGAACTTTACGAGGAGACCGGATACACCGCGCAGCGGGCGGAGATCGTCGGCAGCACGTGGCTCGCGAGTTACGCGTCGCACCGGCGTTACGCGGTCCTCGCCTTCGACTGCGTACGGTCGGGGCGGCCGGAACGCCAGGAGGGCGAGTTCTGCCGCACGGTCCTGATGCCGTACGACCGGTTCCTCGATCACGTCCGGAGCGGCGAACTGACCGATACGGACATCGCCTTCATGTGCGTGGACGCCCTGCAGACGCGCGCCCTCGTTCCCCATCCGCAGGGCAGGTGAGCTGCTGTTCGGAGAGTGGGCACCCGCTCACCGGACGTCGTCCCAGGCGACCTCGACGGGCCACGCCGGGAGGCTGACGCAGGCACCGATCTTCCCTCCCGGAACGACGATGTGCAGGTTGCCGTTGCGGACGCGTTCGATGCGGACCAGGTGGTCCCACACGACCTCGCTGATCTCGTCCGGAACGCGGAGGGGTAGCCCGAGTCGCGCGAGCGTGTCGAGGATGCGGGACACGAGGGCCGGGGCGGCATGCCCCATCCGTTCTCCCAGCCTCGATGCGACCGCCATCCCCGCCGCCACGCACTCCCCGTGCAGCCATGCGTAGCCGAGCTCCGCCTCGATCGCGTGACCCACGCAGTGGCCGAAGTTCAGGGTGCGACGTAGGTCCCCCAATTCCATCGGGTCGCAGCTGAGTTGTCGCAGCTTCTCCCGGATGGCGAGCCGGACGACCGCCCGCGCCAGGGCCGGGTCCGAGCGGAAGTCGTGCAGATCCGCCACCGCGACCATCTCGAACAGCTCGGGACTGCCGATGACCGCAACCTTGATCACCTCCGCCAGGCCGGCCGCAAGGATCCGGTCGGGAAGCGACCGGACGGCATCCGGATCGATGACGACGCCGATGGGGTGGTAGAAGGCGCCGATGAGGTTCTTCTGTCCGTGCAGGTTGACCCCGGTCTTCCCACCGATGGCGGCGTCGACCTGGGCCATGAGCGTCGTCGGCAACAACGCGTACGGCACGCCCCGCATATAGGTACTGGCGATGAATCCGGTGACGTCGCAGGTCACGCCTCCTCCGATTCCGACGACGAGGGTGCGGCGCAGTACTCCCGCCGTCGACAACTCGTCCCACATGCGCAGGGTGGAATCGACGCTCTTGCTCGACTCGTGACCGGTGAGCGTGGAGGTGCCCAACACGGAAAGGCCGCACGCCGTCGCCTCGTCCCGGGCCGGTTCGATCACCGACACGCATTTCCGGTCGGCAATGAAGTAGACCGTCGTGCAGTCGTACCGATCGCGGGCCGCTGCGAAGAGTTCGCGGAGCGGAACGGTGTACGGAGAACCGAACTTCAGCGCGTACTGATCGGTTCGCGCACACGAGACGGCGATCTCGTCGCCGTCCTCGACGGACCACAGATGGGAGTCGCGCGAATGCAGAGCACCGGGTCCGGCCGTCCAGGCGGCCGTCACCGACGCCCCTCTTCCGAGGAGTCCGTCACGACGGATGGACCGGTCCTCGGAGCACGCGGTTCGGGACACGCCCGACCGTACAGTCGTTCGACGATTTCGGGGCGGTCGGCGATGAATCCGTAGCGTTCCGGCGTACCGAAGTCCCAGAAGAATGCGCTGCCGATGTCGAACGTGCGCATCTTCCCCTCGCCGATCCATCGGGGGAACAGGTCTCTTTCCATGGACGTTCCCCGTTCCAGTGCCGTAGCGGTCAACGCCGAGCGGTCCATCAGGGCCGCACCGGTACTGCTCTTCCTCGCGTGGACGGTGCCCGGGAAGCGGGCGGCGGCGCTGCCCGCTTCGGCCGAAGCGAGGAGTAGGCCGTCGGAACGGACGGCCAGCGCGCCTTCGTTCTGCGGGCTGCGATCGCAGACGACGAGGGTGCAGCACGACGGGTTCTCGTGGAAGTCTCGTACCAGGGCCGACGGATCGAATTCGGTGACGACGTCCCCCATCACCAGGAGCACCAGATGCGTGTCGATGGACTTCGCCGTGCGGACCACGTCGTAGCCGGTGCCCTGCGGATCGGACACTTCCACCACGATCGCGCTCTTGAGCCACGGCTCCGTGCGGAAGTAGTCCGCTATCGACTCCCCCCGGTGCCCGGCCGCCACGTGCACCGAGGCCACGCCGAGCCGGAGGTAGTGCGCGGCGAGGTAGCCGATGTACGGATGGCCACCGATGGGAAGCATCGCTTTGGCCAGGGGTGATCCCAGGGGCGCGAGGCGGGTCGCCCTGCCGCCCGCGAGGACGATCACCGTGACGTCGTGAAGCGGTCCTCGGGAAGCGTTCACCCGCGCTCCGGCGCGTCGTGCCCGGAGAAGATGTCGCCCTGCCACTTCGGCCGGGTCGCATCGGCGTCGTTGCCACGGTAGATCGCGCGGCCCCGTACGAGGTGGGCGTACCCCGGCGGCGTGGGCTGCAGTTCGTCCACCGACCGATATCCGAGCGTGATGCTCATCCGATCGGTCGGACTTCGGTTGATGCCCGCGGAGTGGAACAGAAGGCTGTTGAAGAGGAGGACGCCGCCCCGTGGCAGTTCACAGGCCAGGCCCTGGTCCGCGTATCCGGCGTATTCCTCGTGCTCCGCCAGGTGGTTGCCCCCGCCGCCGTCGGACGGCATTGCGACGTACGGAAGATGGTGGGACCCCGGTATGAGTCGCGTCGCTCCGGTTTCGACGGTGGACTCGTCCAAGTAGACCAGCACGGTGACGATGGGACGACTCCACTGGAGCGAATCACGGTGGAATCCGGCGCCGCCGCGTCCCGGAACCTGGTGTCTCGGACCATTGAGGGTCACGTGGTTGTGTCTGCGCGTCAGGAACTCGATGTTCGGCCCCAGGATGTCTTGCAAGGCATCGAGGAGCATCGGATGTTCGATGATCTCGCGGTAGAGAGGGTCCCGGTCCCACAATTGGTCCAGGCGCGAGACTTCACCGCCAACCAACCTGTAGGGCTGGACCTTTTCGTCGATTTCACGCCGTACCAGGGACTGGACCTTGTCGATGAGCGGTAATGGGATACGATCGCTCGCGACCAAATATCCGTTGAGTTGGAAAAAGGCTCGCTGGTCGTAGCTGAACGCCAACTCCTGCCTCCGTTTCACCCGCCCGACCGGGGCACCGAAGCCTGTGGGCACCCTACCGGACCATCCTTGATCATTGGTAGGAGTCTATGAATCCGTTCACGTACTTCACGCACCGCGCCAGTCGGCGATCAGCACTCCTGGCTGAAGCTGAACGGAGCACACCGGGAAAAGATCTCCGGATCTGCGTGGAAGGACTGGGTGACTGGGGACAGCGCATATATCGTCCGGCCATCGGCGCGGCCGTCTCAAGTGGATCTCGAATCCGCGCCCTTTACCGGGACGTTCGTCAACCGCACATCGATCCTGCCCTGATGTCCTGGGAGGGCTTCGAGAAGAAGCGGGCTCCGTACGAATCCCCTCGCGAAGCCCCTGATCTCCTGATCGTGGCCACGCCCGACAGTGCTCACCTCGGCGTCCTCGAAGCGGCGGCGACCCGGGAAGTCCTCGCCGTCGTCGAGAAACCCTTCTCCCTCACGGCACGGGAAGTCGCCCGGGCCCGCCGACTGCCGGGGCTCGTACTGGGCGTCGATCACTTTCCGGCCTACATCAGCGCGGCCGTCGGCCATGCGGACGACCTCTGGCAACACCTGGGCGGCCAGATCGAGTCCGTCCGGTTCGTCCTCGTCCAACGGACGCCCATCGAGGTGCCGCGGCTGCCCTCCCTGGGCTCCGGCCTCACCTTCGACATGCTGCCGCATTTCCTCGCCCTGCTGGTATCCCTGGGCATCGTCGGCCCGTTGGGGACGACAACCGTGTCCCGGGCCGGACGCCACGTGCCCCTCTCCCGAGCCCACCCGCCACCCCGGGACACCGGCTACGCCGCCGAAACGTGGTCCGAGACCCGCTTCGAGCTGACCGGTGCCCCGGTGGCCTCGGGCCGCACGATCTCCTGTACGGGCCTGGTCGGAAAGGGCTTCCCCGTCGACGCCCGGTTCCTGGAACTCTCCGCGCCGTCGGGTGCTGCCGTACGCCTCGACCTCGGCAGCGCATCGTGGCAGGACCCGACCTATCCGTACGGGCTCGTCTCCCTGCTGGCTCCCGCGGGTCGGCACGGCGCGGGAACGTGGCTGCGGCCCGGTCCGGCTCGCGTCAAGGCGCTCGGCCCCCGGCTCAGCACGGCGCGGCCCTACCCCGAGATCGTCCGACAGCTGACCGGCGGCCCCGGCACGACCAGGTCCGCCGCCTGCCTGTTCACCGTCGACGAATGCGAGTGGATGATGGACGTCCTCGAACCGCTCGGTGCAGCGGCCCGGCAGATGGCCGGCGGCGATGCCGGCACCGACCACGATCTGGGCACCTTCCCGGACACGACCTTCCGCGGGCCCGCGTGCTGACTGCGGGCCGGCCCAAGTCCCTGCTGGTCGAGGGAGGCGGATCGCACACGTGGGTGGCGGTCGCCGACGGCCGAACGGTCTGGGCGCAGGCCACACTGCCTTCCCTCAACAGGATCGGTGCCTCCCCCAAAACGCAGCGCGCACTGTTGGCGGACGTGGCCGGGGTCGCGGAGCGGTTCCCGGACATCGAGGACGTCCTCTTCGCGGTCGGCGCGGCCTGTACCGGCTCCTACCTCGACGAGTTCGCCGAACTGCTCGCCGGGACCCTCCCGAAGTCGCTGCGACCAGCACGACGCACCTACATCACGAACGACGTCGTACCGCTGTTCTTCGCCGAGGACCGAGACGGTCACCAGCTGGTCGTCATCGCCGGGACCGGATCGGGGGTGGCGGCGCGCCGCGGCTTCGAGGCCGTCGCCCGGCACGGCGCCCACGAGTACCTGCTGGGCGACGACGGCGGTGCGTACGACATCGGACGGCGGGCGCTGCGGGCGGTCATCGCCCACTCCGAGGGCCGCGGTGAGCGTACGAGCCTCACCGCGCTGGTCGCGCAGCGGACCCGGGGGGTGGAGATCGATCGTTTCGTCTACGGGGCGGAGCATCCCAAGCAGACGGTCGCGGACTTCGCGCGCGACGTCTTCACCGCCGACGCACACGGCGATCGGACGGCGGGCCGGATACTCGACGGGGCGGCCGCGCGGCTCGCGGACGTCTGCCGGGGAGCCCTCAAGGCGGCCGGCGCGACGTCCCTCGTCACCGCGACGTTCACCGGGAGCCTCCTCACCGAGCCGACCGGCAGATTGCGCCGACGCCTCGAACAGCACGTGCGCGCCCTGGGTGTGACAACCCTGCGGTACTGCGCGGTGGACCTCGACCTGATGCGTCGTACGGTGGACGCCCTGCGCTCCGATCGGGCGGTGTTCGACGTGATCGCCGACGCCGTACCGGCGGTGCGGCTGTGACCCCGGGGCGTGAGGTGCTGCGCGTGGCGATCGTCGGGTACGGGACCGTCGGGCCGCTCCACGCGCTCGCCTACCAAGTACTGCCAAGGATCTTCCCGGGCCTTCCGCGGGTACCGGAGGTCGCCCTCGTCGTCGATCCGGACCCGGCGTCGCTCGCGCGGGCACGGGCCGAGTGGTCCGTGCCGGCGCGCCCTCCTGCGGACCGCCTCTACGATGCGTTCGGCATCGACGTGGTGGACTGCTGTGCGCCCTCCCCGCTGCACGCGCCGGTGTGTACCGACGCGTTGGCGGCGGGACTGCCCGTCCTGTGCGAGAAACCGCTGACGGGAAGCGGTGAGGCCTCGGCCTCCCTGGTCGCTCGTGCTGCCGCTGGGAACGCCGCGCTCGGTGTCAACTTCAACTTCAGGTTCGTACCGGCCCTGCGCGAGGCCAGGCGTCTGGGGGAGAGCGGCTCCTTGGGGGAGATCCGTAGCCTGCGCATCGGCTACCACCGGTCGAGCAACCTCGCCCGGCACGGAGCCGGGAATCCGCCGACCGATGCGGGTCGCGGCGCGTTGCTCGACCTCGGTCCGCACGCGGTCGACCTGGTCCACTTCCTGTTCGGCAGGATCGCTCGGGTCAGTGCCCGAACGGCCTTCTACGATCCGCGTGCGAACGCTGCGGCGGACGACCTCGCCAAGGTCGACTTCGCTCTCGACAACGGCGCCCTCGGCAGCGTCGAGGTGTCGAAGGTGACACCGGGCGCGGCCAACGACCTGGAGGTCTTCGCCTACGGCACCGAAGCGGGGGTGCACTTCAGCAGTACCCGCCCCGACGTGCTCGACGTCTACCGCGGGACCCACTACGCCACCGCCCACCAGCGACTGCGCTTCGGTGTGGGCGGGCCCGCGGACACGACGGCCGTCGTACCTGCCGAGACGGGGAGCAGCGTACTGCTCTGGCACGCCGCGTCCTTCGCCGCGTTCGCGCGCCGGGTGGCGGGCGAACGCGGTGCGCAGATCGCCGGCGCCGTCGACGGCCTCGGCGTGGACCGCGTGCTGGACGCCGCGCGTGCCTCGATCGCGCGGTCCGCGGCGTGGGTGCCGGTCGGCCCGTGGTGAGGTGCGTGCGGCGGCCCGTTGCGCGCCGGTGTCGCTCCGTGACCCGATGCGTTCGCTCCCCCGCACAGTTGCCGAACGAGTGCGCGGTGGTGCGGGCCTCTGCGCCGCGGGGGCGGGGGATCGGGTACCGGGGGCGTGCGCGGGCAGCCACCAGCGCCTGCCGGGCGGCGGGTCAGGTCCGCTTGTCCGCGAGGATGCGGTCCGCCGCGTAGTGCGGGCAGGAAGGGGTGTGCCAGGTGACCGTCAAACATCCTGCCTCCGCCGACAGGGTCCGTACGGTCCCGTCCGTCGGGCCGGCCTTGCAGTACGGGCACACCAGGGCCCGCGGCTTCGGAAACTCCACCATGGTCGTGGTACTCCCCCACTCAGACGTGTCCGCGCACCGGATGGGCCAAGTCTTATCAAACCCGTGCGGAACACGGCGCTTTACCCATGGGTAGGGGCAAGACTTTCCGCAACGGGCTCCGTTCGGCCCGTACGAGGTACCGGCTGCCCGGGAGTTGTGGGCCAGCCGTGCCCGAGATCGGACGCCCCGCCGGGTAGCGCTCCGGGGCCCGGCCGGGCCGGACGCGCAGGGCGACGGTAGCCGCCGACAACACACGGCGGTCGTCCGGGTACGGCCGCCTCGGCGGCTGCCCCGGACGACCGGTGCGGCCTATCGCCGCTCGTCCACCACAGCCAGCAGCTTCCCGCTCGTCGCCGCACGGGCCAGGGCTGCTCCGTCCACCGACTCGACCGTGAAGTCGAGCAGTTTCTCCGCCACTGCCGAGCGAACCTCCGGGTAGGCGTTGAGGAAGGCCTCGCGCGCGGTGCCCAGCTCCGGGGCGCGGGAGCTCTCCATGCGGAGGGTGAGGCCCTCGCGTACGGCCCCGCTGGTCAGGACGGCCTGGATCTCGCCGCCGTAGCCCAGGTGTTCTGCAGCGATGGCCACGAAGCGGCGGTAGTTCAGGAAGTACGTCGCCACGCGCATCACCTCGCCCAGCCGGCCGAGCAGTTCGAAGCGCGGGGCGTGGCTACCGCAGGGGCAGCGGCCGGGGAGGGCCCGGCCGAGGTCGCCGATGACGTAACGGTCGAGGTGCTGGCCGCGACGGGCGCGGGTGGTGAAGACGAGCCGCCCGGTCTCCCCCGGTGCCACGGGGCGGTCGGCCTCGACGTCGACGACCTCCATGGTGTGCAGGTCGGCATGCAGGTGGTGGATGCTGCCGCTGCTCTGCGTGCACTGGTACCCGAGGGGGCCGAGGTCGGTGCTCCCGTAGGTGAGGGAGCGGATGACCTCGATGCCGAAGGACTCGGTGAGGGTGCGGCGCTGTTCCTTGGTGAAGTGCTCGCCACCGTAGTAGATCTTGCGGATGCCGCCGTAGGAGCGCAGGAGGTCGGCTTCCTCGTGCAGGAGCTGCCAGAGGTAGGACGGCATGCCGAAGAGGGTGTCGACCTGGTACGCGGCGATCATCTCCGCAGTGGCCCGGTGGTCGGGGCCGGCGGCCATCGGCATCTGGACACCGCCCAGACGCTCCAGGATGGAGAAGAAGCTGATGAAACCGCCGTACATGCCACCGCAGTAGAAGAGGTTGGCCGTACGGTCGCGGGCCGGGTCGTACCCGGCGGCGAGGAGGCCGCGGGCGGCGGCGTGCATCTGCACGTCGTAGTCGTCGTAGGTGAAGAGCGACAGGGCGGGCGTACCGGTGCTGCCCCCGCTGCGGAAGTACAGTTCCGCGTCGGCCGGATCGACCCCGCGGTTGAGGTCCTGGACGGCGGCCTTGTCCAGCAGCGGCCCGGTGGCCAGGGGGAAGACGGCCGGGCGGGCGAGGTCGTCGAGACAGGCGGTGGTGGCGAAGCGCTGGTCGGCCTGGACCGCGACGCGGCGGCTGTAGCGCTGGAGGGCGTAGACGCCGTCGTGCGGTTCACCGGGGTAGCCGGCGGTCATGGCACCGATCGGGGTGACCCGGGTGGCGCCGGCGGCCAGGACCGTGGCGGAGAGCTCGGCGATGTCGGTGCGGCTGCCCGCGATGCCCGCCGTCTGGAGGTAGCGGCGCATGGGACGCAGCGTCGCGATGAGCTGCTTGCGGGGCAACGGCTTGACCCAGACGCTGCGGTGCAGCGGTGAGGCGGTGAGGGCCGGGCGGGTATCGGCCATCACGCGCCACGAGCCGTCGGGGGCGGCGAGCACGCGGGTCAGGCCGAGGTGTTCCTCCAGCCGGGCGAGGTGCTCGGTGGTGGTCAGTTCGGCGTACTCGGCCGGGTCGAGCTCCTCCTCGGCGGGCGCCGGCTGTGCGGCGAGGGCAGCGCCGAGGCGCTCGGCGAACGCGTGCAGTTCGTCGGTGTCCTCGGTGTCGAGGTAGACCACCTGGGGGCTGGAGCAGGCCTGCTGTTCGAAGAGGCAGATGTCCTTCGCGAGGGCGGTCAGGGTCGCCTCGTCCGCCCAGGCGTCGGAGGTGAGGTAGGCGAAGGAGATCTTGTGGCCCCACTCCACCAGGCGGCAGCCGGCCGGGACGTGGGCCGCGACGCCCTCGACGGCGGCCTCGCCGCCCCAGACGGCGACGGCGTCGGCGCCTGCGCACATCAGGCGCAGCCACTCCTGGCGGGAGGACGGGAAGCGGAGCACGATGACGCGTTCGGCGATGGCGCCGGTCGGGTCCTGCGCGGCGAGTTCGGCCAGCAGGTGCTGGGCCAGGAGGGTGTCGGCGCTGCTGGTCTTGAGGACGTTGACGTTGCCGGCGAGGAGGCCCTCGATCAGGCTGAGCGGGGCGACGGTGGCGGCGTTGCCGGGGGCTATGTGGGCGACCAGGCCGACGGGTGCCCAGGCCTCGTAGACCGTTTCCCTGGCGTCGGGGCGGTTGAGTCGCTGCGGGGCGGTGCCGCCCAGTTCGCGCCGCAACTTGCGGCCGAGGGCGCCCCGGTCGAGGAAGGCGGCCAGCTCGGCGAGGAGTTCCTCGGCGTCCTCGTCCGCACCCGCCGGCAGGTGCGGGGCCAGGCGCTCGCGGACGGGGTGCTGGGGGTCGCGCAGGGCGCGGGCGAGGGTGTCGCACGCGGCGAGGACGGTCTCGGTGTCGAGGGGCGCGGCGAGTGCGGTCGCCACGCCGGAGGGCAGCGTGGTCAGGCGGTGGGCGACCTCGTCGTCGCCGATGAAGGCGCCCTGCCAGTAGTGCTGGTTGGTGGTGTCGGTCATGACATTCCCTTCATGAGTTCGGCGGCGGCCACGGCACAGCTGCGGTTGCGACTCACGCCGGCGCGGCCGTGGATCGTGAACCACGGGGTGGTCAGCTCGCAGCCGCACTCCCCGCCCGGGTGGAGCGACGCGAGGTCGCCCATGACCACGCTCTGTGCCGGTACGGAGGTGATGTACGGGGACACCAGGTGCAGATAGCCGCGTTCGCCGTAGGGAAGCGGTTCGAGGGTACGGGTGGAGCGGATGAAGACGCGGGACCAGACCGGCGCGTGGAGGTTGTGGTGCGCGCACTCGATGTACGGGATGCAGTGCTCGACGGAGCCGAAGGTGTCGCGGATCCGCTCGGAAGGGATGCCGAGCTGTTCGGTGACCCGGGCGTACAGCTCGTGCTTGCCGATCTGCCGGTCGGTGTGGCCCTTCCAACCGCCCCCGAGGATGACCAGGGAGCCCTCCGGCAGTTGCAGCGGCGCCAGGCCCATGGCACGCATCCGCTCCAAGGTGAACCACAGGAAGGCGGGGAACCCGAGGATGCGGACGGGAGCGTCGTCCTCGGCGAAGCGGCGCAGTGCGGCGACGCAGCCGAAGGGGTCGAACTCGTGCCCGTTGCCGGTGTTGCGCAGGGCGTACTCGACCTGCCGAGCCGGGGCGAAGTCGCACAGGTAGTTGTCGGTGAACGAGGTGCCCAGATTGAGGTCGCGGGCCGGTTCGTAGCTGTAGAGCAGGTAGTTGACCGGCTGGTCGGGGGTGATCCAACCGTTGTGGTCGAAGATGCGGGCGACCATGCGCTGCGCGGAGCGGATGGTCCACTCGTCGAAGAACATCTGCGACTTCTGTCCGGTGGTACCGGAGGAGGTCAGGTGGAGGTGGACGTCGTCCCGGGGTATGGACAGGACTTCGTGCCGCTTGAAGAAGTTCGCGTGCACCAGGGGTGCCCGGTAGGGGGTGTCGGGGCGCTCGGCGTCGTGAAGGCTGCGGTAGAACGGGGACCGGTCGTGGTGCCAGGCGTTGATCTCCGCCATGGCGGCGGTGAACAGGTCCTCTTCCGCGGGGCCGCAGGTGTACGGCTCGATCAGGTCGCAGAGTTCCTGCACCCGGCCGAGGGCCGCTGCGTCGGGAACGTCCACGGGCGCCAGGTGGGGGTTCGAGGCGGTTGGGGGGTTCGGGGGGTTCATGAAACGACCTCACGTGCGGGCAGATGCGTCGACGCCCAGGCCGACACATAGGAATCGAGGAAGGGTTGGAGCGGTGGGTCGACGACCACGCCGCGGAAATCGATGTGCTCGGTGGTCCTGGACATCACGACGTAGTCGTGGAAGCCGTCCCCGTCCCGGCGCATGGCCGGATAGAGGGCCCCGGCGATGAAGCCCTGCGCGGCGAACGCGGAGAGCGCGGCGTGGTGTTCCAGGGGCACCAGTGCCTCGACGTAGCCGGCTCCGGCGCGGGTGAGGGTACGGGTGACCGGCTCCAACCACCCGGCGGCGGCCACCGGGTCGGGATGGGCGGTGACCAGGGCGCAGTAGCCGCCGGTGCGGTTGAGGTAGGCGTACACCTCGAAACCGCCGTCGTCGGGGGTGAGGAGGATGTTCGGCGTGTGCAGCGGGTAGAACCAACGGCCGGTGTCGGGGAAGTGTTCGCGGAAGCGGCGGCGGACGAAGCCCGCTGCCTCGATCATCTCCAGGGGCGCCGCCGCGGGCCCCGCGGGCGCCGGCAGCGGCGGCGTGGGCCGAGCGTCCGCGTAGGAGATCCCCAGACTCGCTGCGGCGGTGTTAAGTAGGGGCAGCAGGGAGTCGGGTACTTCGGCGACGTGAAGCCTGCGGTCCAGCACTCCGGGTGCGTGACGCGCGTAGAGCGCGAGGCTCTCCCGACTGCTGAGGTCCACGGCATTGGGCAGGATGCCCAGGGGGCGGAAGCCGTTGCGGGCCACGACGCGTTGCGGGCCCGCGCTGACCGTCCGCACGGTGGCGTAGACCGAATCGAGCTCACCGGCATCGAGCGTGCCCGCGCACAGGGCGTCGGTCAGCCGGCCCGCGAGCCCCGAACCGCGCTGGTCGGGGTGGACGGCGAGCCCTTCGAGACGGCCGATCCGGCTGCCGGGCTCGCCGTGGACGGCGGCCGATCCCGCGAGGGCGCCGGTACGTGGGCAGCGGGCGACGAGCCAGAGGGTGTGCGGGTCGCTGATGAGCCGGGACATCTCGGCGGGGTCGGTACCCAGGGCGGTGGGGTAGTGAGGCCCGTAGACGGCGTAGTAGAGCTGGCGGAGATCGGCGATGTCGGCCGGGGTCGCCTGCTCGATCACGGCGGTCATCGTGCGCCTCCCGCGGTGGTGGTCGGTGCCGCTTCCGGTGCCGTGGGCGGGAGCGGCGTGCCGGCGGCCCCGGTCGCGGTCACTGTCGCTGTCGCTGTCGCAGCCTCGGCCCCGATCGCGGATCGTCCGGGCAGCAGGGCCAGGGCGATGGCCGCGGGGACCAGTCCGGCAGCCTGGACCAGGCACAGCGTCTGGGCGGAGAGGTGGTCGCCGAGCACGCCGAAGAGCAGCGAGGCGACCGGGAAGGTCGCGCCGAGGACGGCCTGCATGACGGCGAAGAAGGCGGGCTTGTCGCCGACCGGTACCAGCCGCTGGAACAGGGCCACGAAACGCACCCCGATGACCCCGACGCACCAGCCGGTCACCAGCAGGGCGCCGGCGATGACGGGCCGTGCGGCGATCAGGCCGGGGACGGCGAGCGCGACGGCCATCGCTCCCAGGCACGCGGAGCCGAGCACCGCGGGCCGGCCGGGCACCCGGGCGCCGGTGAAGGAGCCGATCAGCGTGCCCACTCCGAGGGAGGCCTCCAGCAGGGCCACGGTGCCGCCGTCGCCGTGCAACACCGAAGCGGTGTAGAGCGGCATGACGACGAAGACGGCAGTGGTGAAGAGGTTGGCCGCGGTGAAGCAGAGCAGGATGGCGCGGACGTACGGCATTGCGCCCAGGATCTGACGTAGCGTCCGACGCGGCGCCTCCCCGGCGCCGCGCGGAGACGGAACCGCTCCGGTGCTGAGGTCCCCGGGCGTGTCCGCGAGGGCGCACGGGGCCACACCCGTGGCCGCATCGGCGGTGCCGTCCGCGGTGCGGAAGCGTACGGTCGCGATGAGCAGCGCGGCTGCCGTGTAGGCGACGGCACAGCCCACGGCGAGTCCGGCCACACCGGCCCCGTCCACGACGAGGGCGCCGAGCAGGGCTCCGCCGAGGCTGGCCAGCGACTGGGTGGACAGTTCGAAGCCTGTTGCCGCCTCGATGTCCTCGTCGTCCACGAGTTCGGGCACGGAGGTGGTCAGGCAGGGGTCGAAGAAGGCCTGGCAGGTCGCCAGGGCCAGGGCCGTGGCGTAGACCGCGGCGACCGGCAGGTCGCTCACGCAGGCCCAGACGGCCAGCGCGGCAGCCACCGCTCCGGCACCGCCGGCCGCGGTGCGCAGCAGCGAGCGGTGGGCGAAGCGGGCGATGGCGCGGGCGACGAGCGGGGCCAGGGCCACGGCGGGCAGGGTGCTCACGGCCATGAACAGGCCGGCCTCGAAGGCGCCGTCGCCGGACGCGGCGTAGCCGATGAGCCACCAGGAGGTGCCCACCTGGAACATGCGCATCCCGGCTTGGGCGAGCACTTGGCCCAGCCATACGGTCCCGAAGGAGCGGTTGCGCAGGACGAGGGGGAGCCGGCGGGCGGCGGGCGGTGCGGGGGTGGTCATGCGGTCGGCCTCTCGTCGACGACGCGGACGAGCTTGCCGGAGCGGGGGTTGACCACCAGGTCGCGGTGGCGGGCCCACTCGACGCGGACCGGGTGGACGAATCCCGCTGCGACGCTGTCGGGGTAGAGCGGCCGGGCGGCGTTCAGTCCGGTGACCACCGCCTTCTCGCACACCTCCAGGTCGAACGGGTCGTGGTCGCAGGCCGTGGCCAGCCGCAGTACGAGGCCGTCACGGCCCTCCCAGCGCCGCACGACGAGTTGCACGCCCGTGACCAGGCCCTCCACGTCGGCCTCTGCGACGGCGTCGGTGGCGTCCTGCCAGGGCAGCGAGACGGGCCCGACACGTACGCCTTCCTCGGCGCGGCCCAGGATGCGGAAGGTGCCGCCTTCAGTGTCGGTCCACTCGGCCCGGTCACCGGCGGGGTAGCGGATGATCGGCATGAGACGGCGGAAGAGCTGGGTGACCACGACCCGTCCGGGCCGGCCTGCCTCGCGGATCGGTTCGCCGGTCGTCTCGTCGAGGATCTCGACGAGGGTGTGCGGGGAGAACGGGCGGTGCGTACGCGGGTCCACGCCGGGAACCGGCCTGCCGAGGAGGCCGCCGTCCACACTGGCGTAGCCCAGCGAGCGGGGTTCGGCGCGGGGGAAGGCGGCGGCCAGGAGGCGGCGCTGGTCGGCGAAGAGCGCCTCACCGCCGAAGAACAGCAGTTCGACGTCGCGCAGTTGCCGGCCCTGGGAGATCAGGTGCTCGGCGAGGCGGCACAGGGTCGTCGGCGTGCCCGCGACGACCTGCGCGGCGAAGTCTTCGAGGGTGGAAACCGTCGATTCCAGCGGGGCGCCACCACCGATGGGCAGCCGAACGTTGGCGACGGGGGCGTGGGCGAGCGCGTCCAGGACGAACAGGAAGCTGGCGTAGAGCTCACCGGCGTAGAAGAGGTCGGCCACCCGATGGCCGGGCTGGAGGCCCGCGTCGACCAGCCCGGCACCGAAAGCGCCGACGAACTCCTGCCATTCCTCACGGGTGTAGCAGGAAAACCGCGGCACTCCCGTGGTACCGCCGGTCTTGAACACGACGGCTTCTCCGAGGGGGGCGGTCAAGACCCTGTTGTCGTGCGGAGTGTTGGCCGCCCAGAACGCGCCCTGTTCGACCACCGGAAGATCGGTGAGCCGGTTCACCCGGGGCGGCAGGTCCGCATAGAGGTCGGCATAGAACGGGGAGCGGTCACGGGCGAATCGCACGAGGTCTGAAAAATGCTGGACGGGCATGCTGCCTATACCTAGAAGAGTGAAAGTTGAAAGAAACGGGCGGCGGGTGCCGAGCCGGGGTGTGGCCGTACTCACACATTCCACCAGTTGAGCGCTCAACCATGCACGTATGGCGCACAGTTGACGAGGTGAGCCCCGGCCTGATGCCCATTCACATGATGGAACACCTCGAACGCACCGCCAAATCGATCGCGCCCACCTCCGGCCAAACACAGCAGACTTCCGGCCCGCACGGCCGAAACTGCGCCGACTTTCCGTCAAGCGAGAGGCAGTAATCACAAGGCCGTCCTTCATGGTGCGCACCCATGACGGACGGCGGTGACGACGAAAAGACAGCTCGGCGGGTAAACGGCGCGCGCAGTTCATTCACTCAATACCGATGATTCATGCAGCTGACGGAAATGTTATTCAGCTGCTGTCCCGGGGCGGATCAGTCGGTCCCGTCGTCCCCGACGACGGGAGGAACACCGGGGCTGATGCGTTCTCAGGTTGCGGGACGAAGTAGCTCACACGCGTGGGCGGGGCGTGACCGGTAGTGCGCAGGGTTGCCATGGCGCGGGGTGCGGCGCCGGTGCGGATGCGGGAGGCGCCCTCGGCGCATGTCACGTCTCTGACGTGGTGCGGGGCCTCGACGGACCAGTGTCCGCGGACCAACACGGCGAGCCGGGTGGGCCGGCCCGCTCGGGGCCGAGGCCGGTGACCGCGCACGTCGGGCGAGCCGGACGCCCACGGCGTCGCCGTCCAGGCGGGCCGGTAGGCAGCCCCGGGCCGTGGCTGCCGGCGTGCAGTCCGCGAGCCCGGCCCCTGGACCGCTACGCGCCCGGCGCCCGGTACTGGACTCGCTCGGCTTTGCGCAGGGCATCCATGGTCTCATCGACGGTCAGGAGAACTGTCGTCTCGAACGAGCTGAGCGCGCCGCCTCCACTGATCGCCAGTGCAACCGCGGCCATTGACACGTTGTCGGGGGCCTCCCACAGGTTGTAACCGTCATGCGTGCCGAAGGCGTACCAGAAGCCGTGGAGCTTCCCGCCGACGGACTCGATGTATGCCTGAGCGGCCTTTGCACGGTCCTCGGGGTGGACGATCAGCCTCGCCCAAGTCTCGGGCGTGTAGCTGAACCTCGATAGATAGAGCGGCATCGCGTCTCCCTTTCGTTCCACCAAGGGATGCCCCGGCAGGGCGGGAAACGCGCCGGATGCGGCCCGCGTATCCCCCGAACGGCTGGGGACGATGACCGGCACGGCCACGACCAACGGGTGAACGACCTACCCGGGCGTTCTGGCCGTGCTTCGTACGCGGTGGCTGAGACGTCCGCGCCGACATCGAGATGACGGGCCCCGTGTTCGCCCAGGGCCGCATCCCGCTCGGCGCGCCCCGCACGCGGCATCGGGGCGGCACCGGCGCGGACGGGCCGTTCAGGAAGCGGCGGCCTGCTCCTCGCTCACGGCGGACGCGTCGGGGAGCCCCTCGGTGACCTCGCGCGACCCGAACGGCCAGACCCGCTCGCGCCTCGACCACAGGAGGAACGCGACGCAGCCGAGTGACAGCCACGCCAGGGACCACTCGATGGGATGACGGCCGGGCGAGTTCCGGTCCGCGTACCCGTAGATCACCAGCCAGCCGGTGAGGGCGACGATGCTCGGCAAGGGGTACAGCCACATGGTGTACGGACGGCGCAGGCTCGGCTGGCGACGGCGCAGTGTGCTCGCGGCGAGGATCTGCGCCAATGCCTGGACGATGACCATCACAGTGGTCAGGAGCTGGATGAGGGTCGCGAGGTCGGTGTGGCGGCCGATGAGGAAACCGATGGCGGTGACGACGCCCATCGTGGCCAGGCCGAACAGTGGGAAACGGTGCACGGGGTGCAGCTTCGCGTACGGCCCGAAGAAGACCCGGTCGCGCGCCGCGTCGTAGGGGACCCGGGAACCGCCGAGGAGCCCGGTGAAGACGGAGGCGAAGGCGGTCACGAGGATGAGGACGGTGACCACGCTCGCCGCCCCCTTGCCCCAGGTCTCCTCCATGACGGCCGAGGCGACCGAGGTGGAGGCGATGTCGTGCGGGTCGGTCATCCGGTGCCAGTCGATGACGCCGAGGGTGCCGATCTGGAGCAGCAGGTAGATCGCCATGATGCCGAGGATCGACAAGACGATGGAACGCGGCAGGGTCCGGCCGGGGTCCTTGATCTCGGCGCCCATGTACGCAGTCGTGTTGTAGCCGAGGTAGTCGTAGATGCCGATGGTGAGGCCGGCCGCGAAGCCGACCCAGAAGGTCCCGCTCGTGAACTCGAAGGCCTCCGCAGGGTAGGCGAACGCCAGTTCGGGGCGGAAGTGGGTGGCCGCGGCGAGGATGACGAGCGCCACGGAGGCGATCATCACGACCCACATCGCGGCGGTGATCCTGGCGATGTGGTCGATGCCGCGCCAGAGCAGCAGGACCACCAGGGCGACGACGCACAGGCCGATGGCGTCACCGACGCCCTGACCCATGTCCGGTACGAGGTAGCCGAGGTACTGGACGAAGCCGACGACCCCCGTGGACATGATCAGCGGGATGAAGAGCATCGCGGTCCACACGAAGAGGAACGGCATCAACCGTCCGGTGCGGTACTGGAAGGCCTGCTTGAGATAGACGTAACTGCCCCCGGAGCCGGGGAGCGAGGCGCCGAGTTCGGCCCAGATCAAGCCGTCGGCGAGCGCGAGGACGGCGCCCGCGAGGAACCCGATGACGGCCTGCGGTCCGCCGAAGGCGGCGACCATGAGCGGGATGGTGACGAAGGGGCCGATGCCACACATCTGACTCATGTTGATGGCGGTGGCCTGGAAGAGTCCGATGCGGCGGACGAATCCGCCGGAGGGGGGCGGTGGGGTTCCGGACATGAGGGCTCTCCCGGGCTCAGGGCGGGGCGAAGGGGATCCGGGCGGGGCGGGTGACGGACCGGCCGGCAGCAAGCCTGATCAAGTTAAGAACCTTTACTTAATGCGTCAAGGGGTGCGGCAGGGGCGACAGAGTGGGCACCCTAGCCGTCACCTGTGACATGTGAAATATTACCTTCGCTTCCTCCCAACTCGCCGAAAGGTCAGCCCCGTTGCGCAGACTCTCCGTGGTGGGAGCGGCGATATCCCTCGCCCTCCTGGCCACCCCCGCACTGGCCGCCACCGCCCCGCCCCCAGCGGCGCAGCAGCAGGCCCCCGAACTGTCCACAGCCCCACCACCCGCACCGCTGGAACTCCAGCGGCAGAGCCTGCGCCGCCAAGCGCTGGAAGGCGTAGCCGCCGGCAGCACCCGCACCGAGGCGGACGGCACGCTGCCGCGCCGCGCCACGATCGGCAAGCGGTACGTCGAACTCGCCCAGGAGCGCAAGGACAAGATCTTCGTGATCCTGGCCGAGTTCGGCGACCAGGTGGACACGACCACCGAGTACGAAGGCCGCCCCCGCTTCGGCGGCACCCCCGGCCCCCGACACAACACCATCGCCAAGCCGGCGAAGAGCGACAACCACACCCTGTGGCGCAAGGACTTCAGCCAGGCGTACTACCAGAAGCAGTTCTTCGGCACCGACCCCGGTGACGTCACCCTGCGCAACTACTACCGGCTACAGTCCTCGGGCCGCTACGACATGGACGGCCAGGTCAGCGACTGGGTGCGGCTGCCGTGGAACGAGGCGCGCTACGGGACGGACAACTGCTCCGAGCCCGGTCAGTGCCGCACGAACTGGGACCTGGTGCGCGACGCCACCAACGCCTGGTACCACACCGAGCGCGCCAAGGGCCGCACCCCGGAGCAGATCAAGGCCCAGCTCGCCGACTACGACGTGTGGGACCGCTACGACTCCGACCACGACGGCAACTTCGACGAACCGGACGGCTATCTCGACCATCTCGTCGTCGTGCACGCGGGCAAGGACCAGACCTGGGGCGGGGGCGCCCAGGGCAAGGACGCCGTGTGGGCGCACCGCTGGTTCGCGTACTGGGACCAGGCGGGCAGTGCCGGACCGGAGGGGAACAAGGCGGGCGGCGCCCCGGTCGGCGACTCCGGCATCTGGGCCGGCGACTACCTGACGGGCGGCGAGAACAGTGGAGTCGGCCTGTTCGCCCACGAGTTCGGTCACGACCTCGGGCTGCCCGACCTGTACAGCTCCGACGGGGACAACAGCGTCAACTTCTGGTCGCTGATGTCCTCGGCCTCCTACTTGGGCAGGGGCCCGAACACCACCGGCGACTACCCGGGCGACCTCGACCCGTGGAGCAAGCTGCAACTGGGCTGGCTGGAGTACACCGAGGCCGACGCGGGCCGCAAGACGCGCGCCGTCCTCGGGGTGTCCGGCTACAACACGGAGGATCCACAGGCCCTGTTGGTGCACCTGCCGCCGTCGGTGACCCGCACCGATCTGACCGACCCCTACGAGGGTGGCAGCCAGTGGTGGAGCGGCACCGGCGACTTCATGGACAACACCCTGACCCGGACGGTGGACCTCTCCGGCCGTCCGCCCGGCACGGGCCCGACCCGGCTCGCCGCCCGCGTCTGGTACGACATCGAGCAGGACTTCGACTTCCTGACCGTGGAGGCCTCCGCGGACGGCGGCACCACGTGGGCCGCCCTGCCGGGCACGGTCGGCGGCGCGGCGATCCCGGCGAAGGGCGTCTCGGGATCGTCCGGTGGTTGGGCCGAACTTGCCGTTCCGCTGGACGGGTTCACGGGCCGTAGCATCCAGTTGCGCCTGCGGGTGACTTCTGACGGCAACACGCACGGCAGGGGCGTCACCTTCGACGACGTACGGATCACGGCGGGCGAGCAGGAGCTGCTGCGCGACGGAGCCGAGCAGGGCGCCAACGGCTGGACGGCACACCGGTGGTCACGCACCGAGGGCCGCACCGGCAGCGCCGAGCACCCGCGCGCCTACCTGGTCGAGAACCGGCGCTACACCGGCTACGGGACCTATCTCAAGAGCGGGCCGTACAACTTCGGCTTCGGGAACGACACGGTGGAGTTCTACCCGTACCAGCAGGGTGTGCTCATCTGGCTCTGGGACACGGCGTACAGCGACAACACCACGAAGGCGCACCCGGGCTCGGGCCTCCTGCTCCCCGTCGACGCACGACCGGAGCCGCTGCGGAACGCCGACGGCACGCTGCTCAATGCCCGTGCGCAGACCTTCGACGCGACGTTCTCCACGCGCCCGAGCGACGAGGTCGTGCTGCACAAGGCCGGTGTTCCGGTGCTGGTCCCGACACGTCCCGGGGTTGCGGTCTTCGACGACCGGCGGGGCAGCTACTGGAACGCCGACCTGCCGCAGGTGGGCGTGAAGGTGCCGGACACCGGGACCCGGATCGCGGTGGTGAAGGAGGGGGCCGGAACCGCTCCGACCACCGTCCAGGTCAGTCCGTCGCCCTGACGCACGGGGTGTCCGTCCGGTCCTCTCGACGCACGGGTGGCGAGAGGACCGGAGCGGTGGGGGCGGATCGGCGCGCCGCCCCCACCGGCGGCGCGCCGCCGTCGTCACCGATCCCGCGGAGCGGGCCAGTTCACCCGCCCCACGTGGATCAGCCGCAACTGGCGGCGCGCGGTGCGCGTGACCGCGGCCCACTCGTTGTCCTCCAGGTCGGCGGCCAGGTAGGCAGAGGCCGTCATCACCATGTGGTCGACGTACAGGCGCGCCAGCATGAGCAGGTCTTCCGGGCTCCAGCCCGCGCCGAGCGGATCGGCGCCGAGACGTTCGGCCACCTCGCGGGCGAACGCGTCGAGCTGGCCGGCCACCGCCTCGCGCACCTTGCGCACGCCGCCGTGCCGTTCCCGCACGATGAAGCGGATGTGCCCGGGGTAGTCACGTACGAGTTCGGCCATCAGGTCCACCGCCGTATCGATCCGCTGCGCCGCCTCGCCGGAGGCTGCGAGGGTCGAGCGGACGGTGGCGTGCAGGTTCTGCAGCGCCTCGTCCACCAGCGCGATGCCCAGCTCCTCGATGTCCCGGAAGTGCCGGTAGAAGGCGGTCGGGGCCACTCCGGCCACGCGGGTCACCTCCCGCAGGCCGAGACTGCCCAGACTCTGCTCCTCCAGCAGGGACAGGGCCGCGTCCAGCAAGGCCCTGCGCGTTCTGCGGCGTTGGGCCTGGCGCACCCCGACTGTCTCACTCATGACGAAAAGTCAACCCCCGGATCCCGGAATCCACGTGCCTTCATTTAGACTGGGCAGTCAGTGAACAACTGTCACCCATTTGGGAGGAAGCACCATGCTCTTCCTCGTAGCGGCCCTCATGCTGATGGGGATCGTCCTGGGAACCGTGGCCCACGTCCCCGTCCACGTGTCCCTCGCCGCCACCGCAGCCATCGCCTGCTGGTTGCTGCTCTTCGCGGTCCGCGAACGGACCGCCCGTCACCACCGTCCGTCCGGCCGACAGGGAGGTCGCTCATGAGCGTCCCCGGCACCGCGCTCCGCTCCCCCACCGTCCGTCAGGCCGACGGCATGGCGGTGGCCTCCTTCACGTTCGGTCTGATCGGCCTCCTCGCGATGAACCTCATCCTCGGGCCGACCGCGATCGTCCTCGCCGCCCTCGCCCTGCACCGCGGCACGCGCCGTCCCGGGCGCGCCCGGCTCGGACTCGCCCTCGGGGTCGCTGACCTCGTCGTCCTCGCCTTCCTGGTCAGCGCGGACCAGACCTGGTCGTGGAGCATCGGCTGACCGCGGCGCCGCTGCCGGGCCCGTCGTCCGTCACGGCTCCGGCAGCCCGGGTGTTGTGTGAGCACGCGGCTACGGCAGCGGCGCTCCGCGGGCGGTGAGCCACAGCTCGTACCACTCCTCGTGCGTCAGATCGGGTTCGCGCAGCGCAGCGTCGCGGCAGGCACGTATGCGCTCGGGTCGGCCGCTACCCACGACGGGGGCGACCCGTGCGGGGTGGCACTGGAGCCACCACAGCAGGACGGTTTCCGGCGTCGTGCCCTTCGCGTCGGCCAGTGACCGCACGAGGCGGGCGGTCGCGTGCTCCTCGGGGCTCTCCTGCCGTCCGGTGAACCGCCCCTGGGCCAGTGCACCCCAGGCCTGGAGGCGGACGCCCTTCTCCAGACAGTATTCGACCGTCCCCGACGGGAAGCCGCCCGCCGCAGCTGCCGCCGTGTTCACCAGCACTCCGTCCTCCAGCCAGTCCCGCCGGTCGAGGCTCATCTCCAACTGGTTGACCGCCAGCGGAAAGTCGAGGTGGAGTTGGAGGCGGGCGATCTGCGCGGCGTTCATGTTCGAGACGCCGAAACGTCGGACGAGTCCCTGTTCACGCAGTGAGGTGAGGGCCGCCGCGACGTCCGCCATGTCGGCGAGGGGATCCGGCCGGTGCAGGAGCAGTACGTCGACCACGTCGGTGCGAAGACGGCCGAGGCTCTCCTCGACCCGCTGGACGATGGAAGAACCGCGCAGGTCGTAGATGCCGGGGCGGTCGCCCTCCGCGAGCCGGATCCCGCACTTCGTCTGCAGGACGATCCGCTCGCGCAGGCCGGGCGTACGGGCCAGGACCTCTCCGAACACGGCCTCCGCCTTGCCGCGGCGGTAGATGTCGGCGTGGTCGAAGGTGCTGATCCCGCTGTCCAGCGCGGCGACGATCGCCGCCTCGGCCGCATCGATGTCGGCGGGCCGGTACGGATCGCCGTCCCAGCTGCCGCCGAGCGCCATGCATCCGTACAGCAGTCGGGTGCCGTCGTTCTCCGGTCGTGTGCTCGCCATGCCGTCACCCTACGAGGCCGTGCGGGCGGCCCCTCGTACCGGGCTGCGTACACGGCGGCCGTCGGGCGGCCGGCCGTTCCCTGTTGCCGGCGGCGCCCGAAAGTGGGACCGAGTTGTCACGCGATGGGCGGAATCTACGGCTCTGGAACCTTGCGCCCGGGCCGGACGAACTAGCGTGGCTCGTGCACAACCCGCCGGTGCCGGACGGTCCCCCGCCACCGGCCCGGCGCCAACAGCTGCCCGAGGAAGTCCGGTTGACAGGTCGCATGACGACGGAAGACCGCAGGCCCGCACTAGCGCGCGCACGGTACTGGTTCGACAGCATCATGGCCCGCGGAACACCGGTGCTCATCGGCTGGCTGACCCTGCTCTGCCTGGCCGTCGTGGTCCCGGCGAGCGCGGCGCTGGTCTGGGCCGACCGCCGTGCGCCCAGCACCTGGTCCGGGCAGCTGGTGGCCATCTGGGTCAGCGTCGGACAGACCCTGAAGATCGGCGGCGCGGTCGGCAGCCCCCTCTACGTACTGATCTCCGTCCTCCTGGCCCTCGTGGCCCTCCTGTTCGTCTCCACGCTCGTCAGCCTGATCACCACCGGCCTCAACGACAAGGCGATGGACCTGCGGCGCGGTCGGTCCACCGTCCTGGAGGAGCAGCACACCGTCCTGTTGGGCTGGTCCGACCAGGTCTTCCCGATCGTCTCCGAACTGATCGTCGCCAACTCCAACCAACGCAGGGCGGTCGTCGCAGTCCTCGGCCCGCAGGACAAGGCGGAGATGGAGGACCAGATCGCCATCGCGGTCGGCCGCCTGGGTCGCACCCGGCTGATCTGCCGCAGCGGTGTGACCACGGACCCCGCGGTGGTCACTCTCGTCAGCCCGGAAACCGCCCGCGCCGTCCTGGTCCTCACGCACGAGGGCGCGGAGGGCGACGCCCACGTGGTGAAGACCCTCCTCGCGCTGGAGGCGGCCGTACGGGGGCGGGGTCGCCCCAGCGTCGTGGCCGCGGTCCGCGACGGCCGCCACCACCGTGCGGCGCAACTGGCCTCCGGAGTCCACGGCCGGGTACTGAACATCGAGGACGTCACCGCCCGCCTGATCGCCCAGACCTCGCGCCAGCCGGGGCTGTCCCTCGTCCACCAGGAACTGCTGGACTTCGACGGGGACGAGTTCTACACGGTCTGCGAACCCTCCCTGACCGGGCGCACCTTCGGCGAGCTGCTCCTGGCGTACGCCACCTCGTGCGTCGTCGGCATCCTGCGGGCTACAGGCGTCGTCGAGCTCAACCCGCCGGCCGACAGCGTGCTGGAGGAGGGCGACCGGATCGTCCTCATCACCGAGGACGACGACACCGCGGTGCCGACGGACAGGCCGCTCCCCGTCGACGACGAGGCCGTCGTGGCGCCCGGCACGCCGACGCCACCCCCCGAGAACTTCCTCCTGCTGGGTTGGAACCGCCGCGCGCCGCTGATCATCGACCAGCTCGATCCGTGCGTACCCGACGGGTCCGTCCTGGTGGTCATGGCGCAGGGCGAGGAGGCGCTCCAGGAGGCGGACCGGTGCGCACGGTCGCCCGAACGCCGGATGCGCGTCACCGTGCACGGCGGGGACATCACCGACCCGCGGGCCCTCGCCGATCTGGACGTGCTGTCCTTCGACAGGGCCATCGTCCTCGGCTACGACGACACGACCGATGCCGCCGCCGGCACGCTCGGCGGCGACGACCGGACCTTGGTGACCCTGCTCCACCTGCGTGCGCTGCAGGAGGCGTCGGGCCGGGAACTGGCCGTCGTGACCGAGATGACCGACGACCGCAACCGGCTGCTCGCCCCTGCCCGGGAAGGCTCCGACTTCATCGTCGGCGGCCGGCTCATCAGCCTGCTGATGGCACAGATCGCGGAGAACCGACACCTCGCCGACGTCTTCGACCGCCTGTTCTCGGCCGGCGGGGCCACGCTCCACCTGAAGCCGGCGTCGCACTACGTGCTGTCCGAGCAGCCGATCACCTTCGCCACGGTGGTGGAGTCCGGCCGCAGGCAAGGGCACTGCGTCATCGGGTACCGACGGCACGAGGACGGCGCCCACGGCCCCTCGTACGGTGTCCGGATCAATCCGGACAAGCGGGACCGCGTACGGTTCGGCCCGGAGGACGCGGTGATCGTGCTCGCCACGGAAGCGGTGGTCCCGGACCCGGGCGACCACTCGGCCACCTCCCTCCCCTCCAGCCGGACCCACGCCTGCGCGGAGGCGGAGGCGGAGGGCAAGTCGTGACCTGCCTCCGGTGGCGCCCGCCGCCCCGTGGTTCGACCGGTAGGCCGACGGGCGGGCCGACCGTCCGCGATCCGCGCCGCCCGCGGTCCGCGCCCGATGCGGTGCGGCGGCGGCACGCGTACGCGGTGGCGCGCCAGGATGGCCGCATGGCAGACACCTTCACCACCAAGGCCGTCGAGATCACGACCGGCACCACGGAGGCCGTCCACGACCTCACCGCCGCCTGCGCCGAGTTCCTGCGGGACACCGCCCGGGGTCGGGACGGCCTCCTCAACGTGTTCACCCCGCACGCGACCGCCGGGCTGGCCGTCATCGAGACTGGCGCGGGCAGCGACGAGGACCTGCTGGACGCGCTGCGCACGCTGCTTCCCGCCGACGACCGCTGGCGGCACCGGCACGGCTCCCCCGGACACGGCCGCGACCACGTGCTGCCCGCACTCGTGACCCCGCACGCCACCCTGCCGGTCGTCGGCGGAGAACTCGCGCTCGGCACATGGCAGTCGGTCGTCCTGGTGGACACCAATCGGGACAATCCGCGCCGCACGGTGCGGCTGTCGTTCCTGGCCTGAACACGTCCCGATCGATCGCTATCCATCGCCGGCCTGCCGAGCCGGCCGCCGCCCTTGCGGTCTCAGCTCGTGGAGAGCGTCTTGAGGGCGCACTCCCGCAGCGGCGCGATCCGGGTCCGGGAAGCGCCGTTGTGGACGGCGTTGGTGAGGATGACCACGTAGCGTCCCGTGACGGGGGCGAGGTACAAACTGGTGCCGGTGAAGCCGTGGTGGTAGGCCACCGTGTCACCGGACGCGAGGGCCCACGCCAGGCCGCGGCGCAGACCGGGCTCGATCTCCGCCTGCGGGGCGAGGCTGGTCCGCAGCCATCCGGCGAGCTGCGTCCGGTCACCGGCGAGGAGGTGCTCGGCGTAGGTGGCGAGATCGGCGGCCGGTGCGAACGCTCCGGCGTGCCCGGCGACGCCGCCCATGATCGCTGCGTTCTTGTCGTGGACCGCCCCCCACAGCCGGTCGTGGTCCCCGGACCGCTCCGTCGGCGCGACCCGGGGCGACTGGGCGAGCGGCCCGTAGGCCGTTGCGTGCATGCCCAGCTCGGTCCACAGGGCGGCTGCCAGCCGGTCCAGCGGCTGCTGGTGGACGTGGGCGAGGGCGAGCCCGAGGAGGATGAAGCCGCGGTTGATGTACCGGTGGGTGCCCGGAAGGTTCTCCAGTGGTTCGCGGCAGATCAACTCGTGCAGCGGTTCCTCGGTGAGGTCGTACAGGTCGAGTCGGGTGGAGACGCGCAGACCGGAGGTGTGGGAGAGCAGTTGGCGCACCGTGGCCCGCGCACCGGGCAGCTGGTCGTCCACGGGCGGCAGGAAGTCCCGTACGGGGGCGTCCAGATCCATCAGTCCCGCGTGCACGGCGCGGCCGACCAGCGGCCACGTGGCCGTGACCTTCGTCAGGGACGCGATGTCGTAAACGGTCGCCTCATCCGGGGCGCCGGGACCCGTGAACGGAGAGACGACGCCGTCCGACAGCACGTTCCGGTCCCCGGCGGCCGTGCCGCAGATGACCACGCCTCCCGGGCCGGCTCCCTCGGCGACGAGCTTGCCCAGCGCGTTCTGCAACGCGTAGGTCTCGGCGATCGTGAACGGTACGGCCTGCGTCATCGGTGCCTCCGGTTCGGTGCTGGTCCCCCCGCCAGCCTGGCGAGGCCGTCCCGCGCGGACGCGGAGCCGCGCCGAAGGTGCGCGCCAACGCCCCCTGGCGGGTTTCACCCAACGTGTTTACGCGCCGCCGTTCTGGTTACACAACGTAGTGACACGTCGTCCCTACCCGACGGAAGGCAGGAACATGAAGCTCGTGGCCGTGCTCATCCTCGTCGCGGTCGTCGCCCTCGTCGCACTGTTGGTCCTGAGCCCTGCGGCGCCGGTGCGGCGCAATCCCTTCCCCGGCCTTCGCCCCCGTGGTGCGGGCCGGCGACCCACCGGCGCCGGGCGGGCGTCGACCGTTCCGGGACAACGGGGCCTCACCCACCGGACGCACTGACCGCAAGCCTCCGCGCGGCGCAAGCCGCTCCGGCAGTGGCAGTGGCCGCAGTGGCAGTGGCCGTAGTGGCAGTGGCCGTAGTGGCAGTCAGCGGGAATCCTCCTGCTCGTCCCCTTCCTCGATGAGGTGAACGGCCGCCTCCTCCGCTGATGCGGCGCCACCGTTCACTCCCACGTCACGGGCCACGACGGAGATGTGGCGCACGGGGCCGGTCTCTTCGGCACTGGCCAGCCGTCCCGCCCGGACGGGACCGGCCTGCGGGGCGTCGCCAGCCCCTTCAGCAGCCACGTCCCACGTGCTCCCGTCTGCGCCCGAGTCGGGAACCTCGCGGGCGAGACGCTGGTCGAGGGTCTCGCCGGCCCGCTGTTCGTCGACCGTGGTGCCGTAGTCGGTGACCGCCAGGGGTCGCTCGGGCGGCGAGTACCCCGTATCCAGGGTCTCGTCGAGGCCGGGTTCGTCCAGGGCGTTCTCCATGTCGGGCTGCGCCTGGGCCGGGTCCTCCGCCCCACTGGGCTGGTACACCTCGTCGCCGTGCGGTTCGGTACTGCTCATGGTGCCTCCGTTCAGAGGGCCAGGACGATGGCGCGGGGTCGGACTCCCGGTTGCCTGCCGGGACGCGTTGCGCGTCCTACCTGGCGGCTCCCCGTGATCGGCGCCGTCATGCACGTCCTGCCTCCCATCTTGTGGGAATCCGTGCCAGGGGGCACCCGTGCACAGGCCGTTCCGACCGGCTGCCGGCCCCTGCATGGTTCGGCGCACCGGGGGTAGCCGCTCCTCAGGAGGACCAGCAAGGCGAACGCGCGGAGCAGCCCCGGGAGGGGGCCTCCGCCCGGAGGCGGGTGACCTCATGCCGGTGTACGTCGGAACCTCCGGATGGCAGTACCGGGACTGGGCGGGGATCCTCTATCCGGAAGGACGGCCCCAGCGGCTCTGGCTGGAGGAGTACGCGCAGCACTTCCGCACCGTCGAGAGCAACAACGCCTTCTACCGGCTGCCCGACCCGCAGACGTTCGCCGCGTGGCGGGAGCGGACCCCGCCCGGTTTCGTCATGGCGGTCAAAGCCAGCCGTTTCCTGACCCACGTCAAACGCCTGCGGGAGCCGCAGGAGCCGGTCCAACGGCTGATGGCGCACAGCAGCGCCCTGGGTGACCGGCTGGGCCCGATCCTGCTCCAGTTGCCGCCGACCCTCCGCGTGGACGCCGGAGCCCTGGACGCCTGTCTCGCCTGCTTCCCCCGAAGTACGCGCGTGGCCGTCGAACCGCGGCACGACTCCTGGTGGGTCCCACAGGTCAGGGAGGTGCTGGCCGCGCGCGGGGCCGCGCTCTGTTGGGCGGACCGGGGATCACGTCCCGTGACACCGCTGTGGAGGACCGCCGACTGGGGTTACGTACGCTTCCACGCGGGCCGGGCCGAGCCCGCGCCCCGGTACGGGAGGACGGCCCTGAAGTCCTGGGCGGCGCGGATCGCGGACGCCTGGCCCCCCGACGCCGACGTCTTCGCCTACTTCAACAACGACGTGGGCGGGGCGGCCGTCGTCGACGCACGGGCGTTCCGGCGCCTGGTGGTCGGGGGGCGGTGACGCCCCACGGCCGGCCGGCGGGGAGCAGCACGGCAGGGTGACGCCCCCGCCACCGTGCCCGCGGACCGGCGCCCGCGCTCCAGCGGGGGTCTCCTCGCGTGCCGGGCGTTTGGCACCGCCTGGACGGGACAAACGCGGAGTGTCGGTGCGTTGCCCTTCGAGCGGTGGGGCAGCGCCGGACGGGCGGCCGCACGTCGTCCTCATCCCCCCGGAACGGCGTGCGGTCGCCGAGCGCCCCCACCGCGGACCGCCGTCAGTCTCGGGGCGCGTGGAACGCCACCAGGCGGGCTCCGCCCCGGGCCACGTCGGCCCATTCGCCCGTCATGGTCAGTACCGCAGCCGCCCCCGTGGGGAACTTCGTGGCGACCCGGCTCACCAAGGGCTCGGGGCCGTCACCGCAGAGGCCCTTCGCCAGCTCGTGCACGGCCGGATTGTGCCCCACGAGCACCAGGCAGGTCACCGCGTCGGGGGTCTGCGCGAGGATGGCGAGCAGGTCGTCCACGTCTGCGTCGTAGAGCCGGTCCTCGTAGACCGTCGGCGGCGGCTCGGGCAGGTGCGGCAGTACGAGTTCCCACGTCTGGCGCGTGCGCCGGGCCGAAGAACAGCGGGCCAGATCCACCCGGAAGCCCTGCTGTGCGAGCCAGCGACCGGTCATCGGCGCGTCGGCTCGCCCGCGGTCGGCCAGCGCACGGCCGAAGTCGTCCGGAACGTCTTTCGGCCCCGCTTTGGCATGACGGACCACCACGATCCGGCGTTCACGACTCGACACATCCGCTCCTCTCGATCGCCCCCGAAGGGCTCACCGCCAAGGATGTCGCGCGACGGCGGCTGACGGCCCGAACGCCACCAGCTCACTGCGACGGGCCCAGTGTGTGGGGAACGCCGCTGTGTGGGGAACGCCGCTGTCGGGGCCGCTCGACGGGGGCTCCGGCCGAGAGTGCGCCGGGGCCGGGCCGCCCGCGCCGCGCGATCAGGCGCCGCCGTCTGCCCCTGGTCCGGTGGCTGCCCGCCGGTACTCCTCGTTGAGGCGTCTGGCCTCCTCGAGCTGGTCTTCGAGGATGACGATGCGGCACGCGGCCTCGATGGGGGTGCCCTGGTCGACGAGTTCCCTGGCGCGGGCCGCGATGCGCAGCTGGTAACGGGAGTAGCGGCGGTGGCCGCCCTCGGAGCGCAGCGGCGTGATCAGACGGGCTTCGCCGATGGCGCGCAGGAAGTTCGGTGTGGTGCCGAGCATTTCGGCGGCCCGGCCCATGGTGTAGGCGGGGTAGTCGTCGTCGTCGAGTCGTCCGAGTGAGTTCTCTGCCGTCAATTTTCACCTCGAGTGGGAACGCGTCGAAGGGCCCTGGCGCCGTACGGCACCAGGGCCCCGAGGGAAATTCAACACCATCTGCCAGGTCCTACCGACCCTGGTTCACTCTGTGGGCGGCCCGGGTCAGAACCGGGGCCGGATCAGCAGGCTCCGGTGAGGACGCCCGCGGCACAGCCGTCGGCGTCGACGACCGGCAGGATGCCGAAGGGTCCGTCCCACAGGACCCGCTCAGCATCGTGCACCGACATCCCCTCAGCGATGCACGGCACACGGTCGCGAACGACGGCGCCCAGACGGACACGGTCGGTGTACGCGGCCGACGTGCGGAACGCGACCAGCTGGGTCTGCGTGACCAGACCGGTGCACCGACCGTCCTCGTCGCACAGGACGAGGTGGCCAACGAGGGCTCCGGCCATGACGGACAGGGCCACTTCGACGCTCATGTCCTCACAGACCTGCGGGCCGCACGGCTGCATCACGTCGCCCACCGTGGGAGCACATCCGGCCTCGTACGGGTGCGTCTCGATCAACGTCAACGAACTCTCCTGCGAAGTGGGGGACGGGGCAGTGCCGGCGGGGCACCCTGCGGAGGGCGCTGCTCAGGCCGCCGGGGCCAGTGCGCTCGGCCGCCTCGGAGTGCCTGCGCCGGTCCCGCGCCGGTCCCGCGCCGGGCGACTGCGCCCCGCCCGGGACGGGCGGGCGCCCTGGCGGGCGGGGCGCTGCGGTGCCGGGGCGGTGATGACGACCGGCACACCGGAGGGAGCTTGGGCGCCGGCGATGCGGCACAGCGCTTCCTCGCCGGAGCGCACCTGGGTGGTCCGGGGGGTGATGCCCGCGGCGGCCAGGAGTCGGGTCATCTCGCGGCGCTGCCCCGGGGTGACGAGGGTGACCACGCTGCCGGACCCGCCGGCGCGGGCGGTGCGCCCGCCGCGGTGCAGGTAGTCCTTGGGGTCGGTGGGAGGATCCACGTTGACCACGAGGTCGAGGTCGTCGACGTGGATGCCGCGCGCGGCGACGTTCGTCGCCACCAGCACCGTCACGTGTCCGGTCTTGAACTGGGCGAGCGTGCGGGTGCGCTGGGGCTGGGACTTGCCGCCGTGCAGGGCCGCGGCCCGTACGCCGCTGCTCAGCAGGTGCTCGGTCAGGCGGTCCACGGCGTGCTTGGTGTCCAGGAACATGATCACTCGGCCGTCGCGGGCGGCGATCTCCGTGGTCGCGGCGTTCTTGTCGTGGCCCTGGACGTGCAGCACGTGGTGCTCCATCGTCGTGACGGCGCCGGCCGACGGGTCCACCGAGTGCACGACGGGGTCCGTCAGATAGCGGCGGACCAACAGGTCGACGTTGCGGTCCAAAGTGGCGGAGAACAGCATCCGCTGTCCCCCGGGACGCACCTGGTCGAGCAGGGCGGTCACCTGGGGCATGAAGCCCATGTCGGTCATCTGGTCGGCTTCGTCCAGGACGGTGATGCCGACCTGGTCCAACCGGCAGTCGCCGCGTTCGATGAGGTCCTTGAGGCGGCCGGGCGTCGCCACGACGACTTCTGCCCCGCCGCGCAGCGCCCCGGCCTGGCGGTGGATCGGCAGGCCGCCCACCACCGTCGCGAGGCGCAGTTTCAGGGCCCTGGCGTACGGGGTGAGGGCGGCTGTGACCTGCTGGGCCAGCTCGCGCGTCGGTACGAGGATCAGCGCGCGGGGCTGGCCGGGCTCGGCGCGTTGTCCGCTCGTACGGGCGAGCAGGGCCAGACCGAAGGCGAGGGTCTTGCCGGATCCGGTGCGCCCGCGCCCCAGGGCGTCGCGGCCGGCGAGCGTGTTCGGCAGGGTGGCCGCTTGGATCGGGAAGGGCACGGACATGCCCTCGGCGCTGAGGGCGGCCAGCAGCTGCGACGGCAGCGCGAGGTCCGCGAAGGCCTCGACGGGCGGCAGGGCGGGGGTCAGGGTGGCCGGCGGGGCGAATTCGCCCTGTACGGCGGCGGGACGTCGGCCAAAACCACCCGAACGGCCCTGCCCGCCAGGGCGGCCACCGGTACGGGTGCGGGTCGAGCGGTCGTTCGTACGAGCTGAGCGGTTCATGCAGAACCTTCCTCGATACGGCACGCATCGAGGAATTCCGGCAGCAGAAAACAGGCCGCACGGATTCGCAAGAACGAGCCGAAGAAAAGACGAATGCAGCATGGCCGAATGGTGACCGGAAGCTGGATCGTCATGGAGAGAGCACCGCAGCGACACCGAAGAGAACGGCCGTTATCGTGCGGGCGATGATATTCGACGCGGGGGACGGTTCACCCGGCCGAACAGGGAAACAAAACAAGCTGGGGCCCGCACCCCAAGGTGCGGGCCCCAGCTGCGTACTACGCGTCAGCGTCAGGCAGTGACGATGTTCTCCGCGGTCGGGCCCTTCTGGCCCTGCGCGATGTCGAAGCTGACCTTCTGGCCTTCCTGCAGTTCGCGGAAGCCCTGGGAGGCAATGTTGGAGTAGTGGGCGAACACGTCAGGACCGCCGCCCTCCTGCTCGATGAAGCCGAAGCCCTTTTCCGCGTTGAACCACTTCACGGTACCGTTAGCCATATCAAATCTCCTTCGGGGCACAGCCCAGAGGTCCGCACCTTGCGGACCTCGAGTCGCCGCGATGATCACCCCGTCCGGAAATGACCGGAATACAAAAGCACTCCCGCCGGACCAGCGGTTCAGCGGGAGTGCCCGAAGTTTTTGGGAACCATGACTGCAACTGAAATCACAGTAGCACGTCGGGGCCGGTCGAGCAGGAAAGATGCTCCGCTCTATCGGTGAGCCAGAAATACTCACCGCGCCTTTTCCCTATTTCTATGCCGGCGGGCACAGGTATGCGAGGGGTGCCGGGGACAGCTTCCGGGCCGGGAGCCGGGTGTGGACGCCGGTTCCAGCGGTGGGCTCACGCGGCGGGCTGCGGCTGGCGGAGCTGCGCCTGACCGAAGAGGAGGGCCCAGCCCTCGGGGAGCCGGCACAGGATGCGGGCGAGGAGGTCGGGGCCGCTCAGGTGGGCGACCACGGCCAGGACGGCGCCGGTTTCCCAGCGCGTGGTGGCGGGCGTGGCACCGTTGCGAGCCGCGAGGTCCTTCACGAAGCCCCAGCCGCTGAGCGGCTCGGCGTCGGGGACCTGAGCGGTGAGGACCAGGCCGGCTTCCGCCGGGAGGCGGGACGCCAGCTCGACGAGTTCGTTCCCGACGATCTGGCGCCCGAGGGCCGCCAGGACGTTGCGGACGGCCTCCTCGGCCCGTTCGCGGGTGGGGTAGGCGCCCTCGTAGCGAACCCTCTCCAGCATCTGGTCGTACGTCATGTCCGTTGCCCGCTGGAGCGGTTCAGGCTGGTGGAACACGGCTGCTGCATGCCTTTCTCGTGGAAGGGGCGGTCGGGTGGGGCGCCGTCGGCGACGGGACGGGTGCGTGTGGATCAGACGGCCTCGGGGCGCCCGAAGAGGAGGTCGTAGCCGGGTGGGAGCTGGAGCAGGAGACGCCGGGTGAGATCCTCACCGGCCGCATCGGCAACCACGCTGAGCACGGCTCCGACGTCCCACGTCGCGGTCGCGTGGGTGGCGCCTTCGATCCAGGCCGCGGTGGCGCGTACGAAGCGCTCGGCGGACAGCGGCTCGGCGGCCGGCAGGGGGTTGAGGAGGATGAGGGCGTAGGTCTCGGGAAGACGGGCCGCGAGCTCGGCCCGCTCCGCGCCGACCAGATGGGCGCCGAGCAGGGCCAGCACGACACGGGCCGCCCGATCGGCCTCGTCCTGGGTGTTGTATTCGCCGCGTTCCGTGACGCGCTCGAGGAATGCTTCCCAGCGCAGACGCATGGGCTCAGTCCTCCCTGGGGTGATGGCCGACTGCGGAGGACGGGACCGCCGGGGGGAAGGGGCGTCGTCCCGTCCTCCGCCGCTCACAGGGGCGGGGCCGCGGGAATCAGCTGCTGATCTGCTTGCGGTCGTCGTGGCTGTTGATCGCGATCTTCCGGGGCTTGGCGCGCTCGGCGATCGGGATGCGCAGGGTCAGGACACCCGCGTCGTAGTCGGCGTCGATGTGTTCGGTGTCGAGGGCGTCGGCCAGCACGATCTGGCGGGAGAACACCCCGAGGGGACGCTCGGAGAGCTCCATCTGCACGCTGTCGCCCTTCGCGGTGGGGCGGCGTTCGGCCTTGACGGTGAGCATGTTCCGTTCGACGTCGATGTCGATCGCGTCCGCGGCGACACCGGGGAGGTCGAAGGCGATCACGTAGTCGTGGCCTTCGCGGTAGGCATCCATCGGCATCACCGACGGCTTCGACCAGGTACCGGTCGTCCCCATCAGCTGCTGGGTGATCCGGTCGAGCTCGCGGAACGGGTCAGTGCGCATCAACATCGCGAAACACCTCCAGTTGGTCCAGGCAAGTAACTGCCAATGCGCTTCTCGGTACTCCCGTTGTAACATGTCATCCAAACGATGACAAGTATGACGTCATCCGAAGGATGACCAGCCGAAGCGAGGAACAGACCGTGACCACAGCCGATCCGTCCCACCCGGCCCCCACACCCGATCCCCAACCCGGGCCGGCGTCCTTCCTGGCCGCCGCGGCGGCCCTTCACGCCATCGACCGGGCCGTGCGCGACGCGCAGAGCGCCCGGCCGGACGGCCCGGAGACCGGAACCAACGGAGGTCCGCATCCGGCGCTCGCCTCGCTCCTGCTGCTGCGCCAGGTGCGCGAGCAGCTCGCGGGCTGGGAGACCGGGCTGATCGAGACCGCCCGCGAGGCGGGCGCCAGCTGGTCCGACCTCGCGGGACCCCTCGGAGTCGCCAGCCGGCAGGCCGCCGAGCGCCGCTACCTGCGCCAGCGTCCCGGCACAGCGGGAGCCACCGGCGAGCAGCGGGTCCAAGCGGTGCGCGACCGGCGCGCCGCCGACCGCACGGTGACCGCATGGGCGCGGGACAATGCCGCGGGCCTGCGACGGCTCGCCGGCCAGATCACCGCGCTGACCGATCTCCCGGCCACCGCGGAACAGCACCTCGGTGTCCTCAATCAGGCCCTCGCCCACGACGACGCCGCTCACCTCGTCGGCCCCCTCACCGACGCGCGGCGCCACCTCCGACCCGAACACGCCGACCTCGCCGACCGCATCGACGAAATGACCCGGCACACCCGTCGGCTGCGCCGGGACAGCGACCAGCAGCGCCGGGAGCCGTGAGCACGGGCGGGGACCTGCGCAACGACGGGCACCACCGGCACCGGCGCCGGCGCAGCGGGAGCGCCACCGGGGGCGCCGCGTGGGCGGGCTCGACCGATCCGCCGCTCGCGCCGGCAGCCGCGCAGCTGGACCGCCTGCACTTCCCGGCCGGGTGGGGCGACTGGGCGGCGGTACCGGCGCGCGGCTGATCAGTGCTGCGGCGGCTCCTCCCCCGGCCCGCGGATGCGCCTCGGGGCGCGGTGCGCGGCGGTCAGGCCGCGGCCTTCAGCAGCCCGGCGTCCATCAGGCGTTGCGCCCAGACGGTCATGGCGGTACGGACCTTCCCCTCATCGGTCTGCCACGCATCCGCGAGCGAGGCCGCGGCCAGATCCAGGGCTCCGTCGTTCACCCGGAGTGCGATCCACATCGCGGAGCCCACCGCGCTGCACCGGAGTTCCCTCCGCCCGGCCGTCCGCACCCGCATCCCACCGTTCGCCAGCGCCGTCCCGCTCACTCCGTCAGCAGCCACGATTCGCATTGCCGTCCCCTTCGTCCTCGTCCAAGTCCGCCTCACGTGCTTCCAGCATCACCGCGCCGACAGATCCCGACCATGGGGCTAGCCACCCCCTCCACCCCCCTGGCACCTCCCGCCGCGCAGGGGGGACGGCACCGGCTCCCGCGACCACGTTGCGCCCAAGTCCGCTGCGGGGGCAGTCGGTTGATCTCCCGGTGGGCCGGCCGCAGGGCGCCTATGCTCCCCTTCGTACGCCGGAAGGCCGTGCATCCGAATGCCTCGCGAGCCGTAAGGGGACCACCCCGTGAGTGTCCGAATTCAACCTTCCTCCCAGGTCGACGAGACGGCCGAACTCGGGGACGGAACCACGATCTGGGATCTGGCACAGGTACGGGAGGACGCGCGGCTCGGCCGCGGCTGCATCGTGGGCCGCGGAGCGTACGTCGGGCCCGGGGTGCAGATCGGGAACCACGTGAAGCTCCAGAACTACGCACTCGTCTACGAACCGGCCGAACTCGGCGACGGCGTGTTCATCGGCCCGGCCGCGGTGCTCACCAACGACTTCTACCCGCGGGCGGTCGACCCCGACGGCCGGCAGAAGCGCGGCGGCGACTGGGAGGCGGCCGGGGTCGTGGTGGCCGAGGGGGCCTCGCTGGGGGCCCGCTCGGTGTGCGTGGCCGGGGTGCGCATCGGGCGGTGGGCCCTGGTCGCGGCCGGCGCGGTCGTGTCCCGGGACGTACCGGATTTCGCCCTGGTGGCGGGGGTGCCGGCCCGCCGGATCGGCTGGGTGGGGCGGGCCGGGGTACGCCTCGTGGAACGCGAGGACGAACCGGGCGTATGGGAGTGTCCGCGCACCGGCGTGTTGCACGAGGAGAAGGACGGAAGCCTGGCCGAGCGGACCTGACGGAACGTCGGTATTTTTGGGTCGGTGGCATTTCCTCAAAACCGCAATCAACCCACACCCTTGGGCATACCTTGTCCCTGTACACGGGATCTGAGCAGGCAACAGGCTTTGTTCAGTGGGGGGTTGTACACGACGAGGGCATCGCGGACCAAGTGACGGCAGGCGCGTGACAGCGCCCGTTCGACGCTGCCATTCCGCGCGTGTTCCGGTCCCGGGCAACGCTGGGGGGTTCCAGTGGGCGGCCCGGGACGGTTCGTGCCACGGGGAACCACACCGCCGGCGCGTACGCCGTCATGCGCACTCCCCTCCGCGGAACGACGACCGCCTGGTCTGTCCGAGGAGCGATCAGAGGGGGTAGGTGTGTTGGAGCTGCAGGGCTCGGGCATACGGGGTGCACGCATCACACGGGGAGCCGAGGTGGGGACCCGGTGACCGCCGCACGATTAGGAGCACTGGCCCACGAGGATCCGTCGCTGCACGCGCTCGCCGAACGGCTGCTCGCGCTGGCCGAGGCGGGACTGCCCGGGATGTACCTACCGGGCGAGGAGACCTTCGTGTTCACCCGGGTGGGGACGGTCGCACCCGACGGTACCCGCCGCGTGGAGAGCCGCGGGACCAGTACCCGGTACGGGGCCATCACCGTGCTGGGAGCCCGGTTCCTGCCCGAGGACCGGCAACGGGCCCTGTTCGGCGGACGCACCGCCGGGGAGTTCGCGGGCCTCCTGGTGGAACGGCTGCCCGCCGTGACGAACCTCGGCGACGCGGCGCTCATCACCTGGGCCGCCGCCGAGACCGGCCATCCCAAACTGGTGGACGCCCTCGCCCGGATGACCGCCCTGGACGTCCTCGAACGGCCGCAGTACACGGTCGAGGCGGCCTGGGTGCTCTCGGCCCTCGCCGCCGCCCGGACCGCAACGGACGTGGAGGACCGCCTGCCGGCCGCCCGTGACCGTCTGCTCTCGGCCAAGAAGGGTGACAGCCCACTGTTCCCGCACGCCACCGGGTCCGGGCTCGTCCCCGAGTACCGCTCCCACGTGGCCTGCTTCGCCGACCAGACCTATCCGCTCCAGGCGCTGGCCCGGTTGCACGCGAGCAGCCCTGACCCGGAGGCCCTCGCTGCCGCCGACGCCTGCGCCGCCCGGATCTGCTCCTTGCAGGGGGACGGCGGACAGTGGTGGTGGCACTACGACGCCCGCACGGGCGGCGTGGTGGAGGGCTATCCCGTCTACAGCGTGCACCAGCACGGCATGGCTCCGACCGCCCTCTTCGACCTGGCGGACGCGGGCGGCACCGACTTCGGTGCTGCGATCCGCCGGGGACTGCGCTGGATGACACAGGTGCCCGAGATCAGCGGGCCCGACGGCACCCCGCGCGAACCGTTGATCCTGGAGGACTACGGCGTCACCTGGCGCAAGGTCTACCGCGGCGACCCCGCCAAGGCCGTCCGCGCCGCCCGCGGCCTCACCACCCGGCTGGTCCCGCAGGCCCGGCTCGCCCCGCTCGACCGGCTCTTCCGACCGGTCGCGGTGGACCGCGAGTGCAGGCCCTACGAGTTCGGTTGGCTCCTGCACGCATGGCTCGGGGGGGTACAGAGATGACCCCACGACCGTCCCGCCCGTCCCTCTTCGGGGTCACGCTCGACGCCCTGACGATGGACGAGACCGTGCAGCGCTGCCTCGACGCGGTACGGCGCGGTGAACAGATCGAAATCGGCATGGTCAACGCCGCCAAGCTGGTCAACATGCGGCACGACCCCCGGCTCGCCGCGGCGGTCTCCGGCTGCGACCTCGTCCTGGCCGACGGCCAGGCGGTGGTGTGGGCCGGCCGTGTCCTCGGTGTCCGGCTGCCCGAACGGGTCGCGGGGATCGACCTGTTCATGCGACTGCTCGCCGCCGCCGAGACCGAAGACGTCCCCGTGTACCTGATCGGCGCCCGACAGGACGTACTGGACCTGATGCTCCGCCGGATCGCCGAACAGTTCCCGGCCCTGCGCGTGGTCGGCAGCAGGAACGGCTACTTCGACGACTCCGACCAGCCCGCGATCGCCGACGGCGTCGCGGAGAGCGGCGCCCGGTTGCTGTTCCTCGGCATGACCTCGCCCAAGAAGGAGATCTTCACCGCCGGCTACGGCAAGCGCACCGGCGCCCACGTGGTGCACGGCGTCGGCGGCTCCTTCGACATCCTGGCCGGCGTCACCAAGCGGGCCCCCCTGGTCTGGCAGCGCATGGGCCTCGAATGGTTCTACCGCACCCTCCAGGAGCCGCGTCGCCTCGGCAAGCGCTACCTCACCACCAACACCGCCTTCCTCCTTATGACGGTCCGGGAACTCGTCCGCCGTACACCGTCTGCCGGTTCCGCGAACAGGAGTCACTGATGCGCGTCGTCGTCGTGGGACAGGGATACGTCGGCCTCCCGCTGGCCATCAGGGCAGCCGAGGTCGGACACCAAGTGGTCGGGTACGACGTGGACGCGCGGCGGGTCAAGAGCCTGGCCGCCGGCGAGTCGTACGTGGAGGACGTATCCTCCGAACGGCTGGCCCGGGCGCTGGAGCGCGGCGCCTACCAGCCCAGCGAACTCGCGCGCGACTGCGGCGGGTTCGACGTCGCGGTCGTCACCGTCCCGACCCCGTTACAGGACGGCGCTCCCGACCTGCGCTACATCGAGGAGTCGGCGCACACGCTCGCCCGCTTCCTGAGGCCCGGCGCGACCGTCGTGCTGGAGTCCACCACCTATCCGGGTACCACCGAGGAGCTGTTCGGGCCGATCCTGGAGGACGGCTCGGGCCTCACCGCCGGCGTCGACTTCCACCTCGGCTACAGCCCGGAACGGATCGACCCCGGCAACACCGTCTGGGGCTTCCAGCAGACGCCCAAGGTCGTCTCCGGCGTGGACACCGCCTCGCTCAAGGCCGTGGAAGACTTCTACGGCAGCCTCGTCGACAAGATCGTTCCGGTGCGCTCGCCCAAGGAGGCGGAGTTGGCGAAGCTGCTGGAGAACACCTTCCGGCACGTCAACATCGCCCTGGTCAACGAGATCGCCATGTTCGCCCGCCACCTCGACATCGACGTGTGGCAGGCCATCGAGGCGGCGTCCAGCAAACCGTTCGGCTTCATGAAGTTCACGCCGGGCCCCGGGGTAGGCGGCCACTGCCTACCGATCGACCCGTCGTACCTGTCCTGGCGGGTGCAGCGCGAACTCGGCCAGAACTTCCGCTTCGTCGAACTCGCCAACGACATCAACAGCCACATGCCCGAGTACGTGGTGCGCCGGGTCATCGACGCACTCAACTCGAAGCGCCGCTCGGTCAACGGATCCCGCATCCTGCTCCTCGGGCTGGCGTACAAGAAGAACACGGGCGACGCGCGGGAGTCGCCTGCGCTGCGCGTCTCCCAACTGCTCCTCGACATGGGAGCCAAGGTGCGCGCCGCCGACCCCCACGTGGTGGAGGGCCTCAAGGCGGACACCCGCCTCGTGCGGGTCGACCCCACCCGCAAGGAGCTGGCCGCCGCCGACGTGGTCGTCCTGCTCACCGACCACGACGCCTTCGACTACGCGATGGTCACCGAGCACGCCTCCTACGTCCTCGACTGCCGCAACCGATTGTCCGGCGCCACGGTGGAGGTGCTCTGACGCCATGGCCAGGATCGTCTGCGTGGCCGGAGCACGGCCCAACTACATGAAGATCAAACCGGTGATGGACGCACTGGAGCGCCGCGGCGCGGACGTGGTCCTCGTCCACACCGGCCAGCACTACGACGAGTCCATGAACGACGTCTTCTTCCGCGACCTCGGCATCCGTCCCCCCGACCGGTACCTGGGCGCCGGGTCCGGCACCCACGCCCAGCAGACCGGCCGGGTGATGGCGGCCTTCGAGCCGCTGCTCGACGAACTGGCACCGGACGCGGTGGTGGTGGTCGGTGACATCAACTCCACGCTGGCCTGTGCTCTGGTCACCGCGAAGGCCGGCCCGCTGCTGGCCCACGTGGAGGCCGGTCTGCGCAGCCGGGACTGGAGCATGCCGGAGGAGGTCAACCGGGTCGCCACCGACCGGGTCAGCGACTACCTGCTGGCCCCCTCTCCCGACGCGGCGGCGAACCTCCGGTCGGAGGGGTACCGGGAGGACCAGATCCACGTCGTCGGCAACGTCATGATCGACACGCTGTTCGCCAACCTGGAACGGGCCAGGGAATCGGACGTCCTCGACCGGTACGGGCTCACCCGGGGCGGATACGGCCTGGTCACGCTGCACCGGCCGGCCAACGTGGACGACCCCGAGGCGCTGCGCGGCCTGTTGAAGGCCCTGGGCGAGGTAGCGGGCCGCTGCCCGCTGCTGTTGCCCGTGCACCCGCGGGCCGCCGAGCGCCTCGCCGGGATCGGGGTCCCCGGCGGGATCCGGATGGTGCCGGCCGCCGGGTACCTGGACTTCATCGCCCTACAGGACTCCGCCCGCCTGGTGCTCACGGATTCGGGGGGCGTCCAGGAGGAGACCACCGCCCTCGGCGTGCCCTGCGTGACCCTGCGGGAGAACACCGAGCGCCCCATCACCGTCGAGGAGGGAACCAACGTACTGGCGGGCACCGACCCGGACCGCATCACGGCCACGGTGAACCGGGTGCTCGACGATCCGCCCGCGCCCCGCTGCCCCGAGCTCTGGGACGGGCGCGCGAGCGAGCGCATCGCCCGGGTCCTGCTCGACGGCGAGGGCGGGGGGACCCGACTGCGGCCCACCGACCTCGCCCGGCGCGAGGCGTCCGCGGCGCCGTAGCGGGCGACACGAAGCGCACGGTCCGAAAGCGCGAGAACCAGGAATCAAGCGCCACGGGCCAAGTACCAAGAACCGTAATCACCACAATGAAAGGGCGGCGGCGCATGCAGGTCATGACGCCGCCGCGAGGGGGAAGACCATGGATCTCGCGGAGATCTGGCGGGTCATGCGCAGGCGCTGGTATGTGCTGCTGCCCGGACTGCTGCTCACGGCCGCGCTCATCACAGGGGTGTACCTGCTGGTCCCGGTGGAGTACCGGTCACAGAGCACGGTGACGCTCCTGAACTCGAAGAAGGCCACGGTGGCCTTCGACGGCAACCCCTTCCTGAGCACCCAGGCCTCCCTGACCGGGATGGCGGACGGCCTGGCCCGCAACCTCAACTCCGACGACTCCCGGGCCGACCTCAAGTCCCAGGGCGTCACCGGACGGTACGAGGCGAAGATCGCCGACAACGCCCAGGGACCGTTCATGTGGCTGAGCGTCACCGGGACCGATCCGGTCGCCGTCCTGAAGTCGGACCAGGTCTTCACCGCGTACGCGGAGAAGCGACTGCAGGAGTTCCAGGCCCAGCAGTCGGTGACGCCGGAGGCCATGATCCGCATGGCCACGATCGTCCCGCCCCAGAAGCCGGAGCCGCAGACCAAGACCCGGCTCCAGTACCTGATCATGGCGGGGGCGCTGGGCTTCGTGCTCAGCCTGGTGGCCACCTTCTTCGTGGAGGCCCGCCGCCGCGGTCCCGGCAGGCCGGGTAGGCGCCGGTCCGCTCCCTCGGGGGCCGGGGTGCCCGGGAGCACGTCCGGGAGCACGCCCGGGAGCACGTCCGACGCCGCGGGATTCGGGGCGGACTCCGGGGCGAGCGTCACCCCGCCGGCCCGGCCACCGGCCGCTCACCCCGCGGGATCGGCGTGACCGGCCCCGAAGCGGGCGTCCAGGACCCGCCGAAGACGCCGTCGCTGGGGCGCAAGGTCGGCTCAGCCGCCCGGTGGAGCCTGGTCAACACCGTGGTCATGCGCCTCGGCAACTTCGTCACCGGCATCATCCTCGCCCGCTTCTTCCTCGGCCCCGAGGCCTGGGGGGTCTACGGGATCGCCCAGACGGTCCTGCTGGTGCTGCTCTCCGCGAACGAGCTCGGCGTCTCGCTGGCGATCGTCCGCTGGGAGGGGGACCCGCGCCGCTTCTCCCCGACCGTGCTCACCCTCAGCGTCTCCTCCAGCTGCCTGCTGTACGCCGTGCTGTTCGCGGTGGCCCCCGCGGTGGCCCGGGTGCTCGGCTCGCCCGAAGCGTCCGGTGTCCTGCGGGTGATGTGCGTGTGCGTGATCCTCGACGGTCTGTCGCAGGTGCCCGCCGGCTTCCTCACCCGGGAGTTCGCGCAAGGCCGGCGGATGGCCATCGACGCCCTCAACTTCGTCCTCAGCACCGCGGTGACCCTGCTCCTGGCAGTCGAGGGATGGGGCGCGATGAGCTTCGCGTGGGGCTCCGTCGCCGGCAACGTGGCCGCCCTCGTCGGATGCTGCCTCGCCGCGCCCGGCACCCTGCGCTTCGGCTGGGACCGGGAACAGGCCAGGGCGCTGCTCCGCTTCGGGCTCCCGCTCGCCGGGGCCAGCATGCTCGCCCTCGGCGTGGTCAACGTGGACACCATGGTGGTGGGCTCCGCCCTGGACCAGCTGGCCCTGGGCTTCTACGTGCTCGCCTTCAACATCTCCGGTTGGCCCGTGCGGATCGTCTCCGAGGCGGCCCGTCGCGTCTCCTTCGCCGGCTTCTCCCGGCTGGCCGACTCACCGGGGGCGCTGGCCGGCGGGTTCGGCCGCGCCCTGGGCGTCGTGATGACGGGCACCGTCCCGCTCTGCGTCCTGCTGGCCGCCCTGGCCGCGCCGATCGTCGAGCTCGTCTACGGGGCACGCTGGGTGCCCGCCGCCGCCGCACTGCCCTGGCTGATGGCGCTCGGCCTGGTCCGCATCGGCTGCGAGCTGGCCTACGACTGCCTGGTGGCCATCGGCCGGCGCCGCTCGCTCATCGGGGTCCAGGGGCTCTGGCTCGCCCTCCTGGTCCCGGCGCTGGTGGTCGGCGCCCGCTCCGGCGGGATCGTGGGCGTGGCCCAGGGGCACGTCCTGGTCGCGGGCGCCGTCGTGGTACCGGTGTTCCTCGTCGCGCTGCACCGCGGCGGCATCGGCCTGGGCACCGTGGTGCGGGCCTGCGCGTGGCCCTTCCTCGGCGGCGTGGCGATGGCCGTCGTGGTCCTCGGCCTGGAGCGGCTGCTCGGCCACGGCGTCCTCGCACTGCTCGCGACCGCGGCTGCGGGAACCCTGTGCTACGTCCTGTGCATCCTGCCCAGCCGTGGCTTCCTGCGCGGCTCCACGGCCGTCGGTGCCACCGCGGCGGCGGGGGGCTAGCCCGCCGTGACACGAGACCGCAGGCGGCTGCGGGCCTGGCTGACGGCCGGGCTCCTGCTGGGCCTCGTACTGGTCCTGTACCGGGCCGACCGGACCGGCGTGGGCGAGCCCTCGGCCGGGCCGTGCCCGGACAGCGCCCTCGACTGCCCGGGCCCCCGTTCCCGGCCCACGCCCTCCGCGGAGCCGCCCACCACGGGGACTCCGAGCCCCTCGGCCACCTCGGTCCCGCCCTCCGCCACTCCCCCGCCGGGGACCGGCGGGCCGGCCAGCCCGGGCGTCTGCACCTCGCCCGGTGCCTGCGGGTTCCCCGATGCGCGGACCACCGGACCGCGGATCGAGTTGGAGCGGCACGACACGGGGAACATGTCCGTCAAGACCGACGGTACGGTCATCAAGGGCTGGGACATCCGCGGTTCGCTGGACGTCTACGCCAACGACGTCACCGTCATCGACAGCCGGATCACCTCGACGAACTGGTGGGGGATCAACCTGCGCCCCGGCTTCAGCGGTCTGCGGGTCCTGCACACCACCATCACCGCCGTACCGGGCAAGGGTCCCGACAACGGCGGCGTCGACTACGCGGTCTCCAACATGGGCGGCAGCTCGATCGAGGTCGGCTGGTGCGACGTCTCGGTGTTCGGCAACGCCCTGTCCATGGGGCAGGGAGACCTGCACGACAACTACGTGCACGACATCGTCGCGTTCCGCAACCAGGGCGGCGAGTGGCAGCACACGGACGCCGTCATCAGCGGCGGCGGAAACAAGGGCCGGCTGACGATCCGCCACAACACCCTGTTGAACCCCGTCCCGGTCGATCGGGGCGCCACCGCAGCGGTCGGGCTCTTCGCCGACACCGGGGTCGTCTCCTCGGTGGTGGTCGACTCCAACTGGCTGGCCGGCGGGGCGTACGCCCTCTACGGCGGTGGCCCCGGCGCCACCGGCATCCAGGTCACGGACAACGTGTTCTCGGCCCAATACCACCCCGGCAGCGGTGCCTACGGGACGGTCACCGCCTGGAACGCGGGCGGCACAGGGAACGTGTGGCGGGGCAACCGCACCACCGACGGCCGGCCCGTCGTTCCCGGCCCCACCTCCTGACACCGGCCCCCCGATCGAGAGGACGTCATGCGCCGTATCGCCCGGGCCCCCTGGGAGCTGCTCAAGCGGGCCTTCGGCTGGCTGGTGCTCTTCGAGGCCAGGAACAAGGTCCTGCTCGCCCCGTCCGCGGTACGGCTGCGCCGCTTCGAGGACGCGGAGACCGCACGGCTCGCCGCCGTCCTGGGCCGGCCGCCGGCCGCCCTCGTCGCCACGGTGATCGCCACCCACCGGCGCCCCGAGGCGCTGTGCGCGGCGGTCCGCTCGGCCCTGGGGCAGACCGTGGCCGATCAGGTGGTCATCGTCGTCGACGACGGCGCGGGCCTTCCCGAACTGCCGCTCGATCCGCGGCTGTTCGCGGTGTCACTGGCCCGGAACACGGCGACGGCGGGAGTCGTGCGCAACGTGGGGATACGGCTGACCCGCTCGCGGTACGTGGCCTTCCTGGACGATGACAACCTGTGGGAGCCCGACCACCTGGAGCAGGCCCTCGCGCTGCTGGAGCCGTCCGGCGGACCCGACGGCGTCTACACCGCCCTGCGCAGGGTGCTCCCCGACGGCAGCGAGCGGGACGTGCTCTCGGTTCCGTTCGACCGCCGCCGCGCCGCCCGCGAGGCCTTCCTCGACACCAACGCCTTCGTGGCGCGCCGCAGCAGGTCGCTGTACTTCAGCCGGCTGCGGCGCACCCCGGAGGTGCTGCCGCGCGAGGACTGGGAGCTCGTGCGCCGTTACAGCCGCCGCCACGAGGTCCGTCACCTGCCCCGCCCCACGGTCCGCTACCTGGTCAACCCGGAGAGCTTCTACACCGCCTGGGACGGGCAGGCGCCCTCCGGCTGACCCGGCCCGCTCAGGGCCCCGGCGTGGCGTGCAGGGCGGACGGCCTGGCCAGGGCCCGCGCCGCCGCCCGGCTCGCCGGCCTGCCGAGCGCCGCACGCGAGGTCTCCCGCAGCAGTACGGCCCCCCGGAAGGCCGCAGTCGCCGCCGGCCCGTGCCGGCGGCGGTAGAGCCGTACGCGGTTGAGGGTCAGCAGCGTCCACAAGCGCGGCGACACCTGCGAGTCCCCGCCGAGGTGAGTGGCCTCGGCAGCGGGCTCCAGCCGGGTGGCGAAGCCGCGGTCACGGGCCCGCAGGCAGAACTCGGTCTCCTCCGAGTAGAGGAAGAACGACTCGTCCCAGGCTCCGCAGGCGTCCAGGCATTCGCGGGAGAGGGCCATCAGCGCACCGGTCGCCCAGTCGGCGACCGTCGGCCGTCCGTACGCGGACGGATCGGTGACCAGCTCGCTCCACGCCGGGAAGCGTCCCGCCCGGCGGTTGCCCAGCACGGCTTCGCCGAGGGCACGGGTCACGCGCGGTTCCCGGCGCAGCGAGTGCTGGAGCGTCCCGTCCTCCTCGTACAGCAGGGGGACGCTGATGCCGACCCGGCCGCGGTCGGGCAGGGGTGCGCCGAGTGCGTCGACGAGGAGTCGGGCGCAGCCCTGCCGCATCCGGACGTCCGGGTTGCACACCAGGGCGGCGCGGAAGCCGCCCTCCCACTCGGCTGCGGCGGCCAGGGCGGCGTTCACCCCGGCCGCGTATCCGGCGTTGCGGCCGGTCTGGACGACCGTCGCGTCCGGGGCCGACGACCTGAGCAGGTTCACGGTGTCGTCGGCGGAGTCGTTGTCGGCAACGACCAGGCGGTAGTGGAGCCCGGCCATGCCCTGCGGCAGCGAGGCGAGGAACTCGGGCAGCACCCGGGCGCTGTTCCACGTGACGACGAGGACGGCTACGGGACCGGCTGCGCGAGTTCGGGCCGGCGTGTCCGGGTGACGGGAGGACATGGGGACTCCACGGTTCGGGGCTTCGGCACGGCGCGCCGGATGAAGCCGAGGTAACTGCCTCCGGCGGCGATCGTCAGGAAGAACATCCCGGCGAACATCGGGAAGCTGAGGGCGTCGAAGGTGGCGCTGCTGACCAGGGCGACCAGGGCCGATGCGAAGAACGCCTGGCCGAGTTCCCGGTCGGATTCGCCGGTGGCGAGGCGGCGGATCGCACCGCCCTGGTGGATCCCCGTGAAGAACAGCGCCAGGAGCGCGACCAGGCCCAGCAGGCCCATTTCCGCCAGTGTCAGCATGTACTGGTTGTCGGTGAAGAAGTAGAGGTCCGGGGTGAAGGTCCCCAGACCCCGCCCGAACAGCGGGCGTCCCTCCAGGTAGGGCACGATCGCGCTGTACTTGACGGTGCGGGCCTGGGTGCTGCTGTCGGAGTTCGACAGGAAGGACCCGAACAGTGCGGTGATCGTGCCGATCAGCCCGGGGACGACGACCTTGAAGCAGGCCACCGAGCCCAGCAGCAGGCCGATCGCGGTCCAGCGCCGCTGCGGCTTCCAGCGCGGCACCATCACCAGCACCACGATGAGCGCACCGATGATGGAGGTGCGCGACACCGTCAGCGGCAGGGCGCCGCCCATCAACGCCACCGGCCCCCAGCGGCGCCAGCCGCTCAGGTGCCGGCGGACCGGATCGAAGGCCTGCTGCACGGCGAAGGGCAGGAGCAGGGCGAGCATGCCGCCGAACTCCAACGGTTGCGCCGTGGTCGAGCGGGGTCGGGTGAAGGCCCCGCGGTCCAGCGCGGTGATCTGCGCGACGCTCGAATGAAGTCCTGGGATGCTGATGCGTTCGGCGATGTTCGTCGCGGTGAAGAAGTCGTAGTAGCCGATGGCGGCGACCACCGCCCCCATCACCACGGCCCGCCGCAGCAGGACGTCCAGGCGGGCCCGGTCCTGGATGCCGGCCGAGACCAGGACCACCAGCGCCACCCAGACGAGCAGTCCGATCAGGCCGCGGTCCGCGCCCAGCACCTCCTTGTGCGAACTGCCCCGGGAGGCGTTCGCGAGGTACGAGGCCAGGACCGAGACGGCCAGCAGGCACATCACCACCCGGGGCAGCCGGGTTCCCGGGGCCGGCCGGATGCGGCCGGTCAGCCAGGTCGCCAGGTACCAGAACAGGCCGCAGAGCGCGAACACGTTGGCCGGGGTGCCCACCCCGCCCAGGCCGGGCAGGGTCAGGTTCGAGGGGATGAAGAAGGCCAGCCCCAGATAGCCGCTGAGCAGCGCGGCGGCGTCCAACTGCCGGGCCCGCGGCCTGCTGCGTTCCCGCTTGCCTGCGGCGCCCGACGCGGCGGCGGCCTCGCGCCGGCGTCGGCGGGCGACCAGCAGGCTCTCCGTCACGAAGGAGAGGGTGAAGCCGGCGACGAGGCCGGCGATGACGACGCCCAGGACCTGCTGGTAGCGGCTCTTGAGCTGGGGCACCGGGGTCTGCGGCAGCACCACCGGGGCCGTCTGCACGAAGTACGCGGGCTGCACCTTGGCCGCGGCCTGGAGCGCGTTGAGCTGCTCTCCGGCGAAGGCGGTGAGCGTGCTGGTCTCCTTGAGCACCTTCGCCCGGTCGGTGCCCGTGACGGTCAGCGTGAGCATGGGGCCCGAGGTGTTCGCGGCGAAGCCGACCGTGTAGGGGTCGCTCACGCCGAGACCCTGGAGGTCCCGCGCCGCATCCGCCCCCGACAGGGTCCTGATCAGCACGTCCGCGGTCACGACCAGTGAACCGCCCGCGTTCGAGATGGGGTTGCCGAAGGCGGGGGCCAGCTCGGCGACCGCAGTGGAGTCGAGCAGCGCCACCGAACTCTGCGACTGGTACGCCACTGGCACCGACCGGTACAGGTGCAGGCCCGCGAGGAGTCCGATCAGCACCAGGGGTGCCATCACGTACCAGCGGCGCCGTAGCACGGCGGCTATTTCACCGATGCTCACAGATGCCTCCCACGAGGTGCTGGAACCGATGGCGGGCCGACACGCGTCCTGGGAAGATCGACCGCGACGGAAGGAATCCTGTGTCGCCTGGTGAGTTGTTCCGCACGTTGCGCCGCCGCTGGTACGTCCTGCTCCTGGTGGCGGCGCTCGCGACCGCCGGAGGCGTGCAGGTGCTCCGCCCCACCCGGACCTACGTGAGCTCGGCGATCGTCGTGCTCAAACCGCCGGTGACCGGCAACCAGCCGAACCAGCTCGCCAATCTGCAACCGCCGCTCGCCGCCGTCTCGTACGCGGCGGTCCAACAGCTGCAATCGCCGGCCGGGACGGCCGAGTTGCGCGCGGCGGGGGTCGAGGGGACTTACCGGCTGATCCCGCGCAACAGCGGCACCAGCGTCACTCCCCGCTATCTGATCCCGTCGCTCCAGGTCCAGGCGGAACACGCGGAGTCCGCCGCGGCCGACCGGGCCGTGCTGAAGGTCGTCGAGGCGTACACGAAGCACATCGCGGACCTGCAAGCCGAGCAGGAGATCCCGGCCCGGGCGCGGATGAGCGTGACCCTGCTGGTGCCGCCGACGGCGGTCGAGCAGATCGGAACCAAGAGCCGCCAACTGCTCGGGACGGCGCTGCTGACCGCGGTCGTCGCCGTGGCCGCTGCCCTGTGGACCGATCGGCTGGTGGCGCGCCGGAACCGGCGCCGGCGCGATGGCGCCGACACCGGTTCGGAGCACCCGGCCGAGGTCCGGGTGCCGGCGGCGGCGCCGGCCCGCTGAGTCAGCGGGCCGGCGGGCCGAGGGTGCCCCGGAGGCGGGGCGGTGGTGCTGATGGTTCATCAGATGCCTCTGCGTTTCCAGGACTGCCACCAGAGCCACTCCCGCCCCCGGTCGGCGACGGCCGAGAGCACGAGCGGCTGGAGGTAGGGCATCGCGCGGGCTCCGATCCGCCGGCGCCTGCGCAGCGCCCGGTACTCGGCGAGCGCGGTGTGGTCCGGCAGGCACTCGGCCGCGAACGCCTCCAACTCGTCCACCGGAACCACCGCCGTACGCCCGCGGTCGTAAGCCCGGTAGGCACGCCGCAGGGCGTACCGGGCGAGCCGGGTGCGCGCCGCCGCGGACAACCGGTCGGCCTCCGGGAGCAGGCCGGAGCACTTCTCCAGTACCGCGTCGAAGGCGACGAGGCGCTGGCGCAGGTCGTCGAGCTGCCCGCCGAAGTCCGTGGTGGACATGTTGTTGCCGTGGACGCGGTAGTAGGCCTGGTCGGCCCCGCGGACGTAGCCCACGTCGGCGTGTGCCGCGAGCCGCATCCACATCTCGATGTCCCCGGCGTGCGGGAGCTCCGGATCATAGCCCCCGACCTTGCGCTGGAGGCTGGTACGGACGACCACCTCGGGCGAGGTGATGCACCCGGTGCCTTCCCTGAAGCGCCGCTCCAGCCACCAGTGTCCGGGGTAGACCACCGAACCGGTGCTCCGGGTGCGGGCCGCGGGAAGCGGCCCGCCGTGCTGGAACCGCAGCGGCCTGCCGTAGCAGAACCCGGCCTCCGGGTGGGCGTCGAGCAGGGCCGCGGCGCGCACCAGGGCCCCCGGGACCAGCCGGTCGTCGGCCGAGAGCAGGGCGACGTAGTCCCCGTCGGCCCATTCGAGCAGGCCTTCGTTGTAGGTGGCGATGTGGCCCCGGTTGTGTTCGTGGACCCGGACCTCGATCCGGGGGTCGGTGGCCGCGAGGGCGCGCGCGACCTCCGCGGAGTCGTCGGGCGAGGCGTCGTCGATGATCAGGACCCGTACGTCTACGCCCTCCTGTTCGTCCAGGACGCTCTTGACGCAGTCGGCCAGGAAGTGGCCGTACTTGTAGCAGGGGATCACGACGCTGACGGTGCTCACTGGGCGGACACCTCCGTCGAACCGCCCGACGTGAGGCCGGTCGGCGCCGTGGTGGTGAAGACCGGGCCGACCCAGTAGTTCACCGAGCCGAAGGTGTTGGTGGGGAAGGTCGCTGCCGTCCCGTACTTGTACAGGCCGTTGGCGCCGCCGCTGCCGTCGGCCGGAGCGACCAGCGGGTAGGAGCGGTGCGCGGCCGTGAAGTAGCCGCCGTCCACGGCGTACTTGCCGTTCGGTGCGTGGTAGGACGCCACGTAAGTGGTGCCCGCGGTGATGGGCACCGGGGTGGCGAAGTGGAGCTGCTGCCAGCCGGAGAGGGTCTCGCTGCCGAAGGTGCCGGTGGCCAGGAGCGTGCCGGTGGACGACCAGAGGCTGCCGGTGTGCGTGCCGGTGTTCCCGGGGCCCTTGTAGAAGGTGATGCCGGTGACGTATCCGCTGACCGCGGACTGGAAGCGGGTGCCCAGCTCCACGGAGTTGGTGTCGTCGTTGACGTTGGCGGTGCTCGGCTCGGCGGTGGACGTCCACAGGGTGCACGGGCAGTTCACTGCCGGAGGGCTCGCACTCGTGGTGAAGGTCCATGTGACCGGCGCGGCCATGGCGTTGCCCCACAGGTCGGCGGCCTGCACCGAGGCCGTGTAGGTGGTGTTGAGCCCCAGTTCGGTGGAGGGGGTGAAGGTGGCGCTGTTGGAGGCGCCGAGGACCTTGCTGCCCGGGACGGTGGCGCCGTCCGGGTCCTTGAGGGTGAACACCAGCGTGTCCGCGTCGATGCCCTCGCTGAAGGTCGCCGTCACGGTGGTGGTGATCGCGGTGCCGGTCGCCGCGGACTGCGGCGTGATCGAGGTGACGGTGGGGGGTGTCGTGCTCGCGGTGGAGGTGTCCAGGACCGCGTCCACCCAGTAGTTGCTGCCGGAGGAGGCCGTGGAGGGGAATCCGCCCGTGGCGCTGTAGCGGTACACGCCGTTGCCGCCGTCGGTCCCGCTGCGCAGTGCGGTCAGCGGGGCCAGCCCGGCGTCGGACGAGGCGAAGGTGGTGTCGAAGGAGTACCCGCCGTTGGGGGCGAAGTACGAGGCGATGTAGGTGGTGTTGGCCTTGATCGGAACCGGCGAGGAGAGGTTCAGCTGCTGCCAGCCGGAGGCCGTCTCGTTGGTGAAGGTGCCGGTGGCCAGGCGCTGACCCGAGCTGCTCCACAGGCTGCCGGTGTGGGTGCCGGTGTTGGCCGGGGACTTGTAGAAGCGGATGCCGGTGATCGAACCGGGCGCCGAGGAGCGGATCTTCACGCCGAGTTCCACGGCGCTGCCGTCACCGGCGTTGACGGTGCCCGGCACGGCCGCGGCCGGCCAGACGGTGCAGGGGCACTGCTGGGGGCCGACGGTCAACGGCACGGTGGTGGTGGCGCCGATGTTGACGCTGTCGTCCACCGCGCGGACCTTGACCTCCACGGGTCCGGGGGTGGTCGGGGTCCACTTGTAGCTCCAGGACCCGATGCCCGTGGTCGCCTTCCAGGTGGTCCCGCCGTCGACGGAGACTTCCACCCGGGCCACCACGCCGCCGCCGCTGTCGGCCGCGGTTCCGGTGACGGTCACCGGTCGCAGCGCGGGTACCGTGGCGCCGGCCGCCGGGGTGGTGACCGTGATGACCGGGCCCGTGGTGTCGGTGGACGCGCTCGCCGGGACGAGGTTGCTCTGCAGGGACTTGGGCTGGACTCCCATGTCGGCGAACACGTTGACCGTCGCCTGCTGCATCCGCTTGTCCTCGGTGACCACCGTGTCGCCCGGATTGCCGGTGGGCATGTTGGTCAGGCCCCAGGACCACTGCACGGTGCCGGCGCCGAAGACCAGGGCGTGCGAGGTCTGGTCCCGGAAGGCGACCAGGCTGTGCGTCGCGGTGCCGTTGCCGTACGTGTTGCCGTAGTCGAGGCGGAGCTTTCCGTCGTTGATGTCCACGGTGGTGGACGACAGTTGGATCTGCCCGGGCGGCCGGGCCGCGTCCTCGACGTCGCTGTCCCATTCGTAGCCGAGCGTGCCGACCGGGAACGTCGCGGTCTGGGAGGGGGTCAGGTTCGCGACGGTGGTGCCCCGCCACAGCCGCATCTTGGCGAAGGCACCCGGGACGGTGATCGCGTCGCTGCGGTAGCCGTTGACGCTGAACAGCGAGCCGGTCACCTGGTTCTGCGGCTGGTAGGGCCGCCCGTTCGTGGCACTGGCCGGGTCCATGAAGGTGCCCGTCCAGATCCCGCTGGGATCGGGAATGCCGTTCGGCTGGGGGAAGGAGAGCTTGGTCTCCTTGTAGCAGACCAGGGTCCGGTTGGCCGTGGAGGTGCCGTCGATGCTGGGGGCGAGGCGCGTCTTCCAGAAGATCTCGTTGCCGCTGAAGTACGTCTGGTTGACCCCGGCGTGGCGGGCGTTCAGCGCGTTCGTGAACTGCTCCTGGGTCCAGTACTCGTCGTGTCCCGAGGACATGAAGACCTTGTGGTTCTGGAGCTGTGTCGCACCACGGGTCGACATGTCGATTCCGGACATGTAGCTCACGTCGTACCCGTTGCGTTCCAGCCAGGCGATCATCTGGTACTCGGAGCCGTAGATCCCGTTCTCCCCGCCGATGTCCATCGGCCGGTTGTAACTGACCTCGTACGCGCGGCCGTCCGGGGCGGGGCCCGCGCCGTCGTACAGGTCCTGACCGCCGTAGTTGTTGTACGCCTGCCAGGTCTGGTCGCTGGTCTGCACGACGACATCGGAGTGGCTGGAGTCGTTGCGGACGACGAACGGGTAGGGCATCACCCCGTTGCCGTCCGCCTGGTCGAGGTTGGCCACGTACAGGCCGGAGACGGCGTCGGCCGGTACGGTCCACGTGGCCGTGACGGGCCAGTTGCCGCAGTCGACCAGGCCGGTCGTGGACTTGGTGGTGCAGCTGCGCGGGTTCCCGCCCGGCGAGAAGTTCGCCGGGTACGTCTGGGCCACCTGGGCCGCAGTCGACATGAGGCGGGCCCCGTCACCCCCGTAGTGGCCCAGCCGGTAGACCGACACCCGGTACGGCGTCGGCGACTGGACCTTGAACTGCACGGTCTCGCCCGCCTGAACGCTCATCTGGGTGCTGAAGCCCTTGATGTCGCCGTATGCGCTGGGCGCGAACCAGTCGGACATCGGTGTGCCCGGCTTGGAGTTCTCGCACACGATCGGGTTCGTGCCGGGACCGCAGGGATCCACGGCGCCCGCGATCGAGGACGGGGGTAAGACCGTGGCCATCAGGGCCGCGACCACGGTGAAGAGGCCGTACCGGAGCAACCTTGTCCGTCTGTTCATCTGTACCTCTTTTGTGCGTCAGCGCAGGGCGTCGGTGAGCGCGTCCACGACCCGCCGCTGCTGAGCTGCGGTGATCTGTGGGAAGAGCGGGAGGGAGAGCATCCGGTCCGCGGCCTGTTCGGCGTGGGGGAAGTCCCCGCGACCGTGGCCGAGGTGCCCGAAGGCCGGGGTGAGGTGGACCGGGGCCGGATAGTGCACGCCGGCGCCGATGCCCTCGGCGTTGAGCTTGCCGACGACCGCGTCACGGTCCGCGCCGTGGACGCGGACGACGTACAGGTGCCACACGTGGACGTTGCCCTTGCCCGTGACGGGCAGGGTCAGGCGTCCGGCGGCGGCGAGATCGCCCAGCAGTTCGTCGTAGCGGGCCGCGGCCGTGCGGCGGGCGGCGTTGCCGTCGGCCAGCAGGGCCAGTTTCGCCCGCAGTACGACGGCCTGCAGACCGTCCAGCCGACTGTTGAAGCCGGCCACGTCGTGCCGGTACTTGGCGGTGCCGCCGTGGTTGGCCAGCGCCCGCACCAGGTCGGCCGCCTCGGCGTCGTCGGTCACCACCGCGCCCGCGTCGCCGTACGCACCCAGGTTCTTGCCCGGGTAGAAGCTGGTGGCGGCGATCTGGCCACTGCCGGGCGAGCGGCCGTCCCGGGTGGCTCCCTGGCTCTGCGCGGCGTCTTCGACGATCCTGACGTGCGACGGCAGCTGCGCGGCCAGCTCCGCGGCGGCGGCGCACTGCCCGTACAGGTGGACCGGGACCACGGCGCGGGTGGCCGTTCCGACCGCGTCGAGCGCGGCCTGCGGGTCCATCAGCAGGGTGTCGGGGAGGCAGTCCACCAGGACCGGCCGGGCACCGATCCGGGCGACGGCCCCTGCGGTGGCGATGAAGGTGTTGGCGGGCAGCACCACCTCGTCCCCGACGCCCACCCCACGGGCACGCAGGGCCAGTTCGAGGGCGTCGGTGCCGTTGGCCACGCCGATGACGTGGTCGACCCCGGCGAAGGCGGCGTACTCGCGCTCGAAGGCACGGACCTCCTCCCCGCCGATGAAGGCGGTGCCGGCCAGCACGCGGTCGAATCCGGCCCGTAATTCCTGCGCGACTTCGGCGTGCGCCGCCTTCAGGTCGACGAGCGGTATCTGGTTCATCCGACTGTGCTCCCCATCCGTGTCTCCGGCCTCCGGCCGGTCTCCTTGCCATCGGCCCGCAGCTCATCGAGTGCCGGGCCGTCCGCCGCGCGCAGCCGGCGGGCCGGGTTTCCGGCCCACACCTCTCCCGGCGGCACGTCGGCCAGTACCGTGCTTCCCATACCGGTCAGCGACCAGGCGCCGACCGTGGTGTGCTCCCGCACGAGCGCGCCCGCGCCCACGTATGCCCCCTGCCCCAGCCGCACCCCGCCGCCGAGGCGGACCCCCGAGGCGAGCGTCGCGTAGTCCCCGACGGTGTCGTCGTGGGTGAGGACCACGTGCGGCATCACCGCCACGTGCGCCCCCACCCGCACCGCCGCGGTCAGTACGCAGTGCGCGAGCAGCACCGAGCCCGCGCCGATCACCGAGGACGCCGAGACCGCCGCCGTGGGGTGGACCACTGTCGCGTAGCGGCTCGCGGGCAGTGCCAGGCGGCGCACCAGACGGGCCCGTACCGCGTAGTCGCGCGGACTGCCGACGCAGACCACGACCCGGGCGGCCGGCCGGCCGTGCACCAGGTCGCATCCGCCGAGCACCGGCACGCCGTCGATGTCCCGGCCGTGCAGGGCCGGGTCGTCGTCCAGGTGCCCGGCGAGCCGCCAGCGCGGGAGGTGCCCCCGCTCCCGGTCCGCGGCGACGGCGGCCCGTACGGCCTGGGCGGTCTCCCGGGCGAATCCGCCGGCGCCGACGATCAGCAGGTCCTGGGTGCCCGGCCCGCTCATCCGCCGGCCCGTTCGCGCAGCACCGCCACCACCCGGTCCTGCTGGTCCTGCGTCATCGTGTGGAACAGCGGCAGGATCAGCGAGTTGCGGCTGATCCGCTCGGTGACCGGCAGGGGCGCGGCCCCGTGTCCGGCGTAGGCGGGTTCCAAGTGGGAGGCCATGATGCCGCGCCGGGCCGAGATCCCGGCGTCGGCCAGTGCCGCGAGCAACGCGTCGCGGTCGACCGGGAAGTCGTCGGTCAGCAGCACCCAGTAGGACTGGAAGTTGCCCTCGCCGTATTCGGGGTCGCGGACCGGGCGCAGGCTCGGAACATCGGCCAGCTGCTGCGCGTAACGGGCCGCCAACGCCCGGCGGCGGGCCACGACGGCGTCCAGCCTGCCCAACTGCACCAGGCCGACCGCGGCCTGGATGTCGGTCATCCGGTAGTTGTAGCCGACCTCCAGATAGCTCTCGGCGATCGGCTTGCTGCTGGCGTGCCGCTGCGCCGCGGACACGTTCATGCCGTGCTCGCGCAGCCGGCGCAGGCGCTGGGCCCACTGTGCGTCGTCCGTGGTGACCATGCCGCCCTCGCCGGTGGTGATCACCTTGCGCGGGTGGAAGGACCAGGCCGCGATCAGGGCGCCGTGGCCCACGGACTTACCGCCGATGGTCGCGCCGATGCCGCAGGCGGCGTCCTCCAACAGCGCGACGCCCCAGTCGGCGCAGGCCGCGCGCAGGGCGTGCACGTCCGCCGGCACCCCGCCCTGATGGACGGCCAGTACTGCCTTCGTCCGCGGTGTGCGCACCGCGTCCACGGTGGCCGGGGTCAGGTTGCCGGTGGTCTCCTCGACGTCCGCGAACACCGGGTGCGCCCCGACGTAGCGCACCGCGTTGGCCGTGGCGATGAAGGACAGTGAGGGAACGACCACCTCGTCGCCCGGACCGAGGTCCAGCGCGATCAGCGCGAGGTGGAGGGCGGTGGTGCAGGAACTGACCGCGATGCCGTGCTCGGCGCCCACCCGCTCGGCGAAGGCCCGCTCGAACTCCGCCACCCGGGGTCCCTGGGCGACCCAGCCGGAGAGCACCGCGTCGGCGGCTGCCCGCGCTTCCTCCTCGCCGAGCCACGGAACCATGACCGGGATGCGGTCGGCGGTGGGGTCCTGGGAGCTCATCGGCCGGCCTCTCCGGCCGCGGCGTCGGAGCCGTCCGCCGCACGCTCGGCCCGCCACCACTCCACCAGGTCCCGCAACCCGCTGCGCAGGTCGACCTCGGCGGTGAAGCCGAGGCGTCCCGCGGCGTGGGAGGTGTCCGCCAGTCGACGGGTCACCCCGTTCACGGCGCGGGCCGGCCCGTGCTCCGGCACCAGCCCGTCCGCGCCCATCGCTTCCACCAGGGCGTGCGCCAGGTCGAGGAGGCTGGTCTCGACGCCGCTCGCGACGTTGAACACCTCGTCGGTCAGGTCGGACTCCGCGGCCAGCAGATTGGCCCGCGCGATGTCCCTGACGTGGGCGAAGTCCATGGTCTGGGTGCCGTCGCCGAGGATCAGCGGCGGCTCGCCCGCGGCGATCCGCTCCATCCAGCGGATGAGCACCTCGGTGTACAGCCCGTGGATGTCCATCCGGGGCCCGTACACGTTGAAGTAGCGCAGCGCGACGTAGTCCAGCCCGTACATGGAGTGGAAGCTGCGCAGCACGCCCTCGTTGAAGGCCTTCGCCGCCCCGTAGAAGGTGTCGTTGTTGTACGGGTGGTGGCGCTCGGTGGTCGGGAAGGACTCCGCGAGCCCGTAGACCGAGGCCGAGGAGGAGGCGATCACCTTGCCCACCCCGGCGGCGGCCGCGGCCTCCAGTACGTTGAACGTGCCGTCGACCAGCACCTCGTTCGCCAGCCGCGGTTCCTCCGCGCACTGGGTGATCCGGATGGCGGCGAGGTGGAACACCAGGTCGGCGCCCTCGGTCGCCTTGCGCACCGCGGTCGTGTCGCGGATGTCGCCCTCGACGACGTCCACCACACCGCTCGGCAGGGCGCGGGCCAGGTTGGCGGTGCGCCCCCGCACGAAGTTGTCGAGCACCACGATCTCGCGCGCCCCGTTGTCCACCAGCAGGTCCACCACGTGCGAGCCGATCGTGCCCGCCCCGCCGGTGACCAGAATCCTCTTGCCTCGTACGCTACTCAACGCCCTGCCCCTACTGAGTCGGTCATGGTGTTTCCTCCTGCGCCCGCCGCGGTGTACCCGCCGGCGGGTGAGATGGTGGCGGGGGCGGTCAACGCCCCGTGCGCAGTCCGACGACCGCTCCGCGGAACTCCAGGCTGCGGGAGGCCGCTTCGAGGATGTCGAGGACCTGGAGGCCCGCCCGGCCGTCGGTCAGTGCCGGCCGGCGCGTCCTGACGGCGGCGGCGAACTCCTCGACCATGCTGCGCAGGGCCTCCTTCTCACCGAGCGCGGGTGCCACCATGTCGCCGGTCCGGTAGGAGACGAGCATGTCGCGGCGTTCGTCCGCGCCGATCTCCTGCGGGGCCGTCAGGTCCACCCCGCGGTCGTACACGGCCACGCGCTGCGAGGGGTTGAGGTCGTCCCACACCAGGGTTCGTTTGGAGCCGCCGACCATCGTGGTGCGGACCTTCACCGGGGACAGCCAGTTGACGTGCACGTGGGCGATCGCGCCGGTGTTGAGTTGGAGCGTCAGGTAGGCCACGCAGGACTGGCCGGCGCCGATCGGGTCGGCCCCGTGCGCGGCGACGGCGACCGGCCGGACGTTCTCCGGGAGGATGAAGTCGAGTACCGAGAGGTCGTGGGGTGCCAGGTCCCACAGGACGTCCACGTCCTTCTGGACGAGCCCCAGGTTGATCCTGACCGAGTCGACGAACTGGATCTCCCCGAGTTCGCCGGAGCGGACCATGTCCCGGATGCGGGCCACCGCCGGGGTGTAGCAGTAGGTGTGGTCGCACATGAGGGTGAGGCCGCGTTCCTCGGCCTCGGTCACCAGCCGCAGTCCGTCCTCGTAGGTGGCGGCGAGGGGCTTCTCCACGAGGACGTGCTTGCCGGCTCGCAGGGCGGCCAGTGCGACGTCGAGGTGGGTGCCGGCCGGCGTGGCCACGGCGACCGCCTCGACGGCGGGGTCTGCGAGGACCTCCGCGTAGTCCGAGGTCGCACGGACCGTGGAGTAGCCGCCGAGCACCTGTCGGGCCCGGTCGACGTTCAGATCGCAGAGCCAACGGAGCTGGAACTGCGGACTGGACTGGAAGTTGCGGACGAGATTGGGGCCCCAGTAGCCCGCGCCGACGACGGCGACGCCTAACGGCTCCGCCGAGCCCGCGCCTGCGGTTCCGGCGTCCTGCTCCGCGTCCTTCGCGGTGTTCTTCACGGCGTTCCCCTTCCTTGCGCGCACGCCCTCGGGCGTGGCGACGACCCATGGCCGGGACGCGTGCGAAGGAAGGAGGTGCCGACGACGGCAGGCCGGGCCGCCTGCGCGACCCGTGCGTGACCAGCCCGACGGTGGTGGCCCCCCACGACCGATGCCCTACGTGTTCCACGTACGTGCGCCCCCCGGCCGTCCGGCACCCCTCGCGCCGGTCCGGCCACGGGCTGGCGGCCTGTTCCCCCAAACCGCCGAACCCGTACCTACCCCAACTGCCCTGCAACGACTGGATTTCTGCGTGGCCGAAGCACGCCGAATCCGGTCGGCTCCGTTCAATCTAGACCACCGGGCCTACCCCCGGGGGGAGTTGGAGAAAACGGGCGACTCGGCCGTTCGGGCATGCATACTTCCGGGGTGACCAGCATCGTGATCCCGGCCCACAACGAGGGCCGGGTCATCGGCCGGCTCCTCGACGCGCTCCTGGCCGACACCCCGGCGTCCGGGGTGGACATCGTCGTGGTGTGCAACGGCTGTACGGACGACACCGCCGCGGTGGCGGGCGCGCGCGGGCCGCGCGTACGGGTGGTGGAGGTCCCCGCTCCTTCCAAACACGCGGCACTTCGGGTCGGGGACGAGCACGCGCGCGGCTTCCCCCGCTTGTATGTGGATGCCGACGTCGTGATCGGGGCGGCCGACGTGCAGGCCCTGGCCGACGCCCTCACCGCCCGCTCCGACCTCCTCGCGGCAGCCCCGGGCCGCGACATCCCGTTGGCCGGCTGCGCCTGGTCGGTGCGGGCGTACTACCGGGTCTGGCAGCGGCTGCCCGCCGTCCGCGAGGGGTTGTTCGGGCGGGGGGTCATCGCGGTGTCCGAACCGGGGCACGCGCGGATCGCTGCCCTGCCCCCGCTGATGGCCGACGACCTGGCCGCCTCCTTGGCCTTCGCGCCGGAGGAACGGCGCGTGGTCGAGGCGGCCCGGGTCGTGGTGCACCCGCCGCGCACCTGGGCCGACCTGGTCAAGCGGCGTGTACGGGCGGCGACTTCGTCCGCCGAAATGGAGCGCTTCCAGGGGGCTCGGACGCCCGGACGGGAGTCGGCCGTCCCGTCCGCACGCACCAGCACCGGCGACCTGCGGACCCTGCTCCGGGCCCAGCCCGGGCTGCTTCCCGGGGTCGTGGTGTTCGTCGTCGCGGCGCTCGCCGCTCGCAGGGGGGCTCGTAGGGCCATCCGGAACGGAGACTTCTCCACCTGGCTGCGCGACGAGAGCAGCCGGCGGGGCTGAGCCGCCGCCCTGCGCGGCCGAATCGGGCCGCACGAGGCCCAGTTGGCCCGTACAACCACTAGGGTTCGACTCGCACGTGCGAGTGATCCAGACCGTCGGCACCGGGAGCACGAGAGCATGTACCTCGCGGACCGCTCCGCGCCCGACGGCGCGAAGACCGCATCGGGCGGGGGACCCGGCCGGTCGCCCGCCGTCGCCTCGGCGGTCCTCGCGCTGGGCTCGGTCAGCCTGATCACCGACGTCTCCTCCGAGATGGTCACGGCCGTCCTCCCCCTGTACCTGGTCGCCGGACTGGGCCTGAGCCCGCTCGGCTTCGGCGCGCTCGACGGCCTCTACAACGGAGTCAGCGCACTGGTGCAGCTGACCGGTGGGCACCTCGCCGACCGGGTCCGCAACCACAAGCTGGTCGCCGGCATCGGGTACGGCCTGTCCGCGCTGTGCAAGCCGCTGCTGCTGCTCGCGCACGGCCTCGGTCCGGTGGGTGTGGTCCTCGCGCTGGAACGCACGGGCAAGGGCCTGCGCACCGCCCCGCGCGACGCGCTGATCTCCCTCTCCACACCTGCCGAGTTACAGGGCCGCGCCTTCGGCGTGCACCGGGCCATGGACACCACCGGGGCCCTGCTCGGACCCCTCGCCGCCTTCCTCATCCTGAGGGCGGCGGTCGACGGGTACGACGCCGTCTTCGGCGTCAGCGCCTGCGTGGCCGCGCTGGGCGTCGTGGTGCTCGTGCTGTTCGTCCCGTCCGGTACGGGCACCGGCACCGGCACCGGCCCGAGCCGCCCGAAGCCCGGCGCGTCACCGGGGGCCGCCTCCCGCACCCCCGCCCCTGCCACCGCCCCCGCCCTCGCGGAGCACGGCGCGGTGAACCTCCGGAAGGCGCTGGGCCTGCTCCGCGTTCCCCGGCTGCGCGCCCTGGCCGCCTGCGCGGCCCTGCTCGGCCTCACCACCGTCAGCGACGCCTTCCTCTACCTGCTGCTCCAGGACCGCACCGGCATCCGCGAGCAGTGGTTCCCACTGCTCCCCCTGGGCACCGCCGCCGTCTTCCTAGTGCTGGCCGTGCCGGCCGGCGCCCTCGCCGACCGGTTCGGGCGCCGCACCGTGTTCCTCACCGGACACACCCTGCTGCTCGCCGGGTACGGGTTGCTGCTGTGGGCCCCCGACTGGTCCGCCCTTCCCCTTCTCGTCCTCGTGCTGCACGGCACGTTCTACGCCGCCACCGACGGGGTGCTGCCCGCAGCCGTCGCCGCGACCGTCCCGGCGGAGCTGCGCGCGACCGGTATCGCCCTCGTCGGCACCGGGCAGGCGCTGGCCCGCTTCGGCTGCTCGCTCGCCTTCGGCGGTGCGTGGACGCTCTGGGGCGCAGGCCCGGCGCTCGCCGCCGCCGCGGGCGCCCTGTGCTGCTGTGCGGCGGTGGCCGGCTTCGTCCTGCGTCCCACCGCCCCGGGAGCCGCTCCCGCCCCTGCCCGACACTCGTGAGGAACTCGATGACCCGCTCACGCCGGCTGCTCGTACTCGCACTGGCCGTGCTGCTCCTCGGGGGCCTCGGCACCGCGCTGGTGCTGCGTGCCGCCGCGCGCACCGAGCAGACGCAGGAGGGGGACCCGGCTGTCGCCCGGGGCCGGGTCACGCTGGACCGGAAGGACGCCCTGGTCTTCCTCAACGGTGCGCAGGGCCCGCACCGCGGGTCCCTCGTCTCGGTTCCGGCCAAGGCGCCGGACACCGAGCGGACGGCCTCGGGCCTCAGCTGCCAGCGCTTCTACGCGGCTGCGGGCACCGGCGTGTGCCTCAACTCCACCCCGGGGGCGCTCGCCCAGGACAACCGGGCCCTGATCGTCGACTCCGACCTGCGTACGGTGCGCAGCTTCCCGCTCGCGGGCGTTCCCTCGCGGGCCCGGGTCTCCCCGAGCGGTCATTTCGCCGCCTGGACCGTCTTCGTCTCCGGGGAGTCGTACGGCGCTGCCTTCTTCTCCACCCGCACCTCGATCGTGGACACCCGCACCGGGGCGCTCGAATCCGACCTGGAGAAGTTCTCCATCGTGCTGGACGGCCGCCCGTACACCTCGGGGGACGTGAACTTCTGGGGCGTCACCTTCTCCAAGGACGATGACACCTTCTACGCCACCCTCGGTACGGCCGGCCAGACGTACCTGGTGAAGGGTTCGGTCTCGCGGCGCAGCGTCACCACCCTGGCCCAGAACGTCGAGTGCCCGTCCCTTTCCCCGGACGAGACGCGCGTCGCGTACAAGAAGCGCGTACAGCGCGGCGCGTCCCTTTGGCGCGAACACGTACTGGACCTGCGGACCCTGCGCGAGCAGCCGCTCGCGGAGAAGCACAGTGTGGACGACCAGGCGGTCTGGCTCGACGACCGCACATTGGCCTACGCGCTGCCCACCGAGGGCTCGGTGGACAGCACCGACCTCTGGACGGTCCCGGCGGACGGTACGGGTGCGCCGCGGGTCCTGGCGCCGTCGGCCTCCTCACCGTCGCGCCTCGGCTGACGGATCCCGCAGGCCCGGGCTGACACCGAGCACCTTTTACCTCTCACGGATGGCATGCACCAGTCAATTCTGTCACGCTTCCGGCAGTCGTCGCCCCGACCCCGGGGAGACGCCGCAGATCTCACCCAGCACCGTGCCAGCGGTGCGCTCAGCCCGCAGCCGTCCTCCGGCGCACCCGAGCCGGGCGGACGGTCACCGAGCCGGCCGGAAAACCCGGCCGCTGCAAAGGAGTTCCGCGTGAGACCGACCCCCCACAAGACCCTCGCGGCGGGCGCATCCGCCCTCGCCGCGCTGGCCGTTGCCGCGCTCTGCGTCACCCCGGCCGCAGCCACGCCTCCCCGGGCGCCCGTCGCCACCGCCTGCACCCCGACGCAGGTGGTCGCCAACGGCGGCCTCGAAAGCGGCACTTCACCCTGGAACCAGTCGTCAACCAGCGTGATCACCAACCGCGCCGGCCAGAGCGCCCACGGCGGCAGCTACTTCGCCTGGCTGAACGGTGTCGGAACCACTCACACCGACACGCTGTCCCAGAGCGTGTCGATCCCGTCCGGATGCAGCACCGCCACCCTCACCTTCTGGCTGCACGTCGACACCGCCGAGACCACGTCGTCCATCACGTACGACAAGCTGACGGCGAAGATCGGCACCACGACGCTCGCGACGTACTCGAACCTCGACAAGAACACCGGCTATGCGCAAAAGTCATTCGACGTATCGGCGTTCGCGGGCCAGACCGTGACCGTCGGCTTCACCGGAACCGAGGACTCCAGCCTTCAGACGAGCTTCGTCGTCGACGACGTGGCCCTCGCCACCTCCGGCGGCACCGTCCCTCCGACGGACTCCACGCGCACGCCGGCAGCGCCTTCGTACACCGTCAGCCTGAGCAGCAACACGAGCGGCACGGGCTGGACCGGACACGAGAGTGCGAGCTTCACCAACGCCTCCGCCACCGCGCTCAGCGAGGTGTACCTGAGGCTGTGGGACAACTACCACGGCACCTGCTCCGCCATGCCGATCGCCGTCAGCAACGTCACCGGTGGCACCGCAGGCGCGCTCTCGGTCGGCTGCACGGCCCTCAAGATCGACCTGCCCACGCCCCTGGACCAGGGGCAGACCGCCACCATCGGCTTCGACCTGGGCATCACCGTGCCCAGCGGCGCCGACCGGTTCGGCTACGACGGGGCCTTCAGCTTCATCGGCAACGCCCTGCCCGTACTCGCGGTCAGGGACGCGGCGGGCTGGCACCTGGACCCGTACACCAACAACGGCGAATCGTTCTACTCCCTGGCCGCCGACTTCAAGGTGACCCTGGACCATCCGAGCACCCTCCTGGTCCCGGCCACCGGCGCCTCGGTCGACACCCCCGGCTCCAACGGACGCACGGTCACCACGGCCACCGCCTCCAAGGTCCGTGACTTCGCCTGGGCGGCCGGCCCCTTCAACAAGATCTCCGGCACCTCGACCGCCGGCACGCCGGTCAACGTCTACTCGGTCTCGGGGATCAGCTCGGCCGACTCCCAGTCGATGCTCACCACCGCGAAGACGGCTGTGGACGCCCACTCAGCCAGGTTCGGCAGCTACCCGTACGGCGAGTTGGACGCGGTGATCGACAACAACTTCTGGTTCGGCGGCATGGAATACCCCGGGTTCGTCCTCGACCTGGTCAGCACCACGGCGCTCACCCATGAGATCGGCCACCAGTGGTGGTACGGGATCGTCGGCGACGACGAGTACACCAGCCCGTGGCTCGACGAGGCGTTCACCGACTACGCCACCGACCTGGCACTGAACAAGACCGGCACCAACTGCTGGAACAACGTCGCGTGGGCCACCAGCGCCGAGAAGATCACCAACTCGATGGCCTATTGGGACGCCCACTCGTCCCGGTACTCCACCGTCATCTACGGCTACGGCAAGTGCGCCCTGCACGACCTGCGGCGCGTCCTCGGCGACAGCACCATGGCCAAGCTGCTGAAGGACTACGCCGCGGCGCACTGGTACGGCATCTCGACCACGGCCGAGTTCAAGGCAGCCGCTCAGGCCGCCACGGTCACGGACCTGACCTCGTTCTGGACCCAGCACCGCATCGAGGGCTGAGACCACGGCCTCGGTTCGCCGCGGGGAGACGCTCCCCGCGTCACGCGCCACGCCCGCGGCGAACCGAGCAGGACGACACGTGCCGCCACCGCTACCAGGGCAGCTCGCGCACCTGCTGTACACACAGCACCACGAACAGCAGCCCGGCAGCCGCGAGCATCGCGTTGCTGAGCAGGCCGTTGCGCCATCCGGCGGGCGTGCGCGAGGTGTTGAGCATCCACAACAGGGTGAGCGCCAGGAACGGCATGAAGAACGCGCCGATCACCCCGTACACGATGACGAGCCCGAAGGGCTGGTCGAGGAAGAGCAGACTGATGGGCGGGAAGGTGAGCCAGAGCAGGTAGGCCCGGAAGGGCAGGGACTTCTCGCGGCTCGTTCCGGGCGGCGCGAGGGACGGGCGGTACTTCGTGACGAAGTCCGCGAACATCAGGCTCACTCCGTGCCACACGCCGATCAACGAGGTGAACGACGTGGCGAAGAAGCCGATCAGGAAGAGCTTGGCGGTCGCCGTTCCGTAGCGCTCCGCGAGGATCGCACTGAGATCGAGCAACCCCCGGTCACCCTTCACGATCGCCACCCCGGAGGAGTGCAGCAGTTCGGCGCCGACGAAGAGCATGGCCACGACGAACACGCCGGTGGTGAGGTACGCGACCCGGTTGTCGAGCCGCATCACCTGCATCCAGCCGGCGTTCGTCCAACCCTTGGCGTTGACCCAATAGCCGTACGCGGCCAGTGTGATCGTGCCCCCGACACCGCCGATGAGGCCCAGCGTGTAGATCAGCGAACCGTCCGGAAGGACGGGCGCGAGACCGGCGAACGCCTCGCCGAGATGGGGCGCAACCCGGATCGCGAGATAGACGGTGACGAGGAACATGACGCCCACCAGCACCGTCATGACCTTCTCGAAGACGGCGTACCGGTTGAACCAGACGAACAGGAGCCCCACCAGACCGCACAGCACGGCCCAGCCCTTCAGGCCCATCGTGTCCGGGAAGAGCGCCGCGAGCGGGAGAGCGCTGGAGGACATCGCCGCTGCGCCGTAGACGAAGCCCCAGACGATGACGTATCCCGCGAAGTACACCGTGGTCCATGACCCGAGGCTGCGCCAGCCGTCGAAGAGGGTACGACCGGTGGCCAGGTGCCAGCGGCCGGCCGCTTCGGCCAGCGAGATCTTCACCAGGCAGCCGATCACGGCCGCCCACAACAGGGTGTAACCGAACTTGCCGCCCGCGATGAGCGTGGCGACGAGGTCTCCGGCACCGACACCGGTCGCGGCGACCACGATCCCGGGCCCGATGTATCGCCAACTGGCCTTGCGCGGGCGATTGTCCTCGCCCTCCCCCGTAACGGTCCGCGTGGTGTCCGCCATCCTCGCCCGCCTTCCCTTACGCCCTGCAGTGACCCGGTTACCCAAGCGGCTCGGCGGGAGGCGCGCAAGTGGCCCTGTGGAAGCTGCGATGCCCGCAGGCCACCTCGTGACCTGGGCACACCCCCTCCGCCGGACGCGAACGCCTGACCGGAGCACCCGTCTGATGCTCCTATTGGCAGTCAAGGGCTGCTGAGAACCTGAGGGTGGCCCGGTCAGGTTTGGTTGGGGTGCAGGGCGACACTGTCCGATCCGAC
>NZ_JBEXQA010000034.1:0-66307 GCF_040612395.1 Streptomyces sp. NPDC006430
GGGCCCCCCCCCCCCGGGCCCCCCGCCCCGCCCCCACCTCATGTTATAACCGGTCTCCCCGCCCCGCCGGCGGCGCGGGGGCGCGCGCGCGCCCCCCCCCCCCCCCGCGCTCCCGCGCCTGGCCGGCACGATGGTGCCCCTGTCGCTGCTCCTGACGACGGTCCACGCGGGACACTCCCTCGCCGTCGCTGGCAGCGCCGGCGCCGGGTACGCGCTGGGCGGCGCCGTCGGCGGGCCCGTCGTCGGACGGCTCATGGACCGGGCCGGCCCGAGCCGGGTGCTGCGTGTGACCGCACCCCTCGCGGCGCTGCTGCTGATCGCGGTGGCGCTCGGGGCCGAGGCGGCGCCGGTGCCGGTGCTCCTCGGGGGTGCCTGCGCCGCAGGACTGACCACCGCACCGGTGGGCGCCTCGATGCGGGCCCTGTGGCCTCACCTCACCGAGGACCCGGCGCTACGGCGGCGCGCCTACTCCTTCGAAGCGACCCTGAGCGAGCTGCTGTTCGTTCTCGGGCCGACGGCGGTCACGCTCTTCGGCGCCCTCGTCGGCGCCGGCAGCGCCCTGCTGGTGACCGCGGTGCTGCTGGGCGCCGGGGGTCTGGGGTACGGGCAGGCGTCCGCCGTACGCCGCCGCGCCGGCGCGTGCCGCCGTAGCGGAGGCGACGACACCTCCGGCGGCACGGACGCCGAGTCCGCGGGAGCCCCCCGTCGGGGACCCGGACGGGTCGCGGCAACATCGGTGCTGGTCGCCATCGCGCTGACCGCCGCGCTGTCCACCGCGCTGGCCATCGCCGTCACCGCCGCCCTCCGGGACCAGGGCTCGGCCGCCGAGTTCGCGGGTACCCTCGTCGCCGTGCAGTCCGTGGGCAGCGTGCTGGGCGGCCTGGTGTACGGCGCCCGCGCGTGGGGCGGAACCACCTACCGGCGCTACATGAGGCTGCTGGTCGTTCTGACCCTCGCGCTGGCCCTACTACCCCTGGTCCGCCCCGCCCACGCGGCCGGGCTCGACGCCACCTGGACGGCCGTACTGCTGGGCGGTCTGCTGCTGGTGAGCGGACTGCCGATGGCACCTGCCGGCGCCGAGGAGTTCCAGCTCATCGGCGACATGACCGCTCAGGAGAAGGCGACACAGGCCTTCGCGGGCATCGGCAGTTTTATCGCGGTCGGTGGTGCGACCGGTTCCGCCGTGGCGGGCCTCGTGGCCGAACGGCTCGGGGCGACGGCCGCGTTGGCACTGCCAGCCGTCTTCACCCTGGCCGCCCTGATGGTGAGCCTGGCAGCCCGCGGACCTATCCTCGCGGCTGTGGCAGTACCCGAGCCGCCGGGGCCCGCCACCTCTCCTCCCGACCCCGAACACGGAGAACAGCTCGTATGACCACCTCCTCCCACCCCGCCGGGCCCGGCGTACTCGCCCTCGTCGAGAGCCAGTTGTCCAACTTCGGGCTGACCCCCCTGCGCGCCGCCAGCGAACTCGGCTTCCACACCGTGCTGGTGAGCAATGACCCCGACCGCTACCGCGTCGTGAGCCTCGCCGAGGAGGTCTTCGCCCAGCACATCGACGAGATCGTGCGTACGGACACCAACTCCGTCGACGCGGTCGTCGCCGCGCTGGAGCCGTTCCGCACGGACGGCAGGCTGCGCGGCGTGCTGACGGTCACCGACTACAACATCCCGATCGTTGCCGAGGCGGCCGCCCGCCTCGGCCTGCCCGGCCTCGACCCCAAGGCTGCTGCGACCTGCCGGGACAAGCTCCTGATGCGGCAGGCCTGCGCGGCGGCGGGCGTCGCCGTCCCCGGCTTCCACCAGGCGGTGGGCGAGGAGGACGCGCTGGCTGCCGCCGACCGCTTCGGGTACCCGTGCGTCGTCAAGCCGATGACGGAGTCCGCGAGCATCGGCGTGACCCTGTGCCGCACCCCCGACGAAGTCCTGGCCGCCTACCGTGAGATCAGCTCCAAGCCGACCGACTTCCGCGGTCAGCCCCGGCGTCCCGGAGCCCTGGTCGAGGAGTACCTGATCGGCTTCGAAGTGAGCGTCGAGTCCGTACTGGTGGAAGGCGAGCGCGTCTTCCTCGGCGTTACCGACAAGGCCCTCGGACCTCACCCCCACTTCGTGGAGATGGGCGACACCTTCCCCTCGATGCTCAGCGCTCCCGTGCGCGAGGAGTGCGTCGACCTCGCCCGCCGTGCGTTGGAGGCCGTGGGCCACGACTTCGGCGCCGCGCACGTCGAGGTGAAGATGACCGCGAACGGCCCGTTCGTCGTTGAGGTCAACGGTCGTATGCCCGGCGCCGAGATCACCCAGCTGATGCGCGAGGCGACCGGCATCTACCTCCAGCGCGAGGTGGTCCGGCTGCACGCGGCGCAGCCCGCCGACCTGACCGCCACCCGCAGCCGGGCGGCTGCGTCCCGCTACCTGGCCGCGCGAGAGAGCGGCATCCTCACCTCCATCGGCGGAGCGGACCTGGCCCGCCGCGTCCCCGGCGTCGTCGACGTCGACCTGGAGGCGCACCCCGGCGACACCGTACGGCCCGCCGAGAACAACCTCGATCTGCTGGGCTACGTCGTCGCGGTGGGCGATACCACTGGCGACGCGGTGCGCCGGGCGGAAGCGGCCCTCGGCCAGCTGACGCCCGTGATCGACGGCGCTGGCGCGCCGGCCGGCGGCCGGCGATGACCGCCCCGGCGGCCCGTTCCGCAGCGCCCGACGTGGTGGTGGGCCGAGCCCTGGACGAGGCGGGCACGGAGCGGTGGGACGCCCTCCTCGGGCCGCGGGGTTTCTACGCCGCGAGCCCCTGGCTCCGACACGCCCAGGCCACGGCCGACCCCGCGCCCTACTACTTCACCGCGTCCCGGGACGGCGGGGCCGTGGGCGTACTGCCCGGCTACCCGTTGCACCCCGGCACACCGTTCGTCTTCTGCAGCCCCGGCCGCGTCGTCGACACCATCCACCGCGAGGCCACCGGGGAGGGCGCGCCCTGGGCCGCCGAGTTGCTGCCCGCCCTGGCCTGCGGCGGCCGTAACCCCTCGCACACGAAGGTGGGCCTGGCCGGCGACCTCGGGTCGGACGGGCAGCAGGAGGTACTGGCCGCACTGGTGGAAGCCGCCGAAGACGAAGCCCGGCAGGCGGAGCTGGAAGCCGTATCGTTCCTGTACGTCGACGAGGACGACGCACCGCTGCGCGCCGTGCTCGACGGACGCGGTTATGCCGCGCTGCCCGGCCAGACCGCGTATTCCCTCGCCGTCCCGGAGCAAGGCGGCTTCGACGCGTACCTGGCCCGCTTCGACGCCCGCCGTCGGGGCAAACTGAACCGCGAGCTGCGCGCCTTGGACGCCGCCGGTGTGAGCTACCGTACGCAGCCGCTCACCGAGCAGCTGATCGAGGAACTCGCCCCGCTGGAACTCGCCCTGTACGCCAAGTACGGCACGCCGGCTGACGCCAACGCGTTCAAGGCCGTACTGCGCAGCGTCGCCGCCAACGCCGCCTCCGCGGCCCGGGTCACCACGGCCCACGTCGAAGGGCAGCTCGCGGGGTTCGCCCTCACTTTCACGCATCGCGGCGAGCTGTACGCGCGGCAGGCCGGGTTCGACTACGCCGTACAGGGCAGGATCCCGCTCTACTTCGGCCTCGTCTACTACGAGCTGCTGCGGCTCGCGCTGCGCGAGGGGATCTCACACATCCACTACTCCACTGGCTCGGACCGGGCGAAGCTCTCGCGCGGCTGCACCCCCCGCCGGCAGATCGCCTACGTCAAGGCCCGGCGTCCCGGGCTGCACGAGCGGCTGGCATGGCTCGCCGAGCGGTGCGCCGACTCAAGGCGCGACGCAGCGGGTGATTGTCGCTGAGAACTCGTGACACGATCTTGGCGCCGGCCTTGTGGGCGCTGATCGAGCCGCTACTGCGGCCCTGGCCAGAGAGGTCACCAGGGCCGCGGCCGGTAGCCGACAGCACCGGCCGAGGGAGCGTCCTCCAGGGCGCCAGGTGGAACCGTCCATCGGCGATCGCGTCGTCCTCAGGGCACAGCCGCCCCCTGTCCGAAGCGAAAGGAGCGTGTGTGCCGGTCTCCGCCGCTGTTCCCGTCGCACGCCGGAACGCCGTACCCCCAGATCGCCGGACCGCCGGACCGTAGCTCCGACGAATCGGTCTGCTCAAGGCCGCGACCGGTGATCCTCCGGGAAACACAGTGGATGCTGCTCGCCGCCTGGCGCGGGTTGATCGCACTGCCCGTCCTGACCCCTTTCTGGCCGTACTGGAGCAGCCTGCTGTGAAAGAAATGCGATCACGGACGACGTACTGAAGGAAGGGACGGCCGCCGGGCGGCCGAGCTGGGTGTCGACCTCGCGGTCGACCGGGCCCTGCTGCTCGCCCTCGCCGGGAATTCCGCGCACGGCTCGCCGGGCCGGGTGCCGGGGTCGCGTGACGAGGCCTCTGCGTGCGTCCTCCACACGCGCCGATCACAGCGGCTGCCCAGCGGCCGACGTGGCCGCCACCTCCCGGCAGGACGAATGAATCCGCCGCCTCACCAGACGAACGGATCCGCCGTGTCACCGGCCGAACGGATTCGCCGGTGGCACGGTGTTGTTGCGTACGTCCCGCACGCTGGGGTGGCGTCTCCGCAGCTCGCGCTCCAGGCGCTGGTGCAGCGTGAACCAGGAGGCGGGGCAGCCGTGGCAGGTGCCGCCGAGGCGGACGGTGACGATGCCGTCGTGCACGTCGACCAGGTCGATGCGGCCGCCGTGGGACCGGGCGAAGTCACCCACCTCCCCGGCGAGGACCTCCCGGGCCACGTCGGACAGCCGTGCATCGTCGTCGCTGGGGGACGTGCCGGTGACCGGGACCCATCCGGCGGGGTCGTCGAGGGAAGCGTGCAGCGCAGTACGCACACGGGCGCCCTCTTCGGCCCAGGTGCGGTCCGCGCCGAGACCGGTCACGACGGCCGCGCCCTCCAGGGTGATCCGGGCGAGTGTGCCGTCGGTCAGCAGAGCGGCCAGCGGTGCGGGTACCCGGCCGAGCGGGCCGGTGCCGGTAAGGACTCCAGCAGGGATGACCCAGCGCACCCGGTCGGGCCGGCCCGGCACCTGCTGCGGGTGTACGGGGATCACGGCCAGCTCACCCGCCCAACAGGACGGTGGCCGTGCGGGCCAAGTAAGCCATCAGCCAGGCCAGTACGGTCAGGTAGGTGAGGGCGGTCAGCGGCCATCTCCAGGTGCCGGTCTCCCGGCGCAGGACAGCCACGGTGGCCATGCACTGCAACGCATAGACGAAGTAGACGAGCAGAGCGGCGATGGTGGGCGCGGTGAACACCGGCTCCCCGGCCCGGGGCCCGTCCGGGTACGTCATGGCCCGCAGCGCCTGTTCGGGCTGCTCGGGGTTCTCGGCCGCGGCGACCTGTCCCAGGGTGGCAACGAAGGTCTCCCGGGCGGCTTGGGCCGACAGCACGCCGACGTTGATCCGCCAGTCGAAGCCCAGCGGATCGAAGACGGGGGCGACCAGACGGCCCAGGCCGGCGGCGTAGCTGTGGTCGATGCCGTAGGCGGACACGGCGACGCGGTCTGTGGTGTCGACACCGGCCCCGCGCAGCTGCGCATCCGAGTGCAGCGGCAGGTTCAGCAGCAGCCACAGAAGGACGCTGGTCGCGACGATGACCGTCGAGCACTTCTGCAGAAAGGCCCGCGCGGAGGACCACATCGCCACCAGCACCGCGCGCGGGGCGGGCAGCCGGTAGGGCGGCATCTCCATGAAAAATGGCACCGGCTGTGCATGGCGGTCGCCGATCTTCTTGAACGCCCAGGCAGCCAGCATCGCGGAGACGGCACCCAGCAGGTACAGGCCGAACATGACCATACCCTGCGCACCGAACGGGCCCAGCTTCGCCGACGGGTCGACGAGCAGGCCGATGAGCAGCACGTATACCGGCAGGCGGGCCGAGCAGGTCATCAAGGGTGCGGCCATCATCGTGGCCAGGCGGTCCCTGGCCGAGGGCAGCGTTCGGGTGGCCATGATGCCGGGGATCGCGCAGGCGAGCGACGACAGCAGCGCTACGAAGGCCCGGCCCTCCAGGCCGAAGCGGGCCATCACCCGGTCCATCAGGAACGCCGCCCGGGCCAGATACCCCACCCCCTCCAACAAGGCCAAGAGCAGGAACAGCAGCACGATCTGCGGGACGAACACCAGCACGCCGCCTACACCCGAGATGAGGGCGTCTCCGAGCAGCCCGGACAGCCACCGATTGCCCACATGCGCGTCCACCAGGCCGGAAAGCCACGCGAACAGCGCCTCCACCCAGCCCTGCAACGGTGCGGCCACCGTGAACACGGTCTGGAAGAACAAGGCCATGACCGCGAAGAACACGGCCGTCCCCCACACCGGGTGCAGCAGCACGGCATCGATGCGCTGGGTGACCCGGTGGCGCTCGGGGGGCCGGTAGCCGGCGAACATCAGGACCGATTCCGCCCAGGCCTCCCGCTCGCCCGGATCGGTGGGCGGCGGCACGGCCGGGGCCGGCCAGGTGCGCCAGGTGGTGAGCTGCTCGCGCAGTTGCGCGATGCCCAGTCCGCGGTGGGCGATCACAGGCAGCACCGGCACGCCGAGCGCCTGCGCACACGCTTCGACGTTCAGAAGGCCCTGTCGTCGGGCTAGTTCGTCGGTGAACGTCACCACCACACAGGCCGGCAGCCCGCGGGTCAGGACCTGCGCGACGAACCCCAGGGAGCGCCGCAGCGTGGTGGCGTCCACCACGACGAGCAGGGCGTCCGGGCGGTCCGCTCCTGACAGCCGGCCGTCCAGCACATCGACGGTGATCCGCTCGTCGGGGCTGACCGGCTCCAGGCTGTAGGTGCCGGGCAGGTCCTCGATCACATACCGGTGGGCACCCGTCCGTGCGGTCCCGACGAAGCGGGACACGGTCACCCCGGGGTAGTTGCCGGTCCTGGAGCGCAGGCCCGTGAGGCCGTTGAAGACGCTGGTCTTGCCGGAGTTGGGGGCGCCGACCAGGGCGATCCGCGGTGCCGCTACGAGGGTGGTGTCCGCGCCGCCGGTGTCGTGGCAGCCTGCCGTCACCGCTCCACCTCGACGATGTGTACATACGCCGCCTGCGCCCGTCGAAGACACACCTCGTAGTCCTTGACCCTGTACAGAACCGGGTCACGCAGCGGCGCCCGGCGTACGGCCTCCACCACCGCGCCGGGCGTGAAACCGAGATCATGCAGCCGGCGGACCACGGCGGGCGCCGTGTCCGCGACGACCCGCGCCACCGCGGCGCGGGCACCGGGGAGCAGATTCGCCAGAGTGCGCGGCACGGCGTCCATGACGGAGGCTCCCCGGTCGCCTGCTTCCTCGCACACCCCGCTAGGAACAGTCATCTGCGTCTTCCTCACAGTCAGAACGTCGAGTAAGGCGAGGCTAACCAAATCTGCGCGACAGAGGGGTGGGGCGGGCAGCCCTCCGACATGGGCCGTACGGCCCCATCGATCAGGACCACAAGACCCTCCGGCGAGCACACCGTCCGCGCCGCCGGGCATGCCAATCGGCTGGTCAGCCGCCCCCTTGGGGCCGGATCAGGCCGCGGTAGGCCTCGGCGTCCGCCGTACGGACTGGGACCAGGTCGTGCGCCTGAGGCGGGTGTTCCCGGTCGGCTCGGTGGAGGTGGACCAGAAGCGGAAGGGTGGGGACCACGGCCCCGCTGTACTCCGCCGAAGACATCGCACTACTACCGCTCGTCCGCCCCTTGGTGGATGGCGGGCGGTGCGCACCGTCACAGCGGGCCGGCGCTCACCGCTCGTCGGCCTCGACCCCGTGGTCCTGCGCCAGGACTGGGTGCTGCTGGCAGAGGTGGCGCGGATCGCCGGGACACGGGTCGGCCACCGCGCATGCAGTACGTCCGAGGCGCCTGTCGCGATTGCGGCACCGCGCAATGTCCGGCTCCGGAGGACGACCAGCGGCATGTCCCGCGGACATGGCCGTCAGCGTCTTCCACGTCAGCGCCGGGCGGGCGGGTGCTGGCACGGCCACGGTGGGCTGATCGGCATCGTCGCCGCTGGCGGGCCCTGCACCGTTCCTGGCAGCCTGGGGCCGTCGTAACCCTGTCGGTGGGGCTGATCGCCATGGCCCTCGGCGGGCTCGTCGCGGCCACGGCCTACGGCGGCCTCGGCACCGGTATCGGCCCGGGCGGGCATACGTCGGCCTGCTGGTGGGGCTGGTCGCGACGTTCCTCGGCGGACGGACCCTGAAACCGCGCACTGGCTTTGTTCTTCTGAGCTTGCGGCCGTTCTCCCGCACTTCGTTACTCGACATCTCGAAGCGTGAAGAACGGCCGCGTCACGTACACCCAGATCCCGAAGATCTCAGCAGGTCGAGTGACCGACGGCTCAGGCGACAGCGTCGCGGATCGGCGCCCAGGTGGCACCGGTGAGTGCGGCCACCGCCTGCTGCTCGGAGAGCGGGGGAGCAGCACGGGTCGGCTTCGGCGTGTCGGAGCCGCTGCCGCCGCCGGTGCTGTTCCACTGCACCAGCTGAAGCTGCGCGCCGGTCGACTTCAGCGTCACCGTCACCGTCCAGCGGCGGGCGGTGTCGGCGCGGGCCGGGTGTTCGGCCGCGTTCTGCTCCGACATCACCACGGCCCCGCCGGGAATCGCGGCGCTGCTCGGCAGCTCGCTCAGCGTGCAGGTGTCGCCTGCGGCACGGGCGGGCGTCCGCTCGCAGCTCAGCCCGTCGCCGTCCCTGAGTGGCAGCTTGAGCCGCACGGCCGAGACGCCGACGAAGGCGGCGCCGTGCCCGTCGTCGACGACCAGTCCACCGTTGGCAACGTACCCGCCGGACGGATCCGAGGGGTTGTTGCTCTGTCCGGTCACTTGGCTGAACCGGCCCCCGGGGAGCGTCTCCTCCAGGGCCTGGACCATCTGGGTGCCGGTGATCGCGGAACGGGGCATCGCCAGCGCCACCGTTTCGATGTCGGACCCGGCGGAGTGGGTCCCGGCGAGCGCGCCAGGGATCACCAGGCCGCCTGCCGCGATCACGGCGCAGGCACCGACCCCGGCCAGGACGCCGGCGCTGCGCCGGCGCCGGCGGCTCCGCCCGCGCTGGACGGCTCCGCTCAGGAGCGCGGTGAGGTCGGGTTCGAGGGAGTCCGTCGTGCGGTCCAGGGCATGTGCGAAGTCTGCTTCGAACGGCATGGTGGCATCACTTCTCTGTCGTTGACGGGGGCGTTGCGGCGGCATGACCTGCGGCACCGGTGCTCACTGCGGAATCAGATCGGACAGGCTGTCGCCGAGCAGCGCACGCAGCCTGCCGAGTGCCCGGGTGCCCTGCGAGCGGACCGCGCTGCTGCTGAGCCTGAGCATCTGGGCGGTCTCCTCGATGCTGTGGCCTTCCCAGTAGCGCAGCAGCAGCACCGCCCGGTCGCGGGGCGGCAGTTGGCCGAGCGCGTCCAGCAGGGTGATCCGCAGTGCGGCGTCGGGGCCGGACTCCGGGCTGTCGGGCAGGTTCCCGATCGGGCGCTCGCTGGTGCTGCGCCGACGCCGCAGGCTGAGGAAGGTGCGGACCAGAACCGTCTGGGCGTAGGCCGCCGGGTTGTCTGCACCGGCCACCCGCTTCCAGTGCACGTACACCCGGCTGAGGGTTTCCTGTACCAGGTCCTCGGCAAGATGCGTGTCGCCGGCCGCGAATGCGTACGCCGAACGGTAGAGCGTCTTTGTCCTCGCGGCCACGAACTCCAGATACTCATCCTCCTGTGCTGATTTCACTCGGTCCCCACCTGTTCGCATGCTTCGTGATCCCAGTGCATACCCCTCATGACTACGTGAGACGTCAGGATGTCGCGCGGGCGGGAGCTCCTTCTCCTCCATCACTGATGATCAGGATGTCCGGGTCACCTGTGTGCCAGTGCCCAGCGGTGACCAGGCGCGCGGTGAAGCCCCCGAGGTCACGTGGCAGTGCCACTATGGTGCGGCGACGGTCGTTGGTGCGTGCCTGGGCTGTGCGGTGCGACGCTGGGGCCTCTTGGAGCGTCCACGCTCAAAGTTCGCCGGCGCGCGGACACTGATACCGGCGGCTTGGGCCAGCCAAGGCAGCCACTCCGTGCTCTACTCGGGGTCGGCCGCCCGGCGCCACAGGCAGCAGGTGTCCGTAGGGACTCCTGTCCTCGTCGCAGAACGCCGACTCCATGACGTACGGGCGTGGGGCGCGGCCTGAACACGGGTACTCGAGGGCGGTTCACCGGCGACCAGTAGGATGACGATGTGTCAGAGCCGGGCCTGAGGGGCTGGCTCGAATGGATCACATCGAGAGAACAGGGTGCTCAGGTTGAAGAAATTAAAGGCTGCCGTTGTCGCCATCGCCACCATGGCAGGACTGGCCGTGGCCGTCACACCGGCTCAGGCAGCCGACACCTGCAGTGCGGGGGGCGGTGGCAAGTACATCTGTGATTACGGCGTAAAGAAACATGCACTTCCGAACGGCGAGAAGGAACAGTTCCTAGTCGGCCTCGACTATGCGGTGTGGACGCGCTGGACCGTCAACAAGCAGTGGACTGGATGGGTGTCCTTGGGCATGCCCGATCCATCCGGTTCTGCTCGCGCCGCGAGCGATATCAACGTGAGAGATGATCAGTCTCAGGGCAACTTCCGAACGGACATCTACCTCCGCAACAGCAACGGTGCCACCGTGAGCAGGACGCGCCTCGCCCTCGGGTCGGGCTGGCTGCCCTGGGACTTCCCCAACTGCTGCTGACCGGGGGTTCCTTCCTCTGGATCGTGGGTGATCCCATGGTCGGCTGCGGCGCCCGATCGGAGAGGTGAGCCTGAGGTCGCATGGGCTCCTTCCGTCGGCGTTCGTCGGGGCCCGCGCCCTCGGGGTGGCGCGGGCCCCGACGGCGCGGCAGCAGCCCGGATCCGTCCTGTCTGACTCGACCGGGGGCTGCCCTTCCTGTCTACGGGTCCCGTCGCGCCCACGCGACCGGCGGCGGGCAGCACGCCTACGGCGACAACTCGTTCCGAGGGCCACCCGGCTTGGCCGCCGTTCGCTACTCGACCGTGTGGTCCAGGCCGGGAAGCTCCGGCGGGAAGTACCGTGAGGTCTGGCACCCGCCTGACTGCCCGGTGGGCTCCGAATGGTCGCAGGTCTCCCCGACAGGCCGTCACTCGCCCGCACGACCGAGTGCTTGGGCCGACGGCATCGGACGGACACGGTGCGGGCTGGGGTGCTGAACGTTGCGGCAGTGTCGGCACATGCTCGGCCAGCCCGTTCGCCTCCAGGCCGGCGGCCACCGCCGCGGCCTCCTCGTAGCTGGCGGCCTGGTCCGCGCTCGCCAGCAGAGCGCATCTGGTGATCAGAGCAGCTGGAAACTGAGCTGGAAGCCGAGCTCGATGAACCCCAGCGCGATCGCCGCCTTCCTCGACGCAGGGACGCGGGCTCGCCATTGGGGCAGAAGGTCTTGCGCGAGCGCATGCCGAACCGCGGCGGACCCGGTCGCGCGGGCAAGGCCCTTCCGGCGCCAAGCAGGCGAAGTCAGCACGCTCACGTGAGCCGTCGAGCTCGGCCATTCGCGGTAACCAGCGGCCGCGACGACCTGACCGTCGGTCCGCAGGACGAACGCGGGTGAGGTGATCTCGGAGAGGCCCGCCTCGCCCGCGTCCTCCGCCCCCGCAGCCTGTTCGAGGCGGTCCAGGTCCGCATGACCGGCGGGCAGTTCCTCCACGCGTAGCTTTGCAGGCGGCGCCGGTTGGAAGTCATCGGCCACGACATAAGCGAGTGCGGCAGGCCCGAGAACCGCTCCGATCGGGACGACTCGCCCCACCGCCTCCGGGTCTGTCAGCTTGTCGGCAGGCAGTCCAGCCACGGCCTTGCGAATGCGGGCGCCGGCTTCCTCGCTCGGAGCCGTCACGATGGCCGCTCCACCCAGGAGCACGATGCCGGCCCATCCGGGCGGGCAGATCCTTGACTCGGGAGAGGCGACGACTCTGACCTCGCCTGCAGCACCGAATGAGACCGGCATCGACGCCAGCTCCCGCCACAAGCCTTGGGCCCTGACCAGCAAAGGAGCTGCAGACATGAACCGATCCTGCCAGATCTACGTCGCTGCGCGTGCCGCGTTCGGTGCAGGAGATCGCCGCCGGCCAGATGGAACGCAGAGGACCGGCTCACCCACGCGCACACCCCGCAAGGGGTAACCGCTGGCGGTATGGCCACGACGCGCTGGGGACGCCGAGTGGGACGATGACACAACGGCGACCGGGTGGGACCGCACCGGCCTCTCTCCCCCGGCCCCGCGAAAGGCGCGGCGCCGTTGCTCTGTTCGGCCCACATCCTGGCGCCTGAGATCGCGTCCACGACTAGCGTCTGTTCCATGAGCGGGCTGAGAGGGCCGGGCGATGGGCAGGAACACGCCCCGCTGCCCGACGAAATCCACGCCAAACGCGGGAAGCGCCTGGACGATGTCGCCAAGATCCTCGCCGGGGCCCTGGTCACCGTAGCGGGCGTCATGACCGCTCTCGGGCTCACCAGCGACGTCGTCTTCGTCGCGCTCAACAACGAATCGTGGCCCATCTACGTGGCGTCGCTCTGCGCCATTCTGGCGATCGTCTGCAGCATCGTGGCCTTGCTGATTCGTCCCACGCGGCGGGGCAACATGTGGGAGACCGCCGTGCTCATCCTCGGAGTGATCTTCTACATGGTCGCGCTGAGCGTGGCGGTGGTCGGTGCCGCGAAGGCGGCGGGCGGGAACGGGCGGCCGTCCATCATCGACGTCAGCCTCACGGGGCCCCGGTCCGATCCGAGGCTGAGGTTCGGCGTGCACGCCGACGGCGTCGACACATGGGCCACCATCGAGGTGTACGCGTACGCCGTGGATGCGGACGGGGAAGCTCTGAAGCCGCCGGTGGACTTCTTCCGCAGCAATCTCCGGCCCGATGACCGGGGCGTGATCGAGCACCAGGTCGACACACCGGTCACCATTCCGGCCGGGGCGTGGGGCATCGCCATCAACGCCGTGGCCGCCAACGGGTCGGACGTTTGCGAGACGCGCGCGGAACGCGGGCCCACATGTGTGGTGATCCAGCTGCCCTGACGGGCCTCAGGCCGGCGGGCCCAGGCCCGGGCACCCCGCCGATAGCGGCTCGCGACGTGTACGCGGTCCTCATCGACGTACTCGGACTGTGGGGGTTGCTCCGGTAGGACGGGAGTCGCGGGCTGGCTCCCGCTAACTCCGTGCCATGGACGAACCTTCTGGCCGCTGCCACCGGACGAGTGCCTGTCCACCCTCCTCAAGGGGTCCGACCAGGATTGGCCACGCCCCGCCCACGCCCTCGACTGGACCTGCCGCCAGACCCTCGACCACCTCGTCCTCGGCCGCCTGACCGACTCGCCGGCCTGCTCATCGCCGCCCCCACAACCGCTACATCACCCTCTTCGTCTCACTCGACCCCCAGGCCCCCGTCCCCGCCTGCCTGGACGGCCTCCGGATCGCCGCGTCCCTCCTCACCTCCACCGTCCGCAACACGGCTGCCGAAGCACGCGCCTGGCAGCCCTGGGGGCACTGCGACACCACCGGTTTCGCCGCCATGAGGATCATCGAACTGGCCGTCCGCACCTACGGCATCACCCGCGCCCTCGGCCTGTCCTGGGCCCCACCGGACGGCCTCAGCGCCGCCAACCTCGCCCGCCTCTTCCCCGACGTGCCGTCCAGGCACCGCCCGTCCGACGCTCTGCTGTGGTGTACGGGGCGCATCCCGCTTCCTGGCGTGCCCCGGCGCGCGGAACGGCAGCGGGACGGAACCGTGCGCTAACCCGCCCGCGCCATCAGGACCAGTGCCACCCCTACCCCTCCGGCGGCCACCGCCCGCTTCCTCGCGAGACCCACAGCAGCGCGGCCCGGTAGCTGCCTGTACCGGGAATGTGGCGGGACACGCCTCGTCGGGGAGACGCTCTTTGAGGTGGGGAGATTCAGGGTCCCGGCCGTAGCGGACGGTGGTGAGTCCGCCGACGCGTGTCCCTCGATTCGGGCACCCGTCGGGATTGACCGAAAATCGCCCACTCGAAGGAAACTGACTCCGCAGCAAATACGTTCGACGGTCTGTCAGAGGAATCAAGGAGCTCCACCCAAGGAGTAACACCGTGCGCATCCTGTTCACCGGCCCCGCTGCAGCGGGCCATCTGTTTCCGATGGTGCCGACCGCCCAGGCACTCCAGGCCGCCGGGCACCAGGTGTTGTTCGCCGGTTCGGCTCCGCTCGACCAGATGCGGCAGACCGGGCTGCCCACCGTCGAGATCGGCGACGGCTCGACGCTGATGGAGGCCTTCCGGCACGCATCGGACGGCACCGATCCGCAGTTCGTCACGAACGGCAACAGCCCGGAGGACATCCAGCGGGTGGCCGCAGCCGGTTTCGCCGCACACAGCCGGGTAACCATCGACGACTTGCTCGCGGTCGCCACCGCCTGGCGGCCGGACCTCATCGTGCACGCCGCCTTCCAGGCCGCCGCCCCACTTGTCTCAGCGTCACTCGGCATACCCGCCGTCGTACACAACTTCGGTGTGATGTCCGGCTTCGGCATGGTCGGCAGGCTCGCTGAACTCCTGGCGGACGAATACCAGGCCCGCGAGGTCGAAGGCCCGGCCACCCGCACCGTCCTCGACGTCGTGCCCGCCTCCCTTGGCGGGGACGGCACCGGCTGGCGGGTCCGCTACGTGCCGTACAACGGCGGCGGCACGGTGCCCGGCGACCTCATAGCCCGCGGCTCCCGGCCCCGGATCGCCGTCACCCTCGGGACGGTGGTGACTAGGTACGCGGGCGTCGACCCGGTCACCCGAGTGATCACCGAGGCCGCCTCCGTCGACGCCGAGTTCCTGCTCGCCGTCGGCGACACCGACCTGAGCCCGCTCGGCACGCTTCCCGCCAATGTCCGCCCGCTGCCCTGGGTACCACTGGCCCAGCTACTGGACACCGCCGACGCGATCGTGCACCACGGCGGTTCCGGCACCATGCTCACCGCCGCCGCCCGGGGCGTCCCCCAGCTGATACTCCCGCAGGGCGCCGACCACTTCATCAACGTCGATGCCGCGACGGGCCTGGGCTTCGCCCTCCGCGCAAGTGGCGACAGCGTGGACGCAGCCCTGCTCAGCAGCCTCCTCACCGACGAAGACCTCCGCAAGGCTGCCGCCGCCACCCAGGCCGACATCAACGCACTCCCCTCCCCCACCGACCTCGTCTCTTCCTTCGAGGCCCTCAGGTAACGCCGGCCACACGGGCGCGGGAAACTACGCGACTAACCACTCACGCGGCGGTGCGTGGTTGGCAGCGCAGTTCTCCGCGCCCGGACCGTCACCGCCCACGGGCAGTTGTTCCCACGCCTCTCTGCAGGTCCTCGGTCACCAACCGTACGAGCCGCTGCGCGTTGGCCTGCAGATCACGCGCAAGCACAGGGTCCAGGCGCGTCCATCAGCGCATCGTCCGTTTGTCCGGGAAGGGCAAGAGCCCGACAGCCCCCAACTGCAGTTCAGACCCGTGGCACAGGATCAGTAGCGCACCAGGGGCTCGGCGAGCGTGCGGTGGCAGACCTCGCGGACCGGCCTCCTCTCGACAGCCGGGGCACCGGCCGAGCGAGCTCGTTCCAGTCGCGCCCGACGAGCGTCAGGCTCGGCTCGGGTGCTGTTGGAAGAGGGCGACGATCAACCGCCGATCGGCCGCCCCGACCGGAGACGGACCCGGATGATCAGGCGATTGCGCAGCGGGCAGGCCAGGCCGGCCTACGACGCGCCCCACCCCAATCCGTAACTTCACGACCTTGGGCTAACGGACGGCCGCCGGGCGAGTTAACCGGCCGTGCCTGGCACGAGGACCGGCGCCGCCTGTGCCCATGCTGGCCCGGGGGAACGCCCCGGACTCCGTGCAGAAAGCGCAACCCATGCAGCCCTTCCGCCATGTGCCGTTCCGCAGACCCTTCGCCGTGCCCGCACTCGTCCCGGCGCTGCTGCTCGCCCTGCTGTTCGTGCTGTGCGCTCCGCCCGCCCGAGCGGAGGGGCCCTCCGGCGACCCGGTCGTCGCGACGCTGGCCCAGGCCGCGGACCCGTTGTCCACCACCGATCCGGTCGGCGGGTCGGCCGACCTCACGCCGCTGGGCCGCGCGGTCGGCGACTCCGTGATCGTGGGCGTGGGCGAGGCCACACACGGTACCCACCAGTTCTTCACCCTCCAGCACCGCATCTTCCGCCACTTGGTGAAGGAGAAGCACTTCACGTCCTTCGCCCGGGAGGCGGGCTGGAACGCCGGGCTGCGCATCAACGCGTGGGTGCTCACCGGACGGGGTGACATCCAGCAGATCATGCGGGAGGTCTTCCAGAGCTCGGACCGCCTCTGGAACAACCAGGAGTACCTGGACCTGTTTCGGTGGATGCGGGCCCACAACACCCGGCACACCCAGAAGGTGCAGTTCACCGGCAACGACATCGCGCCCGTCGAGCCTCAGCTCTACGACCGGGTGATCGCCTACGTGGCCCGCCACTACCCGGGGCTGTACCCGACGATCACCGAGCTGTACCGCGGGCACCCGACCGGGAGCGTGCTGGCCGCCACCCGGGAGTTTTCAGCCCGTCCCCAGGACCAGCGCCTGGACCTGGCCCAGCGCGCCCAGCAGGCGTACGAACTACTGAAGGCCCAACGGCCCGGAGACGACCGCAAGGCGTTCGAATGGACCGTGCAGGACGCCCGAGTCATCGCCCAGGACACCCGCTTCTACTCGTTCGACTCTCTCGACGAGGACCAGCTCATCCAGCAGGACCTCTACCGCGACACCCAGATGGCCGCCAACCTCACCTGGTGGTACGAGCAGACGGGCAGCAAGACGCTGCTGGCCGCCCACGACGGCCATATCGCCTACGTCAGCAACAGTCCGTACTACCCGCGGCCGGAAGGCGCCTTCCTGCGCGACCGGTTCGGCAGTGGCTACACCAGCATCCGAACGAGCTTCGGCGGCGGTTCCTTCGTCGCCTACGACGCCAACAGCACCCAGGACCCGGTGCCACTGGGCGTCTTCGCCGTGGGACCCCCCGAGCCGGGCTCCAACGAGTACACGCTGGACAAGGTGCCGTACCGCAACTACCTCCTGGACCTGCAGACCGTCCGCCCACCGGCCCGACAGTGGCTGACCGTGGCCCGGCCCACGTTCGAGATCGGCGTGCTGTGGCCGTTCCCGCTGCCCGACACCGCACTGCGCCCGAGCTCCGACCTGCTGATCCACCTGCACCACGCCGACGCGGCACACCTCCTGCCGGAGTAGCGGCCGCCGCGGCACCAGCACCTGCGACCGAGCGACGGCCCGGTCCACTACGACCAGGCCGCCGCCACCTACCGAAGCCCGCCGGCGCCCGCCCGACGACCACTTCCGAATCACCTCAGCTTCTGCCACCAGCCGACGACCCCGACCGGACGGTGACCGTCACCGTTCCTCACCGGCCGTGATGGAGGGATTTGCGTGCACCGCCCACCGCTGCGTTCCGTCATCCTCCGAGGGCTCGTACTCGTCCTCCTGCTCGGCCCCGGGCTGCTCGTCACCCCTGCCTCGGCCGCCGCCCACCACACCCCGGCGCCCTGGCCCGACCACGGCAGCACCCTCTTCAACGTTCTTGACCAGGCGGTTCAGCAGGGCTCGCCCGGCGCCCTCGCCCAGTCGCGAACGGGCCACGACGTCCGCAACACGGTGGCCGGAGTCGCCGACTTCCGGACCGGTGAACGACCCAGGGCGCAGATGCGGTTCCGCATCGGCAGCGTCACCAAGACGTTCGTGGCGACCGCGGTCCTCCAGCTCGTCGCCGACCGCCGCCTCCGCCTCCGCCTCCGCCTCGACGACACCGTGGCGGACGTCGTTCCCGGCGTCGTCGACCGCAACGGCAACGACGGCTCGGCCATCACGATCCGCATGCTGCTCAACGACACCAGCGGCCTGTACGAGTACACGCAAGACCCCCGGATCGAGCAGATCGTGGTGCAGGACCCGGCGCACTGCTTCACCCTGCGGGAACTGGTCGACGCCGCGATCGACCACCGACCGGATTTCGCCCCCGGCACCTCCTGGGCATACTCCAACACCAACTACTCGCTGCTTGCCATGGTCATTGAGAAGGTCACCGGCCAGTCCTACGGCGACCGGATCACCCGCCGGATCCTCCGCCCCCTCGGCCTGGCCGCCACGTCCTTCCCCGGGTGTTCGCCCCTCCTCCCCGGCCCCCGCCTGCACGGCTACACCAAGCCGGACCCAGCCAGCCAGAAGGTCCAGGAGGTCACGGACGTCACGGAGTACAACCCCTCCTTCGCCGCGGGCAACGGCGACATGATCTCCACGGTCGGCGACCTCAACCGCTTCGACTCCGCCCTGCTCCGCGGGCGACTACTGCCAGCCCAGCTGCTGCGCACGATGCTGACTCCGACCCCAGGCTCCTTCCCCCAAACCGACACGTTCCGATACGGCCTCGGGGTGGTGATCGCGCGGACGCCCTGTGGCGTCACCGTCTACGGCAACGCAGGCTCGATCCAGGGCTACGCGACGTGGATGAGCGGCACCCGCGACGGCCGGCACACCATGTCCTTCGTCCTCAACAACGACTGGCTCGACCCGACCAACAGCATCATCCAGGCGATCACTGCGGAGTTCTGCACCGGCTGAGCCCGACGGGTGACCAGTCGCCCCCCAGCTACAGTGCGCGGACGCAGCCGGTCGCGAGCGAGTGCCGTCTGCCGGATCTCGATGTCCTCGGCGATCGACGTCGCCGGAGTAGCCCTCGTTGAAGACGAAGGAGAGGCCGCGCAGCACGGTGGCGACGTCGCCAGCCTGGTCGACCCGCACGCCGGGGACGGTGCGCTTGGCCCGGCTGGTGCGTTGCGCCATGGTCGCCTCGGGCGTCAGGTGGGCCTGGGTGGTCTGGCGGTGGTCAGTCCGCCGGCGGAGCGCAGCGGCAGGGTGACGGCGGACGATGGCGGACGACGGTGGGCGCACAGGAAGGAGAGCTGGAGGGCGTAGTCCAAGCGTGGGCGCGGGCCCGGGCGCCGGGCTCCTCGTGACGAGGCCCTCACGTCGGCGGCGGGCGGCGTCGCACAGGATCCTCGTCCGCCGCGACGTCGGCTCCGCAGCGGACGAGGATTGCGAGCACGCTCGGTGCCAGGCTTCGGGGCAGGACCTCGTTCACCTGACAGAAGCTAGAGTTCGATCGAGCGGTACTCGTCCAGCACGGCGAAGCCGGTGCTGTCGTACAGGCCCATCGCGACCTCGTTGCCGCCGAAGACGTTGAGCATCAGAGCCTCGTCCCCACCCTGCCGGGTGGCCCACTCGCCGACCGTCATCGCGGCCCGGCCGTAGCCCTTGCCGCGGTGCTCCTCGTACACCTCCAGCGAGAAGCCGAAGGTCACGCCCGGCAGGAAACCGTGGCTCACCCAGCCGGTGCCGATCACCTGGCCGTCGGCCTCCATCGCGTAGAAGGCGTGCCCCGGGGTCAGGTATCCCTGCGGGAGGTGCCGGGCGAAGTCCTGGTCGGACTTCTCCTTGGCCTGCTCCGGGGTCAGAGCCCCTGCCCGGACGATGTCCGCGATGTACGCGGCCTCCTCACCGGCGTACCAGCCGGGGTACTCCTCCTCGGTAAGCCGTCGGACCGTCAGGCCTGCTGGCAGCTCGGGCTGTTCGGCCGCAGCGCGCATCCGGTTCTGTCCCCGCACGGGGTAGTCGGCGAACGCTCCCGCTCCGCCCGTGAGCCGCACCTCCACCCGCTGGGCGCCGTGCTGAACGCACCACCGCTCGGCCCACTCACGCCCCTGTGGCAGCGTCAGGTCGTGGATCCGGCCCACGGTCGCCCCGTTGTCCTCCGTCACCCCGACCGCGATCCACCCGGTGCCGTCCGTGGCCACCGTCCAGGCATCGATCCCCTTCACCGCCCGTTCCAGGAGCGCCTGCGCCAGAGGCTCCGAGCACCCCGCAGCCCGGTACCCGGCCAGCACCCGCTCCTCGAACCCGCCCCGCCACTCGCCCTGGTCAGCCACGATCTCTATCTCGTTCATCCTCCCACCCTAGACAGGGGCACCGACAGAACGCGCCGTGCGTCTCTCAACGCAACGGGCTCTCCACGGTCTCTGCCGTCAGACGGGGTTTGCAGGCTGCCATGGGTTGGCGATCGTGCTGGCCCGGCATCGGTAGCGGCTGACCGTGACCGATGCGATCCGGAACAGCTCGATCCCGTCCGCTGCGATGGGTCTCCACCGCCCGGTGGAGGTGGTGAACCGGCGGCGGACGTCGCCCCAGCTCCATCGGTGACGTTCCCGCGGCGTGCGGATGTGTGCCGGAACCGGAGGAACGCAACTGGGGGGCGTTCCTCCGTGTCGGCGGTCCGTCACGCGCATCGGCGGCTCAGGAGCGGCACCGTTCCACGGCCTCGTTCGGCTGGAGCACTGCTCCTGCCGGTCATGGATGTATGCGGAGAACCAGGGGCAGCCCGCGGCTTCGGCAACGCAGGCCCCGGAGCCACGTACGCGACCTCCGTGGAAGGAAGCCAGGCGTATGGCATCAACGGCCAGCCTCGATGCAGGTAGTGACGGGTCCGCGGGAGCTGAGGCCGGCATGCGCCGATGTGCACAGGGGCTGGCCCTGGCACCGGGGGTGTTGTCCTCGGTGCCAGGGCTTCTTGATGCGCTGATTTTGGATCTTGCTGGTTGTTCCGTGCTGAAGCGGTCCGGCGGTGCGTCTACCGAGCTGAGTTCCTGTTCACGCGAAGGGGATGGTCAGAACTGAGCCGGATCCGACCTGGATCGTCGACGGCCCGTTGCCCAGTGCGCTCCAGACCTCGACACGGATGGTGCCGCCGTTGAGGTCGCCCAGAGTTCCAGTGGTTGAGAGCAGTCCCTGCCTGGCCGAAGAGTAGTCCTCCCACCCTGCGATGGGGTCGGTCGCGAAGTAGCGGAACGTTTCGACACGGTCGAACGTGCCGTCACCCGTCAGGTCGTAGGACACGCGAACCTGCTGTGCGTAACCGACGGAAGTGCCGGCGTCCACCTTGAAGTTGAAAGCAGTCGCGGATCCCGACTTCCAGGTGCCCTTGACGTTCTTCACCTCGTAGACCAACGGGTTCTTCGGGGTTCCGTCGTTGTTCGCGCCACCGGCCGACGGGATGATGTCGGAGGAGGCCACCGAGCCCGCCGAGGTGACGAGTCGACCGCCCGTCTGTAGGTAGAAGGTGTCCCCCGTGACGTACGGCGGGGGAGCGTCTCCCGTGGTGGCGACGGTCAGACTGCCGCTGGCGGGTCCGACCTGATTGGCGGTGTCGCGGGCCTTGACGCTGTAGGTGTAGGGGGTGCCGGGGGTCAGTCCGGAGTCGACACAAGTGGTGCCGGTGACAGTGGCGACCTTGATGCCGCCGCGGAAGACGTCGTAGTTCTTGACGCCCTTGTCGTCGGTCGCGGCGAGCCAGCTCAGCGTGACGGAGGTGTCGGTGACGGCGCTGGCGGAGGGGGTACCGGGCGCGGTGGGCTTCTCGTCGGACGGCGGTTCCTCACCGCCGCCACCGCCACTGGCGCCGCAGAGCGTACCGAGCTCAGTGTCGTCGCCCGCACCGGAGGCGGTGGACTTCGCAGGGACGTTCAGCACGCTGCCGTCGGAGAAGCGCACCGAGCACTCCTCAGTGCCGTAGTTGTGTGCGACGTACGTCTTGGTGCCGCTCTTGTCGAAGACCACGGCCGAAGGCATGTTGGCCGTGACCGTCATGTCCGGTGCGCCGATGGAGTTCATCGTGGCGACCCAGTGATAGGTGTGGGCCTTGGTCTCGCCAGCCTCGGGAACGTAGCCACCGTTCCACTGGTTCCAGTAGTCCATGGCCTTCACCGGGTCGTACAGCGCCTGGACCTGCCAGAAGACGTCCTTCCATTCGACGGCGGGACCACCGTTCTCCCTCTCCATCTCGGCAACGCTGCGGCGGAGCATGCCCTTCTCCCGCGCCAGGTGAAGCGAGCCACCAGTCACCGGCAGGAAGTTGATCCCGTGGATCTCCTCAGGGTTGGCGGTCCACCAGGTGGCGTAGGCGCCGCCGCTGCTCCAGACCATGCCGACGACGTCGTGTGTGAAGTCCTGCGGGTAGACCTGCTGGTCGGCGTCGAACCAGTACTGCGCGATGGACTCCGACTCCGTCATCATCATGTAGACGCCCTGGTCACGCAGCGCCTTGTCACCCGAAGCCGAGCCCCACATGATCAGGCCGGCGCTGAGGTTGATGGACTCAGAAGAGGACTCCTGGTTGTTTCCGGCGGCGAAGGCCTCGTGGCCGGCGGCCCAGCTGTGGCCGGCGTAGACGTCGAATCCGCGGAGGAAGGGGTACTTGGTGCCGTCCCGGGCGGGGTTGGCGGCGTCCTTGATGAGTTCCTTGACCATGCCGCCCCACTCCGAGTCCGCCGCCCAGGCGGGGTCGTACTGCGCCACTACGGCTGCGGCCATCACGTAGTACGAGTAGTGGAAGTGGTGGTCGTTCAGCTCCTGGTCGCTGCCGTACGAGGCCGGGTAGCCGATGAGAGTGCGCCAGTCCCTGTCGTAGGAGAACTCGGAGGGCCCGCCGACGGTGAACCACTCCTCCATGCGTCCCTTGATCAAAGCGAGCAGCTTGTCGCGGTCGGCCCCGTCACCGATCTGGTCCGCGATCGGGACGAGTTGGGCGAGCTTGCCCAGGGCCTTTCCGGTCCAGTAGGTGTCGATGGCGCCGCTGAGGGGGTCGCCCTGGGTCAGGACCTCGTTGATGTAGTTCTTGAGCTTGGCCTCGTCAACACCCGCGGCGCTGGGAAGCCCCGGGAGTACACCGTTCACGCTCTGGACCGTGGTGAAGGAGGTGCCTTCGCGGACCTTCATCTCACCGCGCGAGGAGACGTAGCTGTAGTCGGTCAGGGGGTCCGTTGTGTGCAACCACTGATGGCGGTAGAGCGCCTGAAGCGTGCCGGTCTCGGCGCCCTCCTTGGCCTGGGTGGTCAGCGAGTAGGTGGCCTTCACCTTGCCGTCGCCCTCGACGTACTCCCAGTCGACCTTGGAGCCGGTCACGAAACTGAAGGCGTACTTCTTGTAGTCGGCGAGGGCATCCGTACTGGGCAGGACTGCCAAGGAGAAGTAGTCCTTGGTGCCGAGGTCGGCTCGGATCTCGGCACCCGTGACGGTCCAGTCGCTGCCGCTCGGGGCGAACAGGGCATAGTGGTGACCGGCGATGGTGACGCCCAGAACGTTCCCCTGATCCGCGAAGACAGTCGGAGGGGCTGCTGCGCTGATCTGCGCCGCGCCGCCGGTTCCCTCCGCGTACACATAGGGCATTCCGTGCCCGATGGTCGCCCTGAGAGTGCGTGCGCCGTCACTCCAGTAGGGGGTGACCGTCCAGTCGCTCCACCCGTCGGCCTTGGTGTCCGGCGAGTTGAGGCCCGTCAGGCCGAGGGTCAGATCAGCCTTGTGGGGGAACTCGTACTGGCGTCCCCCTCCGACGATCTGATGCGCGGTGGGGTAGCCGACCTCCAATCCTCCGGAAACCGCCTTGTAGGTGAGCGGATGACCGTACATGTTCTCGGACCACGGGTTGCTGGAGAACCTCTGGAAGATGAGGGAAGACCACCAGTCGTTGGTCGGCACCGGCATTTCGGCCATGGCGGGCGTGACCTTGGGCTTGACCGCCTGACCCCCGTTGTTCGACGGACCCTGGCGGCCCGCGGGGCGGACATCGCTGTAACTCCCCTTGCCCACCTCGATGGTGGCGGCGGAGGCAACACCGGTGCTGACACTGGCGGCAAGAGCTGTCGCAGCCAAAGCGGCCGTGGAGAGTAACGCCAGACTTCTTCGGGGTTTCATACGGAACCTCTCTGAGAGCGCTCTCAGGACGCCGACAACGTAGGGTCGCAGCGACAGATGGTCAATACTTCACGCCGGTGCCCGTCCCCGAAGCAGGCTGGCTCCAGTCCCGGATACGCGAAGACGCCCGGTCGGGAAATCCCGGCCGAGCGTTCTCGTGCGTGTACTACGTGCCCGCTGGTGGCTTAGTACCAGTGGTGGGACTGCCAGAAGTTCCAGGCGCCGACGGGGCTGCCGTAGCGGGAGTTCATGTAGTCCAGACCCCACTTGATCTGGGTGGCCGGGTTGGTCTTCCAGTCGGAACCGGCGGAGGCCATCTTCGAGGCCGGCAGGGCCTGGACCAGGCCGTAAGCACCCGAGGAGGAGTTGGTGGCGGTGTAGTCCCAGCCGCTCTCGCGGGAAACGATGTTGTTGAACGCCGCGAACTGCGCCGGGTCCTTGATCATCTGCTGGGCGATCGCCTTGGCGCTCATCGGGGCCGCCTGGGCGGGAACCGTGGCGAGCATGGAACCGGCGACACCGAGGGCGACGACGGTACCCGCGAGGGTCTTCTTCGAAGCGGCGATGCGGCGGATGACGGAGTTGGACACGGACTACCTTCCGAAGGGAACAAGGACGGTCGCGGCATGCCGAAGACATGCGTGAGCCACTCACGCGATGGAGAGGGGTTCGTCGGCGGCGGGTGAGGACCCGTGCCGCCCGGCGACTCATCCAGTTCTACAGACGCCCCGACCCCCTGGCAACGACTCCTCTTACTAGGGGCCCTCGCAGCCGGCGACCAACACCCCTCCCCCACCTCCGGGCGGATACGTGCAGGTGGAAGCCGGTATCAGATAACAGAAATCGAGCCTTCGGAGACTACTAGCCCGGTTCGTATGTGACGTGGGCCCTATGGGGCGAGTCACCTCCTGGGCACCCGAATCTCACCGAGTGTCATCGGTCGTACCCCTTTGCGTGGCGCGGCTGCAGAGCTGATCCCGGAAGGGACCACCCGGCCCCGGACCACGGTCTGGCACCGGTGGCGAGGCCCTGCACACCTGGGCGTTCTCCTACTCCCGACGACCGCCGGGTCCAGCGTGAGGCAACCGCCCGCTCGGGCGCCGTCGTCCTCGGCCGCCGGCTCTTCGACCTGGTCGACGGGCCGAGCGGCTGGGAAGACACATCCGGCTACGGCGCCGGCAAGGTCGGAAAACCCGCGTTCATCGTCGTGAAGAGCTCGCCGCCGAATTCGGTGCGGCTCACCGACCTCGACCGGACGTTCGTCACCTTCGGGCTGCCCGACGCCATTACCGCCGCACGCGAGCGCGCCGAAGCGGCGTCATCGGAATGCGGCAAGGACCTCGACGGCGTCCTCAAGGTCGGCGGCGCCACGATCAGCTCGCCGCTCGATGCCGGGCTGGTCGTAGCGCAGACCCGTTACAGAGCGCACCCCACCCGCTACCCTGCGGGCCGTCAAGGCTCTCACTCCGCTGTCCCGGAAGGTGATGCGACGGTGCAGGCTGCCGTCGTCGAGCGGGACGCCACCGGACCTGAGGTGCAGCGACCGTAAAGCAGCTGTGCCGGGCCTGCCCCGACGTTGCCCCTCGGGCATCACGGCCCTGTGCCAGTGCCCTACCTGTTCCGTACGCTGGCGGCATGCGCATGCGCCCCACTCTGAGCTGGACGCCCACCGCGGACCTGAGGCCTGGCACCACGGATCCGGAGCCCGTCGCCGATGCGCTGAGGACCGGCGGTGTGCTGGTGCTCAGCGGGGCGGGCATCTCCACGGAGTCGGGCATCCCCGACTACCGGGGTGCGGGCGGGAGCCTGAGTCGCCATACCCCGATGACCTACCAGGAATTCACCGCCAGCAGCCAGGCCCGACGCCGGTACTGGGCGCGCAGTCACCTCGGCTGGCGCACGTTCGGTCGTGCCCGGCCCAACGCCGGACACCGGGCTGTGGCGGCGTTCGGGCGGCACGGCTTGCTCTCGGGCGTGATCACCCAGAACGTTGACGGCCTGCATCAGGCCGCCGGCAGCGAGGGCGTGGTGGAACTCCATGGAAGCCTGGACCGGGTCGTCTGCCTTTCCTGCGGCGTCTTCAGCTCGCGCCGCGAACTCGCCAGGCGCCTCGAGGAGGCCAATGTGGGCTTCGAACCGGTAGCCGCCGGGCTCAACCCGGACGGCGACGCCGACCTCACGGACGAACAGGTCGGGGACTTCCGGGTGGTCCCCTGTTCGGGCTGCGGCGGCATCCTCAAACCGGATGTGGTGTTCTTCGGCGAGGCCGTTCCGCCACGACGGGTCGAGCACTCCCGCGAACTGGTTGGCGAGGCAACCTCGCTGTTGGTCCTCGGTTCCTCGCTGACAGTGATGTCCGGGCTCCGGTTCGTCCGCCTGGCAGCCCAGGCCGGGAAGCCGGTGTTGATCGTCAACCACGACCCGACCCGCGGCGACCAGCACGCCGTCACCCGGGTCGCGCTCCCCCTGGGGGCGACCCTCCTCACCCTGGCCGACCGACTGGACATCTCCGTCGACGGCCCGGCGGCGGCCTGAACCGGGCAGGGACTGAGCATCCGTGGGAACGGGAGCAGGAACGGGCTGAGCCCGGGGCCCCGGAGCGGGGCCGACTGCTGGTACCCGTTCCGCGGCGGGCGTCGCCCACGGGTCGGGTACCGGCTCCCCGTGCAACGCCGACCGCGGGCGCGGTGCGGGTGCTCCGTCGGCAGGAGCTCGGCCACGGACCTCGCGCCAGTCGGTGACGGGTCAGCTGCTGAGGGCGAAGAGGTCCGCGAGGATGCGCCTGCGCCCGTGATGGGGGCGGGCAAGGAGTTTGCCGCCGTCGGCCTGGAGCGCAGGCGATGAAGAAGAGGGTCAGGGGGCGGGTGATGGCGGTCGTTCGTGGGTGGCAGTCTGGGGCGATGAGACCCGGAAACACCACCGCCGTGGACAACCTGCGGGATCTGCTCAATGAGTGGGATCCGATCGGCGTCGCCGACGATGTGCAGGACGAGTACGACTGCATGGTCGCTCCTCTGCTCCAGCAGCTCCGTTCCGGCGCCGACCGGACCGCGATCGGTGAGTTCCTGCGGCACGAGCTGGAAGATCATTTTGGTCTCGACCCCATGGGCCTGCGGCCAGACGTAATGGCCGTCCGAGTGATCGACTGGTGGACGTCGACCGGCCAGGCTGGTGACGTGGCTGGGGCATAGCCGCTCCCTTCCGATCGTCTGATCGCTGGTCTGGGTGTGCCGTTGACTGACGCGCAGTGAGCGCGAATCGATCCGTTGCTGCCGGATCGGACACCGAAGCGGGGCGGCCGGTGGCGCGATCACCGCGAAGTGATCGGTTCCAGACCGGGTCGCAGTGGGTGCAGCTGCCCGAGAAGTGCGGCAACCGGGCCTGCTCGGCCGCCGCAGCAGCGGGTGTGCTTGTCGCGCCGGCTGCGACGGACTCCACATTGGGGGTGGCTCCAGCGGCGCGGTGCAGCGTCGCGCCTCCCCCGATGCCGACGGCGCCGAATTCCCTCTGCTGACCCGGCCGTCGCGGCGAAGCTGGAGTGGACCAGCCGGCGCAGCCGGGGCTACGGGAGGGTAGTCGAACATCCCGAGGAACGATCGGCTCGCCCGCCGGGCGCCCACTCCCCCGGCGGGTTCGCGGACTTCTGGTCCCCGAACGCCCGGAACCCGTACGCCCAACCCCTTTGGTGAGGGCGGGTGTACGGGTTCCGGGCCTGCCCGGGCGGCTTCGGAGCCGCCTGCTTCAGGTTCGGTTTCCGGGCCGGAGCCTCAGCTGGTGGCCAGGGTGAACGAGGCCGGCGATCTGAAGTGCGTATGCATGACCACCGTGTCCTCGGAAATGCAGAGGTCCAGCCGGAGCATTAAGGGAGGATCAACTGAACCCTAAAGGTACCTGTGGTGTCCGCGCCTCAGCCCCAGATGAGTCGGTCGGTACGAAGGCCACACGCACATCAATCATCATGGGCGGCGGGGCTCCCACCTGCTGATTTGAACGTGCCTAACGAACCTTCAGCCACCGTGGCGTACCACGCAACACCCAAGGAGACTTCCGCCCAGCTGGATTTGTCGGGCGGTGACAGAACTGAACTCGCATTGTGATGTCAGCCGTATAAACGACGGAGGGAATCGTCCATCGGATCGAGGAGTATCAATGTCCCGGAAACGGACTATGAGTCTCAAGAAGAAGCTGGCGCTCTCTGTCGTCGCGGGAACACTGGCGACCGGAGGGGCCGTCGTCACAATGGCGACCAGCAATGCCGCCGTCCCCGACATCGTGTGTCCGGGGTCGACGGTGACGTTGTCGGGTGAGGCGGGTGCGCCGGCGGCGACCAGCGGGACGTTCCCGGTCGGAACGAAGCTGAAGGTGACCAACCTCGACAACGGCCACTCGACGACCGTGACGGTGAACGGACCCTCGGGCAGTTGCGCCCTGCTGAACAACGCAGCCTTCGAAAAGGTGCGGGAACCGGGCAAGAACCTCATCCGGCGCGCACGCATCGAGCGCGTGGGGGGTGGCGGTGCCGCACCCACTGGTGCGACGGGTGCGTCCGGTGCCGCGGGTACGACGGGTGCAGCGGGTGCGCAGGTGCCTCCGGCTACTGGGGAGGTGGTGTGTCCGGGGTCGACGGTGACGTTGTCGGGTGAGGCGGGTGCCCCGGCGGCGACCAGCGGGACGTTCCCGGTCGGAACGAAGCTGAAGGTGACCAACCTCGACAACGGCCACTCGACGACCGTGACGGTGAACGGACCCTCGGGCAGTTGCGCCCTGCTGAACAACGCAGCCTTCGAAAAGGTGCGGGAACCGGGCAAGAACCTCATCCGGCGCGCACGCATCGAGCGCGTGGGCTGAGAGACCGGACCCGATTCGGGGTAACCGAGGCTATGGCGGGGACACAGGGCACCTCGTCCCCGCCATAGCATCGGCAGACGTCATCGCCCGTCCACTCACCGACGTTGCCGGCACGCTCAAGGTCCGGCGGCTGGTACACCGGCGAGGTGGCCCCGACGAAGAACGTGGCGATCACCGTGACCGCGATGGGCCCCAGCGCCCTCCGCCGCACCTTGGTCCTCGACGCCTGCCGCATCCGCGCGAGTACCGCCCCTCCGACGGGCAGCACCCCGGCGGCCGTAATCCAGGCGGGCGAGCGTGGCCCCCTATATCCGGGTGCGCACGCCCACGACGTTCGAGGCCACCATCACCGGCGTGGTGAAGAACAGGCTGTGCACACAGCCCAGCGAGACCGCGATGAGCGGACCGGGCACGCACATGACGACCAGCCAGAAGAGCAGGGCGATGCCACCGCCGTAGCCCCGGCCGTAGGACTCTCCCGCGAGCCCTACACCCCCTCCCTGACGCACCGTTGGCCAGGACCATGGGGGTCCGCTAAAGCCGTGTTGATCTTTGGCCGGATACGCCCGGCATTCCCGGCCGAGCGATCGCGCGGGAAGGCAGACACCGCGCCGACCTCACGGCCCTCCCCTCGTACGACGAACCGTACGACGCTACGGCCCTGCTCGCACAGGATGACGTACTCGTGACGGCCCATCACCCCGGGGCCGAGCCAGCGCCGTGCGTCAGCAGCGACGCGGCGGGGTCGCCGATCGTTGGGGCAGGGCCAGGGCCAGAGGCAGGGGCAGGGGCAGGGGCAGGGGCAGGGGCAGGGATCAGTAGTAGGCCAGCGGGACCTTCCTCGGCAGAGGCATCAGCCGGATGGCGTCGCCTTGGTGGCGGGCGAGGCTGCCGCGTGGCGCGTCTGCTGGATCAGGACGGCGGTGGCGCGTTCCAGAAGTCCGCAGAGTGCTGCGTATTCGGAGGGCGTGAAAGCGTCGGTGAGCGCCCGCTCAAGGACGGCCACCTCCTCGTAGGCGCGGTCCAGCAGCGTCTGGCCCGCATCGGTGAGGGTGGCGATCTGCACCTTGGCGTGCACCGGGGACGTTTCGCGGCGGATGAGTTCCTTGTTCTCCATGTTGGTCAGCACGCTGCTCATGCTCTGCTGCGTCACCCCACAGGAGCGGGCCAGCTGGGCGCCGGACATGCCGCCTTCGCGCGAGAGTGTCAGCAGCACGGTGTACTGCGTCATGGTCAGCCCGTAGGTACGCAGCACCGCCTCGTGGTGCGCCATCAGCGCCTGCTCCGAGCGCCTGATCCGGGGGCAGAGGTCGTTCTCGATCGCGGCTTCCACCACACACTCCCATCCATTGACAGGTTCATGGGTTGACTCAGGAACCTTACACATCTACCTTCTCGACTGTAAGGATACTGAGTCAACACAGGGGGTTGTAACCATGAAGGCTGTCGTTCTCGACACCGAAGACCACTACCGAGTCGCCGAACTCGATGAGCCCGCCCCCGGTCCCGGCCAGGTGGCGATCCGTGTGGCCTACGCCGGGATTCAGTGGGGGGACACCATGGTCCGGGACGGCCACTTCGCCGTACCCCGTCCCTTCGTTCCGGGATTCGAGGCGTCCGGGCACATCGTCGCGGTCGGCCCGGATGTCGACGCACGCCGTATCGGCGAGGCTGTCACCGCGCTGACCACCTCAGGCGCCTACGCCGAAGTGGTCCTGGCACCCGCCGCGCTCGCGATCGACATCGGCATCGTGTCGCTCAGGACGGCTGCAGGTCTCGGGTGGGGCGCACCGACCGCCTACGACCTGATCAACACCACCGCACGCGTGCAGCCCGGAGAAAGCGTGCTGATTCACGCCGCCGCCGGTTCGGTCGGCACGCTCGCGGCCCAGTTCGCCCGGCTGGCCGGGGCAGGTCGGGTCGTCGGCGTGGTCGGCAATGGCCTCAGGGCCGACTACGCCGCCCAGTTCGGGTACGACCAGCTCCTGCTCCGCGAAGAGTTCCCGGCCAAGCTCGGCGACGAGAACCCTGACGTCATCCTCGACCCGGTCGGCGGCTCGACCCGCACCGCCGCCATCGAGCAGCTCGCGGCGCACGGCCGACTGGTGGCGTACGGCAACCTCGCCACGTACGAGCCCGTGCTCGCCAACACCAATGACCTCCTCATACACGGCAAGTCACTCCTGACCTACAACAGCAACCTGCTCAGCCAGACCCACCCCGAGCGGCTCGCCGACAGTGCCCGCCACGCGCTCCGCCTCGTCGCCGACGGCAAGGTCCGCATGGACATCACCACCGAGTACGCCCTTGAGGACCTGGCCATGGCCGTGCAGCGCCTCGCCGAGGGCACGACCCTTGGCAAGAGCATCGTCCGCGTCGCCTGACACACCGGGCGCAGCATCGGCCCGTGGGCGTACGCCCACGGGCCGACCCGGCTTACCCGATCGCCGCCCACGGCCCCTTGTCCGGATGGGCGTCCCGTCGGCTGGGTGGGCGCCGTGATCGAAGTCAGCGAACCCACCACGTGCTACGGCGGCAAGACGGCCGTCGACCACCTGTCCTCTGTCCTTCACCCTGCGGCCGGGCCAGGTCACCGGATTCCTCGGCCCCAACAAAGCCGGCAAGTCCACCACTCTGCGGATGATCCTCGGCCTGGGTGCGCCCACCACCGGCGCCGCCACCGTCAGCGGCGCGCCCCTCCACCGCCACCCGCGCGCGGGCTACGGCACGTCGGCGCCCCCTCGACGCCGGACAGGTCCACGGGCGGGCGCAGCGCCGCGGCCCACCTGGCCGCACTGGCCCGGAGCAACGGCATCACCCGGATGCACAACCTCGCCCTCGACCGTACGGGACGACCCTCATGTGGACGACTCCGGCCGGGCGGCCGGCTTGCCCCGCCGCGGTGCGGTGTTATGCCGGATCTCTTCGGTCGCGGCCCGGCACGCGGGCGCCGCACGGGCGAAGTAGTCGCCTCTGGCACGAGCAACCCCCGTGAGGTGTACACGTCATGGGCCTCAGCCCCGGCATGACCGCTACGGGCATCCCGCCCCTGAACCATGCAGGCGCCCCGTCAGCTCTGATCCAGACACCAAAGACGCTGGTGGCAGCCGCGCTTCGGCCCTCGACCGGCGCGCCGGCCCCACCGTGGTCTCCGACGCGGCACATTCCCTCTTCGTTCTCGCAGCTTGCCTGCTGCCACGCAGGACCACCCTCGCGCTGCTGGGCCGCGGCACGTCCTGATGCCGGCCCGGTGGCTTCCTCGGCAGGGTGCCATCCCTTCCGGTCGCAGGGACCGGCGACCTCGTGGTGGCCGCGCGTCTGTCCGTCGAGGTGTTGCTCGTCCCGGCATTTCCATGCACGCACCGCAGTGGGAAGCATCCGGAGTCCCTGCCGGCGAGGAGCGCGGCAGGAGCGCCGAGCGAAGGAGCCATCGGGGCACTCGCCTGTCGGACCGCTCGACTGCACGGCCTGCTGATCAGACCTCAGGGCGGCGTCGCGCGGCTGCGGCCCGGGCAGCCAGTTGTTCCAGCTGGTGCGGGCTCATGGTGATGCCGAACGCCCCCAACTGTTCGGCACGCCTCTGGCGCGCAGGGGTGACCCGGCCCGTGTAGAAGACCACGGGCCCCGCGTAGGGGGCGGCACCGCGAAGGCGCTCGACCTCGTTGAAGCCGGCGTCCGGGTCCGTACCACGCGTGATGTCTGAGATCAGCAGGTCCCAGCCTCCAGGGGCAAGCTGTCGTTCCGCCTCCGTGCCGTCCTTGACGACCGTCATCTCCGCCCCTGCGAGGCGCATCGACTGAGCGATGAACTCGACGCTTCCGGGATTGTCGTCGATCCACAGGATGCGCATGCCCTCAAGCGTTTGCTCGGTGGGCGCTCCACGACCGTTGCCGGAGAAGTGCTCGATCCCGTGCGCCACGGGCTCCCTGACTGCGGAAGGCTCGGCCATGCTGAAACGCGGCTGCAGCCGCAGCCGCTGGATGAGTTCTGTGAAATGCGACAGCTCCATCAGGTCCTCGATCAGCGTGGTGAAGGCCCGATCAGTGACCAGGGCGGGGAAACCGCTGGGTAACTGCGCCTCCAGTGCTTCCAATGCCCCGTCCCAAGTGTCCGGATTCTCTTGGGACGGTGGCCGCACCTCGTGCTCCGTGAAGAAGCGGGAGAGGTCCACGTCGCTGAAGCCGTCTACCTCGACGCGACGTAGAGCACGCCTGACCTGGCGGTAGGTCAGGAACTCCGAGAGCACGTCGCCGTGCAGTGAGCCGCCGCCGATCAGCATCTGGTAGAAGTCCGGGTACAGGTGTTGGAGCAGCAAGGTCCTGATCACGGTGTCGAGGGCTTCGGTGCCGAGGTCCCGCCACAGCGGGTTGAGGCCGACTTCCAGCACGAACCCGTTGATCAGCTTCTTGATGCGCCTGGGGTTTCGGGAAGCACGGGCCGCGATGAGGGAGATCAGATCGGCGTTGAGCAGCGCGTGTATGCCGGAGTCGCGCGCGCAGCGGCGGACGAAGTCCTCGATCCCCGTTTCGTCCGGCAGAGGGATCCGGTAGGTGGTCTGAAAGATCTTCTCCATGAACGCCGATCCGGCCGGCGACAGATCGCGCAGCAGGCCGTTGGGGCCGAGGACCGACCGGTCGCATCCGATGACGAAGGCGAGTCCGGGCACGTCCAGGTAGACCTTCACCGCCTCACACACCGCCAGCACCGTCTCTTCCGAGCAACGGTCCAGATCGTCGATGAAGACGACCAACAGCTTCCGCGGTGAGACCGCGCTCGGTGCCGCCCACTCCTCCGCCAAGCCCCTGATCGCGTCCCGCATCTCGTTGCGCGCCTGCGGGCTCACGGACAGGCTGTTCCAGAGCTCGTCCACCAGGGCGCCAGCCCCGAGCGGCCCCGCCACCAGCGTGGACAGGACACGGGCGGCCCTGACCAGGGTTCGGCGCTCAGAGACACGCTGCACGGCCCGGCGTAACAGGCGGCGCTCGAAACGCATCAGGACGGATTTGATGAGTCCTTCCAACGCGTCCGCGCCGGTCGAGGTCCATGCGTTGTACCAGACCGTGTGCACGTCGGTGGCCCGGGCGAGTTCCGCGTCGACCAGGTGCATCAGGCTGCTCTTGCCCGTCCCCCAGCCGGCGTCGATGGCCAGGGTGAACGGCGTCGCTTGACGGGAGGCCACCAGCAAGCCGGCGAGCTGTTCCGCCGCCCGACCTACACCGAGCAGGTCAGCTGCGGCTTCGGCGACCGGCTCGTCGTTGAGGAGCGACAGCTGCTGTCGCGCAGTGGGCTCGGTCACCTCCCGCCCCTGTCCCGCACACCGGCGTCTCCCTCGCGCGGGCTGCCCTGCCGTAGCTCTGCCAGCGGGTCGATCAACTCGCCCTCCTCCGTAGCCGGTGCACTGGAACGGGAGGGTAGATCCCGTTGCACGTGCTGGAGACCGGATCAGGAGAAACGGACTCGATCCAGACCGGGGAAGACGGCGGGCCCGGGCACCTCTGAACCCCCCTGTCGACACCGATGGAGCTCAGGCCTCCTTCCTGCCGTTGCCCGGCCGGGACGACGTGCGAGACGTCCGGGAGGCCCGGGAGGCCCGGGAGGCCCGGGAGGCGCGCTGTGCGAGGAGGAGCAGTGTGACCGGGACCAAGCCCAGTGGGAAGCCGGACGGTTCGAGGATCCAGCCGCAGACGAGGACCCACGCGCCCAGGGCCCAACCCAAGTGACGCGGAACCTCCTGGCCGGTCTGCGCCATCCGCGCGATGAGCAGGCCGAGCAAGATCAGCGGCACCGCGAAGCTCCCGAGCAGGGCCCAGAACTCGCCCCGTGAGACCGCGTTGGCCGGGTTCTGGATGGCGTCCGTGCCGTGCAGTGCGCCCCCGATCCAGTCGCCCCATCTCGGCCAGGTCCTGACGGTGAAGAAGGCGATGTGCACAACCCCGATGGCAGCGGTGGTGCGGCCCGCCCAGAGGTTCAGGGTGCGCGTGCGGGCGCGGCCGGACGCATCGGCGGACAGCTTTACGGTACTGCTAGTTCCGATACTCATAGTTCCGTATAATGGTCCTGTGCAGCCTTCTAAGCAACCCCCCGGCCGGCCGCGGGACAGCCGCGTGGACGACGCGATCCGCGAAGCGGTACGGGAGTTGGTACGGGACGTGGGGTACGCCGCGCTGACCATGGACGCCGTGGCCGCCAAGGCGCGCGTGGGCAAGGCGGCCATCTACCGCCGCCACGCCTCCCGCGGCGAACTGGTCTTCTCGGCGCTCGTGCACGGCCGGGAGACACAGCCGCTGCCGGACACGGGATCGCTGCAGGGGGACCTCACCGCACTCGCGCAGCTCACCCTCGGGATCTTCTCCGATCCCGTCGTCGCCGCGGCGACTCCGGGTCTGCTCGCGGACCTCAAGCAGCGCCCCGACATCGCGCAGCGCTTCCAGAACACCTTCATCGCCGGAGAGCGCGCCGAAGTGGCCAACCTGCTGGAACGGGCCTTCGCACGCGGTGAACTGGCCTCACGGGCCGACCCCGCACTCGTCCATGCCACGGTCCTCGGCACCACCTTCGCGTGGGTGTTCCTGCTCGGCCTGCCCCCCGGCCCGGCCCTCGCACCGCGCATCGCCGCCCTGGGCGTGACGGCCGCGACCGAGGCCGTAACGGGGGACTAGTTGTGCAGCCCGTCGAGTCGCCGACCAGCATCTGGTAGCCGGCGCGGCGGAGTGAGAGAGCGGGCTTCCGGCGGTGGGCTTTCGGCTTGCGGAGGCATCGGAGCGTGTCGTGACCGATGAGCCGGACTGACGGCCGAGGAGGATGGCGGCCGCTTCCGCGACCTCGTCGGGCGCGCCGAACCGTCCGGCCCCCGGGGCTGACCGTGTTGAGGTGGGTGCCCCGTTTGCCCCATGCGATGGCGAAGGTCTGCCACCCGCAGCGAGTTGGCCCGCTTGGACAGCGCGTAGGCGCGAACGGTGGAACCTTGCTCGGTCCGCTCGGGCGGAATCTGGTAGACACCGAAGCCGAGGATGGGCATCTCGACGCGGGTGTTCAGGGTGACGGTATGCCTGGGGAGCCTGCTCGTCCGCAGGTACACGATTACCCGAACACGCGGGGAAGACCGGTTGCACAGGAAGGGCACATGTGCACGTGATCGCCGTCGAGGACCTCCGCGACGACCCGCCGCTGGGACGTCATGCGCCAACCGCGCCCTCGCAGCCGCTCCAACAGGTCACTCATTGCGGCTCACCTGTTCAGGCTCGGCGGGATAGCGGCAGTTTACCGGCACATGTCTGGTCTATGACGAGAAGCGCACGGGTGACCTTCTGCCCCAGGCAGCGGAACGACGTCTGGTCCGCGGCAAGGGCCGGTACCGCACACATCGGATCGCGCTCCACGGCACGTGGAGCAGAAGACGTGGGCCGAGGCCCCACGACAACGAACGTGTCAGGTCGATGGCTCCCGTCACATGCCGGGACGGCGGACGATTGTGCTTCCGAAACTCAGATCAGCGGAGTGATCCTGATGATCGGAAGGTTTCACGTTTCTCGTATCTCTCCGAGGCCGGGCAGATACGTCAATCATCGAGCCGGGGACCCGAACGACTTTTGAATTCGGCTACCCGTTGTGCGGGGGTGCTCTGCGTGTTCTCTCATCGGTGCGGTCTGAGGTGCGCGACCATACGGACGCCGATACACGCTCGATCATCGGCGTCGTCCGTAAGTCAGGTTCTCGCCGGCCGCCAGCCCCGCGTTGACAGCCACAGGGCTGATCAGGTGATTCCAGCCGGCGGGCGCCATGGCGTACTACGGGCGCGGGTCGCATTGCTCGACTCGGTAAGCAGCCAGCAGAGGGAAACACCGAGACAGGAAGAAGGACGACGTGTCCGGCAGCGAAAGCGAGAACCCAGTAATCCCCTCCCCGGCCCCCACCCAGACTCGCCCCAGGTCGAACCGAGACTGGTGGCCAAGTCAGATCGACCTCCAGGTCCTACATCAGCATTCGCCTCAGTCCAATCCGATGGATGAGGACTTCAACTACGCAGAAGAGTTCGCGACCCTAGACCTGGACGCGTTGAAGCAAGACGTCTTCGAGGTGATGACGGCGTCGCAGGACTGGTGGCCCGCCGATTACGGCCACTACGGGCCGCTCTTCATCCGGATGAGTTGGCACTCTGCCGGAACGTACCGCATCGCCGACGGCCGGGGCGGCGGTGGCGCCGGCGCTCAGCGCTTCGCCCCCCTCAACAGCTGGCCAGACAACGTGAGCCTCGACAAGGCGCGCCGTTTGCTCTGGCCGGTCAAGCAGAAGTACGGCAGGAAAATCTCGTGGGCCGACCTTCTGGTCTTCGCTGGCAACTGTGCCATGGAATCGATGGGGTTCAAGACGTTCGGATTCGGTTTCGGACGAGAGGACATCTGGGAACCCGAGGAGATCTTCTGGGGGCCCGAGGACACGTGGCTCGGAGATGAGCGCTACAGCGGCGACAGAGAACTCAGTGGTCCCCTCGGCGCCGTGCAGATGGGCCTGATCTACGTCAACCCGGAAGGGCCCAACGGTAACCCTGATCCGATGGCTGCCGCCAGGGACGTTCGAGAGACGTTCAGGCGTATGGCGATGAACGACGAGGAGACGGTCGCGCTCATCATCGGCGGCCACACATTCGGCAAGTGCCACGGTGCAGTGGATGCCGAGTACATCGGTCCGGAACCCGAGGCGTGCCCCATCGAGCAGCAAGGCCTCGGCTGGAGGAACACCTACGGCACGGGCAAGGGCGCCGACGCACTCACCAGTGGGCTCGAAGGCGCATGGACCTCCGAGCCGACGAAGTGGGACAACGGGTACCTGGACAACCTGCTCAAGTACGAGTGGGAGCTGACGACGAGCCCGGCCGGTGCGAAGCAGTGGACTCCCACAGACCCGTCGGCCCAGGGCACCGTGCCCGATGCTCATGATCCGTCGAAAAGGCACGCTCCCATGATGCTCACGACGGACCTCGCGCTGAAGCTGGATCCGATCTATGCGCCGATCACGAAAAGCTTCCACGAGAACCCGGACAAGCTCGCAGAAACGTTCGCCAAGGCCTGGTACAAGCTGTTGCACCGCGACATGGGACCCCTCTCTCGCTACCTCGGCCCGTGGGTTCCCGAGCCGCAGCTGTGGCAGGACCCCGTCCCCGAGGTCGATCACGAGCTGGTCGCGGAACAGGACATCGCAGACCTCAAGGGCAGGATCCTGGCCTCGGGGCTGTCCATCTCCCAGCTCGTCACCACCGCTTGGGCGTCGGCCGCAACCTTCCGCGGCACCGACAAGCGTGGCGGGGCCAACGGGGCACGGATCCGCCTCGCGCCGCAAAGGGACTGGGAGGTCAATGACTTGCCCGAGGTCTCCGAGGTGGTGCAGACCCTCGATCAGATCCGGCAGGACTTCAACCTCTCACAGGCCGGCGGTACGAAGGTCTCTCTCGCTGACCTGATCGTCCTGGGCGGGTGCGCGGCCGTCGAGCAGGCCGCGAAGAACGCCGGGCACGACATCACGGTCCCGTTCGCACCGGGGCGCACGGACGCCTCGCAGGAACAGACCGACGTGGAGTCGTTCGCCGTACTCGAACCCAGGGCAGACGGCTTCCGCAACTACCTCCGGGCGGGTGAGAAGTTGTCGCCGGAGACGCTCCTACTCGACCGTGCCAACCTGTTGACCCTCACCGCACCGGAGATGACGGTTCTGACCGGCGGCATGCGGGCCCTGAACACCGGCTTCTCCCGGTCCCTGCACGGCGTCTTCACCCACCGGCCGGAGACGTTGACCAACGACTTCTTCGTCAACCTGCTTGACATGGGTACGGAGTGGAAGGCGTCGACATCGGCTGAGAACGTCTTCGAAGGTCGGGACCGCGCCACGGGCGAGGTCAAGTGGACCGCTACTGCCGTCGACCTCGTCTTCGGTTCGCACTCCCAGCTCCGAGCCATCTCGGAGGTGTACGCGTCCGAGGACGCGGGAGAGAAGTTCGTGCGTGATTTCGTGGCAGCGTGGGACAAGGTGATGAACCTCGACAGGTTCGACCTCGCCTGAACCCGAACCCGGTGTCCCGGTCCGGTCGGCCGCTCGTCGGCCGACCGGAACACCGTCAGGATCGGCGGCCCAGGAGGCGGCGACCTCGGGTCCAGCCGCCGTGTCCCCCTACGGTGGTGGGCGTGGCGTCTCAGGCGGCGTCGCCGGAGTGCTCGCGCGCCGGGCCCCTGTCCACCGCCGGCTGAATGCGGTGGGACCGCTGTCGAAATAGGTGGTTCATTTGACCGCGTACGGATTCGAAGTCGTCCCAGCAGCTCCGCGCCGTCTCCTCGGAGCGGATCGTTTTGCTCTGCGTCTGTTGCGTCTGCTTCACCGTTCACTCCCTTCGGCCGCCTCGGCGCGGCCCGATGCCTCTGCCCATGCGCGGACGGCCCGTCCCCGATGCTGGCGTAGGCGTCTACCCGCTCTCGTGCGCGGTAAGCGCAGCTCCAGCACCTGGTGGTGCCGGGTGCCGGGTGCCGGGTGCTGGGCCCGGGGCACGCAGGGTACGCGCTTCGCAGACGGCCCTTTGGCGGGGGCCTCGCCGATCCCGGGGCAGGTGCGAACGGCTCGCGCGCGACTCCGACGGTTCGCTTCTCGTCGCGTTCCTCTGGCACCCCGCCCCGTTCCCGGCTCCTCTGCCTCGCGTGCTCATGGGGGCAGAGGTGTGTGGGGGGGGGCGGCACCGCCTCCCCAGGAGCCACCGGTCCGGGCGGGGTTCCGTCACCGAAGGGCCGGCCGCCGAGCGCCGCCCGATCGTGCGGTTCCAGCCAGCCCGACAGGTCCGGGCCGAGCGGCACGATCCCGGAGTAGACGGTGTCCCCGAAGCCGGGCGTCTGGAACAGGTCCCGGGCGTAGGACCACAGCACGGGCGTCTCGCTGAGTTTCCGGCGGTTGCACTTGAAGTGGCCGTGGTACACGACGTCGAAGCGCACGAGCGTGGTGAACAGCCGTACGTCGGCTTCGGTGATCGTCGCACCTACGAGGTAGCGGGTCCGTGCGAGCTGCTGCGATGGCTGGTCGAATCGAGCGAAGAGCCGTCCACGATCGCCGGAACCGTGATGCCCCGGTCGTATCCGGGCTCACGCGCCAGGTACGCCTCTTGCATGCGCCGGATCCCGAGCACCGGGTCCCGGCCGCCCGGGTCGAGGTCGAAGGACCAGCTGCGCTCATCGTGCACGGGCCCCGCGACGGCCATGCTGAGGGCGTCCTCCAGCCCCAGGAGCCTGCGTACGATCACTGCCCTGCCCGCCCACGGGCAGGCGCGGCTGACCACCAGTCGGTAACGGCCCGCCTCCACGGGAAGGCCGTCCCGTGCGTCCATCGTGATCCGGTCGGTGAGGTACCGGCCGTCGCGCGAATAGCCCTTGCCCGGCGTCACGTAATTCACACGACGCGCCTACCCGGCACGAACGAGAACAAAAGCGCCGCGACGTCGCATCCTCGACGCGCCGATTTCGGCACCGGCCCTGCCGTGGATTGCAGAGCGGCACGCGCTCGACGCCCATCGGCTGACGTGCCCGTCCTGACACCCGGACCGTGCGCTCGGCGTGCCGGACCAGACGGACACCCGCAGGCTGGATGCATGGCGGATCAGACGGAAATCGTCATTCATCCCGTGTCGTCGAAGGGCGGGCGGAAAGTGACCGTTCACGCTCTGGGAGTGGACGCCGACCTCGGGCGTGCCCACTCCCCGGCGGATGTGTCGGAGTTCCTGCGGCGGGCCGGCCTGGACGACGTGGACCTGTCCGAGGAGGGCCCGATCAGATGGGAAGGTGGCGGCCCCGAGGTGTGGACCGCCGATATATGACGCCGGGCACGCGGTGCCGTGTGAGGAGGCCGGGAGGGTCTCCGCCCGGAAGGCCTGGGACGACGCCCACGCCGGAAAGCGGAGGCGGAGGATCGCCGACTGCCTGATCGACGAGCGCACGACGCGGGACGGACGGCCACGCCCGCAGAGGCTCCTGCACACCTGACCCGCCGTACCACGCAGACCCACCCCCGCCCCGGAGAAGTGGAGACACCCAGTGACCGCTGACATGTGGAACTACAACCCCGAGTCGCACGACAAGCCCGGCACCCGGCTGATCGGCTTCAAGGTCGAAGCCAGCGACGGACACATCGGCAAGGTCGACAAGGCCACCGAAGAGGTCGACGCTTCCTACCTGGTCGTAGATACCGGCCCCTGGGTCCTCGGGAAGCACGTCCTGATCCCCGCCGGCGCCATCGTCCGCATCGACGTCAAAGAAGAAAAGGTCCACGTCAACCTCACCAAGGACCAGATCAAGGACTCCGCCGAGTACGACAAGGACGACACCGCGACGAATCCCGGGGCCGCGGTGTGATCGTGGGCTGGATGCCTGCGGGCTACGGGTCGCGATGTCGCTGTCGCTGCTCACCCTCTCCTCTTCGCGCGTGTCCCCAACCTGCCAGACAAGAATCCATGGATCCGAAATCGTTTGAAAGCCGGCTGTGGGGGCAGGCGCGGGGGCGGTTGGAGTACGAGCGGACTCCGACGGGCCGTGCGCCACCTCCCCCCGGGGCGCACGGCCCGCTCAGCCCTCTCCTCCGACGGCTTTCTTGCTTCGGTCTCTCGGTGCAGCCACCGCAGCCGTTGTCGGCGCGCCGGCAGCCACCTCTTCTACCGGACCACGGCACATCGGAGACCAGGGGCGCTACGAAGGGACCGCCATGAGTGCCAGCGAGAAGACGAAGGCCCAGATCGAACAAATTGCCGGGAAGGCCGTGAGGAAAGCAGGGCACGCGATGGGAAAGAAGACCATGACGGCCAAGGGTGCCGCTCTGGAAGCCCGGGGCAAGGCCCGGCAGATCAAGGAGAAGGGCAAGGACGGTTTCCGCTGACCTGGCAGCGTGTCTTGCTACGGCCTTGGCGTGCAGCCCCACTTTGAGGCTCTCGCACGGACGTACGACCGCGGTTGATCTATCGGCTGCGAGAGCGCCGCGCCGTGCCCCAGCGTCGGCTCCCTCATCCTCCTCGCCGTCTACCGCCTCCTCACCCGCAACAAGCACCGCCACGCCTGACCCAGTGCGGCGGTGAACCCGACCCGAAAACGGCTCCCCCTCCGGACTGGAGGGGGAGCCGTTTCATTCCGAGCCTCCGCGGCCCTGAAGGACCACTCCACGGTCCTTACGCCGCCGCTTCCTTCAGCAGTTCCGCCGCCTGCGCCGCATCAGGACGACGACGAGGAAGGCGACCCCCACGACAAACAGCGGGGTCCACTTGGAGCCTGCCGCGTGCGCCGCCCGCTCAGCCTTTTCACGGACGGCTTCGGGCGTCTTGTCGGCCGCGAGGTGTCCGGCTCGGGATGCCGTGTCCCGGACGTGTGCAGCAGTCTGGGTAGCGGTATGCAGGAGTGGCTCGGGTGTCTTGCTCTTCGCCAGCTCGGTCGCCTGGCCGGCCTTCGCGCGAACCTGAGCGGTGGCTTCTTTGGCTTTGGCGATGGTGTGTTCCTTGGCCGCGGCGGTCTTCTCCTTGGCCGTGGCCTTGCTGTCGGTCCCGGCCCGTGGCTCGTCGGCCTGACCTCGTTCGCCCTGGGTGGGCGCGTCCTCTCGTGGCTCCTCTCCAGAGGAAGCGGAGGACTCGTTACCGTCGTGCTGGCTGGTCATCGGTGTGCTTCTCCGTCCCGGCCGTACCGGCCGCGGCTTCGTTGCTGGTGCGCCCAGGCACGCCAGCTGGCTGGCTTCGATGGCTTCGAACCTCGCAGTGGGCCTGAGGTTGCCCGGCCCCTACTGTGATGATCGCGCAGCGAGCGGCCGGATTCCCGGCGCCGAGCTGGTGCTCTACGCCAGTCGGGCGCAGCAAGGACACGGTGAGCCGTACCGGCCTACCGACCAGGTTCTGGTCCGTCAGTTCGCCAAGTCGGTTCGCCAGTCGCACGATCGCTGCTACGTCCGCGAGTGAAACGCCTTCGGGCCTAGGGGCTCCCAGGGGGTGGCGGGCCACCGGCTACATCCCTCCCAAGGCTGCGACAAGGGGCGCCCCCGTACGGGTGGCGTCACCCGTACGCCCGTCGAGAAGGCACGGGGGCGGCATGACGACATGTTGTGCTGCGTGAACGGCCCGACAGCCGTAGGCGGGACCGGCCGGACCGTGGGGCTGGCCTGCCGGCTAGCGGAGGAGGACTGATGTCGCGCTTCCAGAACGGCCAGCGAGCCGGATGCACCGTCCGGACAATGCTGTGCGTAGTGCTCATGTGTCAGGCAATACTCACCGTTTCCAGTGCCGAGGCGGTGGCCCACGCTTCGAAACCTCGCGTCGACTGGGATGCGATCGCCCAGTGCGAGTCTGGTGGTAACTGGCGTGCCAACACGGGCAATGGGCACTACGGCGGTCTGCAGTTCACCCGTTCGAGCTGGAAGGCTGCGGGTGGCCGTAGGTACGCCGCCCGAGCCGACCTGGCCACCAAGTCGGAGCAGATCGCAACTGCCAAGAGACTGGCCGCGATGCAGGGTATGGGTGCTTGGACGTGCGCCCGCCGGTAAGAGCCCAGCTCGCGAAGGGGAGGGCTTTCAGCTTCGGGGCGGAAGGAGAGGCCCTAGTGGACCGAGGTCGAGATTGAGGTCCTCCAGCGCGTAGCCGTGCTGGGCGCACAGGTCGGCCAGCCGGTCGTGGAGGGCCAGGAGCGTGGCTCCCAGCTCCTCCTCCTGCTCGTCCGTGAGGTCTCCTGCGTCCACGCGGCGCAATGCCTGGCGCTCGATGAGCTGACGCAGGAGTTCGACCAGGGTGAGAACGAGTTTGAGGAGGTCCTCTTCCACCGTGTCGCGGTCGGTGTACATACGGTGTGCTGCGCGAGGAGGTGCGTCCTGCGGCGTGGGAGGTGCCTGGAGGAGCCGGAACGCTTGCGACATCGAGTCACCGACGTCCTTGAGGTCGGGCCCGAGGGGCGCGGGCGGGTTCTGGTGGTGCCGCTCGGAGCCTTCTTCACCCATGTCGGCCGCCCTCCCGCGCCGCCGTGGCTGAGTGCGGCTCGGAACTCACCGACACGATGAGAGCGCGCAGTGATATGCGGACGAGATCGATGTCGGCGATGGAGAGAACGATGTCGCCAGTGATGACCACGCCGCCGCTGAGCAGCCGGTCGAGGAGGTCCACCAGTGCCACCTGCCGTCCGGGAAGCGGTTCTCCGTGCTCAGCGAGGGTCATGAGTCGCGCTCCTCGCCCGTGGCCGAGTGCTCGAGCGCGGCCACCGGCATGACGAAGGAGTAGGGCGCCCAGGGCCCGGTCACTTCGACACGGACGCCGTCGAAGGCGCCGGTGGCCTCTTCGACGGCGGCTCGGAACTGCTCCGCGTTCGCGTCGGGGACGAGGTACGCGTCATTGAGCACGTTCTCAGCGGGCCCGGTCAGAGCACCCCGCTGCGCGGGGTGACGCACGCGCTGCGAGGCGTATCGGGAGGCGATGGCCTCGACCGTTTCGGCGGCCCGCTGCGCCTGGGCGTAGACGGCCTCCTGGGCATTGTGCTGGGCCCTGCGGCGCTGGAGATAGGCCTTGCCGGGAGTCGTGGCGGCACCGGCATCGGTTGCTGGTCCGGCATCGGGCGGGGTTGGTGTGGGGGCGAGGTAGATTTTCACGCCGAATTCGGTGTGGGCCGTGAGCTGGGCGAGTCTTTCGACGAACGCGTCGTACTGCTCCGCGAGAGCCCGGCCGGCGCGGTCGTCGTCCTGGTAGACGGTGGCCATGCGCAGGGGAAGGACCGTGGCGTGGGCGGAGAGTCCCTCTACGACGGCATGGTGGGCGCGGGCAACGTTCTCGAGCCACTCAAGGTCCTCGAAGTGGTTCTTCAGTGCGCTTTCGTTGAAGTCGTGCCGTGGTACGTGGCTGGTGGCGAAGGCCAGGAGTGGCGGTGGGCCGGCAGGGCCGCCGGCGGGTGGTGCGGTGACCAACAGGACGGGGGCCCCGTAGATCCCGCGGAGGGCCGCACAGGCGTCGCGGAGGCGGGCCGTGAGCGGGGCCGCGGCGTACACGTAGGTGAGGGTGTCCTCGGACGTACTCATCGGCGGCGCCCCCGTGCGGTTGCGCTGCCCGCATCGTTCTCGGGTTCCTCATCGGCGGCGCGTGACGGGATCTCCTCACCGTCGAGGCGCTCGCGGCGCAAGGCCTCCAGCTCGGCGCGCAGTCTGCGGTTCTCCTGCTCCAGCGGGCTGCCGGTGTGCCGTGAGGAGAGCGATGGATCGTGCTCCCACCAGTCGATGCCCATCTCCTTGGCTTTGTCCACGGAGGCGACCAGGATCCGTAGTTTGATCGTCAACAGTTCGATGTCGAGGAGGTTGATGCGGATGTCGCCGGCGATGACGATGCCCTTGTCCAGGACGCGCTCCAGGATGTCGGCGAGGCTGGAGGTGCTCTGTCCGTACGGCGTCGGGGCAGCGCGGGACGGGAAGGATCCGAGTCGGCCGGGTAGTGGCTCAGACACGATGAAAGCCTCGCTCCCCATCAGGAGAATTGCTGGCGGAACTCTGCGATCTCTGTCAGCCGGTCGATCAGCTCGTCCTCCTGCCTGTCGAACGTGTCCTGATCGATCTCGCCACTCAGCAGGCGCCGCTCCAGGTCGGCGAGCTCGCGCCACACCGGTGTCGGGTCGTAGTACTCGTCTTCGGCCTTCTCCGCGACCCGTTGGGCGGCCCATACGACAGCCCGCATCGGGGCTACGGGAAGGGTGAGCAGGCGTGTCAGCAGTCCCATGGTTCTTGCCTCCTTTCGACTGGTTCCGAGGCCGGTCGTCACCCGTCGTCACTGAACGAAGCTGTACGGTGGCAACGGGCCGGTGAACCGGAAGTCGACGCCTTCCTCGATCTGCGCAGCGAGGCTGGCCTGCGCCGCCAGGAAGTCGCCTTTTCGGTCATCGGGCACCAGCAGCGACAGATTGAGGAAGTCCGGGCTCGACGGCGGACGGGTGACGTGCTCGCGGGCGTAGGGAATCAGCGCTTGGAGCAGTCCCGCAGCCAGCGAATGCTGGCGTTCCTGCACTTCGCGGGCGACCATTTCCCCCAGCGCGAGGGGCAGCTGAGGGTCCTGCTCGCCGGCGCGGATCCGCTCGTTGAGCTCCCTGGCCTCGGGGGAATCCTGCAGGACCTGGCGCAGCAGCTCGTCCTCGTCCGCCTGGGATGCCCTCACGTGGTATTCCGCGCAGCCGTCGAGCCGGTCCAGAGTGGCGAGGTAGCCGTCGGTGTTGTCTTCCAGGGCCTGCTGAACGGCCTGGTCGTCAGGGGCGATGTAGCCGAACTGCAACGGCAGGACCACTGCGTCGGCCATGAGGCGCTCCAGCACTTCCTGGTGCACTTGGAGGTCCCTGCGCTTGGGTCGGATCTCCTCGGAGATGTCGCTGACGACTGCACACAGCGGTCCGCCCGTGACCGCGCGCACGGCTGAGGGGTGGGAACCCACCCCGTTCAAGCCGTCGAGGTGGAGGGGATGGCCCTTGCCGGTGATCGCGTAGACGTAGAGCGCCATCGGTTACTCCCTTTCCCGCCGTACCGGGCGACGGGCGGGGCGCCGCTTCCTCGGTGCAGGTTCTTCTTCGAGCCCTTCCTCTTCCGGTTCCTCCTGCTTGGATGCGCGGCCGGACAGGGATTCGGTCACGGCGTCGACTGCGCCACTGAGCGCGCCCTTGGTCTTGCCGCGAGCACCGCCTTCCATCATGGTTCCCACGACCTCGGCGAGCTGAGCGGGTGCCTTGCGTCCTGCTTCGAGATCGAGCCGGTTGCACGCTTCGGCGAAACGCAGGTAGGTGTCGACGCTGGCCACCACGATGCGGGCATCGATCTTGATGAGTTCGATGCCCACCAGCGAGACGCGGACGAAAACGTCGATGACCAGACCGCGGTCGAGAATGAGCTCCAGGACGTCGTAGAGGCTGCTCGTACTCTTCGTGCTGGTCGTGCCCCTGCTTACGCTGCTACCGCTCTGCGGCACCATGGTCATGGCGCCTCCTTTCCCGGGCGGCCTGCTTCAGGTCGGCCGGTCGATCGTGCCTCGGGTGTACCGGCGGGTCCGTTCGTAGGAGACCAACTGCCCGTCCGGATCCAGGGCGACTTTGTAGCTGGCCATCACGCTGGTCGTGTCGGGGATGCGTTCCAGTTCCATCACTTCTACCTGCGCCTCCCAACCATCTTCGGTCGGCTTGAGCGACGACACGGAGTCCGGGGTCCGGCCGAGCAGTTGAGCAAGTTGGCCGGCCGCGGAGCGGATCGCCGAAGCCGCGTCCGGCACCCCTGCCCGCCGCTTGGGGGGGAGCGCGGCGTGCAGGCGGCCTGTCGTGTTCCGCTGCCTCCTCCGCCTGGCGGGGGCGGACTCTACGAGGACGTGCTGGGTCTGCTGCGGCCATGTGTCACTCCGCTGGGGGGACATCGCTCACCGGTGTACAGGCCGCCTGAGCGGGGCGGTTTCCACGGCTGACAGCGCAGAGCACAGCCGACACGGTCCGCAGACCCGAACGGTCTTCTGGGCGGCGACGAACAGCCCGCAAGCGCTCTGGCGAAGGGATGCAACTCATGCAGGACACGACCAAAATCGCGCTCGCGGCCGCCGTGGCCGGGGGCTACGTACTGGGGCGCACCAAGAAGGGGCGCCTGGCATTCACGGTGGCCACCTACCTCGCCGGTCGCCGTTTCGGTCTTGAACCGGGTCAGCTCATGACCCAGGGCCTCACCAAGCTCAAGGAGATGCCACAGTTCGCCGAAATCACCGACCAGCTACGGGGCGAGGCCCTGGATGCAGGCAAGAAGGCACTGGGAGCCGCAGCGAACCGCAAGCTCGCCGACCTCGCCGACTCGCTCCACCACCGCACCCTCGAACTCAGCAACGCGGACGAGAGGGAAGACGAAGAGGAGCCGTACGAGGACGAGTACGAGGACGAAACGGAGGGTGAGGACGAGGAGGGCTACGCAGAGCCGGAGGCCGAGGAGGTAGAGGAGGAGGAACCTGAGGAGGAAGAGGAAGAGGAAGAAGCGGAGGAAGCGTACGAGCCGGAGGAAGAGGAGGAAGAACAAGAGCCGGAGGAAGAACCCCCGCCCCGCAGGCGCGGCCGACCCCCGACCCGTTCCCGCACCGGTGCTGAAGCTCCTGCCCGAAGGGCCGCGCGCCAACCGAGCACCTCCAGGCCGGCATCCGCCAAGAAGACGGCGGCGAAGAAGACGCCGGGCCGCAAGCCGTCCACGCGGAGGTAGGTCGTCATGGCACAGTCAGACCGCGTCAGCGCGCAAGAACCCAAGTCCGGGTTGGACCAACTGCTCGAAGAGCTGGGCTCGTTCCTGGGTGCCCAGGCCGGGCAGCTGGCAGACAAGGCGTCGGACAAGCTGGGAGAAGTGACCGATCAGCTCCAGGACGTGGCACAGGGCAACGGGAAGCTGTCCGACGTCGCCGGCATCGGGGGGCGAATGTTGCAGGGTGACTCGCCCCTGAAGGCGATGGTCGGCCAGGGCCTCGGCGGCCTCAAGGACAAGGTGACCGATGCCGCCTCCCAAATGTTCGGCAAGGGCAAGAAGGGCCGCAAGAGCGGCGGCAAGGTCGTCAACATCGTCGAGTTCATCGACGTGGGCCTGCCGCTTCGCACCGTGTACGACCACTGGTCGCAGTACGAGGACTTCAGCGGCTTCGCCAAAGGCGTACGCGATGTCTCCCGCAACGATGACACCACCAGCGACTGGAAGGTCAAAGTGGGGCCTTCGACCCGCGGTTGGAAGGCCACCGTGCAGGAGCAGGTACCCGACGACCGGATCGTATGGACGTCCGAAGGCGCGAAGGGAACCACCCGCGGTTGCGTCAGCTTCCACGAACTCGCTCCGTCACTGACTCGGATCGTCGTGGTGGTCGAGTACTACCCTTCCGGATTCTTCGAGAAGACCGGCAACCTGTGGCGCGCTCAAGGCCGCCGCCTGCGCCTGGACCTCAAGCATTTCCTGCGGCACGTCTCCCTCACGACCGACGAGCCGGAAGGCTGGCGCGGCGAGATCCGGGACGGCGAGGTGGTCCGCACCCACGAAGAGGCACTGGAAGAAGAGGGTGCGGAGGAAGAGGCGGGCGAAGAGGACGAATACGAAGGCGAATACGAAGAAGGCGAGGAAGGGGACGAGGCGGAAGAAGACGAACAGCCCGCGGAGTACGAAGAGGCTGAGGAGGACGAAGAGGAACCGGTCGGGGAGTACGGCGACGAGGAGGAGGAATACGCGGACGAGGACGAGGTCCCGGATGAGGAGCAGGATGAGGAGGAGGATGAGGAGGAGGAACCAAGCCCTCCGCCTCGGCGGCGCCGACGGTAGACACCAGCATGCGAGAAGGGCCGGCGTAGACGTCGGCCCTTCTCGATGGATTCTCTTGAAGACCCCGTGGCTGTGCTGCTGGGGAGGAGGTCAGTGCTTCAGCGTGTCCTTGGCCTTCTGAGCGGTCTGCTTCGCATCGCCCGCCATCTGGTCGCGCGCCCCCTTCGCCTCCAGGTTCGCGTTACCGACAGCACGGCCGGTGGTTTCCTCCACTTTGCCCTTGGTCTTCTTGGCTACGTTCTTGGCCTTCTTGCCTGCCGCCATCTCTCTCACCTCCCACGCCGCTTGTGGTGCGGTCAACACGCTTTCCTGCCCCTAACCCCGGGCGAACGACGTAAGCGACCATCTACCCCAAAAAGAATTACCCTCCGGTATCTGCGCCGGCCACGCCTCAGCGTCGTGGCGGGAGCGGACTTCACGTACGCCCGGGACCCGCAGGATTGCGCAGGCAACCGAACGCGGAAGACGTCGCCGACCCCGGAGGCGGCGGCGACGTCTTCCCTGTATCTGCCGGACGGGGCGGGAAAAGGGGCTATTCGGCGCGGTGGGCTTTGTGTCGGGATACACCCAACTGCGCATTCGCGGGGAGTCGGGTCCAGCCGGTGGACCGGCGGGCGCGTTCCAGCGGGCCGTCGTGCAGCGCCTGAAGGACGGTGCTCGGCGCACTGTCGGGGGTGAGCGTGAGGTCCAGGTCGGCTTCCGGACGGCTGGTCGGGCCGACCATCCGCGCCCGCGCTTGGTGGACGCCGGCCTGCTGTCGGGCGTCAGCGGCCAGAGCGTCGCTGAGGGCTCGCTCCCGCAGTTCCACCCCGTCCACGGCGGGTGGTCCCGCGATGGGGATGTGGCCGGGGTGAGTGCGGCGCAGTTGTGCCAACAGCCACCACAGGGCGAGCAGGACGACGATGGCCAGGGCGGCGATGACCGCGGGCCACCACCATCCTTCGTCCGTCCACCCATTGTGGTCGGCGGCGTCGAACACGATGTCGTCGGGTGTGTTCAGCGGCCAGCCGTCGGGTGGTGTCACGTGCCAGCGCCGGTACAGGTCGAGGCCGCCCGCCAGTACCAGGATGCCTGTACCGAGCAGGACGATGCCCATCAGCGCCAGCAGGACTCGGTTGATGGCCGATTTCCTCTTCATGGGATCCGTTTCCTGTCACTTGCTCGTGCTCGCCAGCGCACGTCAACAGACGAGTCACTTTCGGTGCGGTCGTACCCGAACGGCGAGCCGAGGCGGGTACGCGAGGGCAAGCCGGTCGAGTTCTTCCAGCAGAGCGGCCAAGAGATCGGCCTTGACGTCGGCCGGCGCGCGGAAACGCACGTCCGCGCGCGCGGCGATGCGTTTGCGGAAGACCCGGATCCTGGCGCTGCTGACGCCGGGGACGCGCATGGCGGCATCTCGCAGAAGCAGTGCCGCGGCGTCGCGGTCCAGCACGGCGCGCATCTGCGCATCGGGGGTCTTCAGTGGCAGCTGCTGACGCAGGCCGGGTGTGAGTGCCAGGACGACCAGCCACAGGCCGAGGAGGGCGATGACGGCGCCGCCGATCTGTATCCAGAGGTCATCCAGAGGGCGGGTGGCCAGTTCGTCGGCGAGGCGCGTGCGCCAGGCGGCGGGCTTGCCGGCGCGGACCCTGGCGACGTCGAACAGGAAGCTCCCGGCCGCAGCCGCGATGAGCAGGGCTGTGATCGCGGCGGGTATCCGGCGTGCAGACCAGGGGCGCGTGACACGGGGCTGCGGGCCGGCCGGAGGCTGCTTGGCCGGTTGCCCCGCAGCGGGGGCGACCCCATCGGTCACAGTGGGCCGCTCCGTCTCGGCCGGAGGGTCTTGGTCCCGTTTCATGACGGCTCTCCTTCCCGGTGGGACTGCCGTCCGGTTCACTGCACACGTCGGTGTTCCAGCCCGCCGGAGGGAACCAGGTGCTCGATGTCGACGGTGACCTCCGTGACGCGCATCCCGGTCAATTGGCCCACCCGCTCGCTGACGTAGTGCTGCACCTGTTGGGCGGTGCTGGCGAGATCGATCGGGTAGGGCAGGTCCAGAGTCAGTCCCAGCCGCGCTGTGCCGCCGCCCACTGTGACCGAGGCGTGCGGAGCGGCCAGTTTCATCGAGCCGGGTGAGGGGACCGCGTGCTTGGCCAGGGCCTCCTGTGCGGCGCGAACCACGATACGGGCCACCACCTTCTCCGGGATCACCGTGGCGCCGCGTTCGGCCGCGGGTATGACGGGCCGGGTCGATGGGGTCGCTGCTCCCCCGGCCGGAGCAGCGGCAGGTTGCGAGGTCACCGCCGGTCCCGGGGACGCCTGAAGTCGGACATCTCTAGGTCACCCTGCACCATGCGGCCGATCACCAGACCGACCAGGCCCAGGACCGCCACGAGCAGGAACGCCCAGAAACCTCCGAAGAATGCGGCGAAGCCCAGGGCCATGCCGGCCAGCAGGCCCACGGTTGCTGCGCTCATCTCACTCACCTGAATCTCACGTCGATCGTTTCTCCTGCCCGGCGGCGGAATGCCGGGGCAGGTTGCGGCGGTCACTGCACGCGGCCCTCGCCTTCCTCTTCGTCCTCCTCGTCGGGCAGGTGGACGTCGTCGACGGTGATGTTCACTTCGACGACGTCAAGGCCGGTCATCCGTTCCACAGCCGTGATGACGCTGATACGGACTTCGCCGGCGACGTCCACGATCGCAACGCCGTACTCCACGACCACGTCGAGGTCGACGGCAGCCTCCCGCTCGCCCACCTCGACCTTCACGCCGCGCGTCACGCTGGGACGGCCGCCAGGGACCTTGTCCGTTACCGCCCCGAACGTGCGGGCCATGCCGGAGCCGAGGCTGTGAATGCCCGGCACCTCGCGGGTGGCCATTCCTGCGATCTTCTCGACGACGCTGTCGGCGATGACCGTCCGGCCCCGCGTTTCGGGGGCCGTGCCGGCGCCTGTGTGGCCCGTGAGGGCCCTGCCGGCAGGGCTCGACTCACTCCCACCCGAGGTGGGGTTGATGGTGTCCGACATGAGGACCTCCCAAGGGTGTCCGTCCGGGCGCCGATGCGGTGCCCTCTTGGGTTGGACACACCGCGGGAGCATTCCTCATGCGACTTACGTGACGCACAGCACATACCATCGAGGAGTGCGTACGCAGGCCGCGGCGACCGTCTACGGCAGAGAGCGAGCGGCGGATGCGCAACCCGACCAGACCCCCGCCCCCGCACGGCGCGGACCTCCCACTCCGGCCGGCGCCTCGGCTGTTCGTCGGCATGGCCACGGACCCGGACGGCCCCGGCGACCTGGCCGACAGCATTCTGGCCGTACGGGCTTCCGAGGGGGATGAAGAAGCCTTCGCCATCCTGGTCCGCAGGCACAGCAGCCGTCTGCTCGCCCTCGCCCGACATCTGCTCGGCAACCGGGCGGATGCCGAGGACGCCGTTCAGGACGCTTTCCTCAGTGCCTGGAGGCAGCTGCCGGAATTCCGCCACGGCGCCTCGTTCGGCACCTGGATGTACCGCATCGTTACGAACCGTTGCCTCAACACTCTGCGCCACCGGCCGCACCCGCTGCCCCTCGACGCCGTCCCCGAACCTGCTGCCGCGGATGCGGACAGCTCACCGCCCCGAATGGCTGAGACGGACGCGGCGACAGCCGCCCTGGCGCGAGCGCTGTTGGAACTGCGCCCCGAGCTGCGCGTGTGCTGGGTCCTGCGGGAGCTGCACGGTCTGCGCTACGAAGAGATCGCCCACGTGGTGGGCAGCAGCGATGACACAGTGCGTGGCAGGCTCTTTCGCGCACGACGCGCTTTGATGGAGGCGATGCGCCCATGGCGCTAGACGACCCGCACCACACCTCCAGCGCCGAGCCCGAGACCGTAGGCGCCACGAGGGCCGGAGCACCCGTGACCCCGGGCGCCGAGCTCATTACCGGCGCGGAGCTGCTGCCCTGCGGACGCCCTCTCAGCCGCGCCTGGGAACAGGCCCGCGACCCGGCCGGAGCGGCGGACGCCCACACCGTCCGCTGCCCCTACTGCCGGGAGGCTGTCGAGGGGCTGACCGCTCTGGACCGGGCCACCCGTGAGCTGCGCGCCGAGGAACAGCCCGACAGCCACAGCCTCGCCAACCGGGTCATCGACGCGGTCCGGGCCGAGGTACGACTGGGCACCATGCTGCTGCTGGACGACCCCGATCACGACCTGCGCATCTCCGAGAGCGCTGCCGCGAAAGTGCTGCGGCGGGCAGCTGATGGTGTCCCCGGCGCCCGCGCTGCCAGCTGCCGCCTGACCCCCGCCCCGGGCGAGCACGCCCTCCACGTCATCGCCATCACGGTCGCCACCGCGCTCGACCGACCGTTGCAGGAGCAGGCCGAAGAAGTACGCCGAGCCGTCCTCGACGCAGCTCACCACGTCCTCGGTCTCGCCGTCGTGGCCGTCGACCTGGAATTCAACTCCGTGCTGGAACTCCCCCACCCCCACGTACCCCGCGGTGAGCGGTCCGAGCTGAGCGAACGATGACAGCCGCCCACCGCAAGGACGTCCATCGGGCCGCAGCCCGGGCAGCCTTCGACGTTCCCGGTGTGGCCGAGCTCCAGCCCGCCCTCGCCGACCGTCTGGCCCTCGCGGCCTCCCGCGCGAAGGAAGCCGTGACGGCCGCACCCACCACCTCGCACCCCGAGGGAACCGGCATCCGCTCCGACCACACGCCGGAAGGCGGTTGGCACGTGGAAGTGCGCTGCATCCTGCACGCCGACCGCCGCGTCGTCGACGTCGCCCGACAGGTACGCGAACACGTGCGGAGCGCCATCACCGCCTGCCTCGCCCAACTCGGCGCCACCGATCGCGTCACCGTGCTGGTCACCGTCACCCGCATCGCAGGGCGTCCCCCTGGCGCACGCCCTGCGATGGCCTCCACGTCGTCCTCCAGAGGGCCGGGGCAGATGCGTTGGGCCCGGTGAAGGAGGCTGGGCAGCCCGTGCGAGCGCAGGGCCGCTCGGGCGGCGTTCGCGCCCGGTGCACCGTGGACGCCGCCGCCGGGGTGGGCGGCTGCCGAGGCGAGGTAGAGGCCCTTGACGGGGGTCTCGGGCCTCCCGGTTCCGGGGGTGGGCCGGAAGATCGCCTGCTGGTGGAGGGCGGCGGTGCCGTTGTTGATGGCGCCGCCGCGGAGGTTCTCGTTCATGACCTGGAGGGTGGTGGGGGCCAGGATGCGGCGGGCGCGGACCAGCGTACGGAAGCCGGGTGCGAACCGCTCCACCTGGGCTTCGATGCGGTCGGCCATGGCTTCTTGTTCGCGGGCGTCCCACCGGCCGGTGATGCCGTCAGGGCCCGCGTCGGACGTGATGTGCTGCGGGAGGTGGGTGTAGGCCCACGCCGATTCCGTGCCGGCGGGTGAACGGGTGGGGTCAGCCGTGGTCATCTGGCCGAACAGCGCGAACGGCTCGTCGGGCACCTGACCCATGGCGATCTGCGAGGCGAACCGGGTCAGGCCGTCCACCCCGTCGGCCACGTGGACCGTGCCCGCCCCGGCGGCCTGCGGCGCCGTCCACGGCACCGGGCCCGTCAGCGCCCAGTCGACCTTGAAGGTCGCGAAGTCCCACTGGAAGCGTTCCAGATCCCGTAGGAGGCGGGACGGGAGGTGCTCCTCGCCCACGAGGTCCCGGTACAGGGTCGGCGCCGAGGTATCGGCGAGGACCGCCCGCCGCGCGCCGACGGTCTCCCCGCCGGCTGTTCCGACACCGACGGCCCGGCCGCGCCGTACGACTACGGACGCCACCCGCTCCCCGCAGCGCAGTACGCCTCCGCGGCGCCGGAGGCGGCTCACGAGCGCCGCGGTCAGGGCGCCGGCGCCGCCGACGGGCACCGGGAAGCCGTGACTCTGTCCGAGCATCGACATCAGCCAGCCGAAGCCTCAGCTGCCGGCCGCCTCGGGGGCCAGGTCGGCGTGCAGGGCGTTCCCGGCCAGCAGGAGTCGGCCACCCTCCCCGGCGAATTCCTCCTCGCCCAGGCGGCGCACGGGCAGGGCCAGGTTCCTGGCCAGCCGCAGGCCGCCCGCGGCGCGGAGCTTCACCGCCAGGCGGAGCCCGGCACGGATCGGGGGGAAGGGAGTGAACAGAGTTTGGACCAGGTCCGGGCCGACACGGCTCCACAGGGCGTACATGGCCCGCTAGGCCTCGCCGTCGGGGGGCGCGAACGACGCCAGCCCGGCTGCCGTCTCCTGCATGCGGCGTTCGAGCGCGGCACACCGGCCGTCCACGAGGGGGTGGGCCAGTACGCGCGGTGCGTGGCTCCAGCGCAGGCCCTCGGCGGCGAGGTCGAGGCGGGCGAGGACCGGAGAGGCGGCGGCGAACGGGTAAAAGGCGCTGAACAGGTCCGAGATGTAGTCGGGGTGGACGCCGCGGTCGCTGCGCACCGCCCCGCCGGGCTCCGCCTGTGCCTCCAGGACCTCCACGCTCCATCCGGCGTCGACCAGCAGGTTCGCGGCCACCAGCCCGTTGGGTCCCGCGCCGATCACCACGGCATCAGGCATGGAGCACCTCGTCGTGCTGCTGCTCCACGACCCTGGCCAGGCGGGCCAGCATGCCTCTGTGCCGGAGCTGGAGCAGGGCTTCGACAGCGGGGTTGTGAAGGGTTCCCCCCAAGCCGCGCAGGGGGTGCTCGTCGCAGACGACGAGTGTGTCCTCGCCCCAGGGCCGGAGCTGGAGGAAGATCCTCGCCGTGCCGAGGGACTTGAACGAGGCCTCCAGTTCCAGCTCCCGGCCGGGCTCGATGTGCCGGACAGTGGTCACTCCGTCGGCCGACCAGGGGCCCAGGCGGACGGTGTAGCGCAGCCGGGAGCCGACCTCGGGCCAGGCCTGATCGAGGGGCGTGGACTCGGATGGGCCCACTACCCAGTCCCCGTACCGGGTCGGATCGGCGAGTACCGCCCAGACCGTGTGCGGGGAGTGCCGGATCAGCTGATGACGGACGGCCATGAGGAAGTCCTCCTACCGTGGCGGACGGTGCGCGTCGAAGCCCGGGAACCCGACTTCGGTTTCGGTGTTCGGGGGGCGGTCCAGCCAGCTGGAGCCACGCATCCGGTGCCTCGGTTCAGGTTCAGTGACCAAGGGCGTTCTTCAGCTGCTGCTTGGTCATCGTTGAGCGACCCTCGATGCCGCGCTTCTTCGCCTGTTCGTACAGCTGCTCCTTCGTACGTCCGGACGAGCTGCCACCCCCGTGGGACGCCTCCCCGCCGCGCTGCGACGCAGACTTGCCCTGTGTGGAGCTGCGGCTCGCCGTCTTGCTCTCTCCCGATTGGGCCCGCTCCTTGTTCACCGTTCGGGAGGCCATTTCCTTCGCACGGCTCTCGGACATGCCGCGCTTTTCTCCGGACTCCTTGATGTGCTCGTACTGGCGCTCGCGCTTGGGGCTGGATCCTCGGGGCATGGCGAAACCCTTCTAGGCGGTGTGGTGTCAAAGGTCATGGTGCGCGTACTCGGGTCACCTCGCATCTCACCGGCGGCGTAAGGGCAGCCCTTCGTTTCCCCCACCAGGCGTGGCGGACCACGCCACCACGACGGCAGCCGCTCGCTACGGTGGCGCGCTCGTCCTGGCGCTGTTTGGCTGGGGAACCCCACTCCCCGAACTGAGGATTGACCATGAGCGACAAGAGCCAACCGAGCGAGCGAGCCCAGCAGATGCGTGAGAGAGCTCAAGAGCTGGAGCAGGCGGCGCAGCGATCCACCGATCCCGCGGAGCGACGGCGGCTGACGGACAAAGCCCTGCGCATCCGGGAGAAGAGCGAACAGGAGAACGGCAGGGGCAGCGGAACCATGGACCCCATGTAGATGCAGGTGTTCTTCCCGATGCGGCTGTCTCATGAGACAGCCGCATCGCGGTCGTCGGCTTCACCCGAAGGGGGAGGCCGAGGACCGCGCGAAGGGCCTACACCTCATTCCGCGAGGTCTGCAAGGTCATCCGCACCGTCCAGCTGCTGCGCTACCCGTGCTCGCCGACGACGACAAGGCGGCAGCAGTGTCACGGAAGCCGCTGGGAGAGCCGGGCCGGGCCCATACCGTCCCTGGCGCACGGGTGGCTCAGCGTTAGTTGCACGGCGTCACGCCGCCGGTTGAGATGGAGCCATGCAACAGTCAGACTCCTCGTCCTCGGCTGACCGGCCGCTGCTGTTCATGGTGGCGATGCAGCTGGTCGTGATCTCCGGACTGCTGGGGGAACTCCGGCACGTGCAGGGAAATGAGGGTGTGACCGGTGCCCGCTGATGCGAGCCTCTCAGCGCAGGCCCCGTCCGAGGCGCCAGCGCGGGCAGGCCTGGTGCTGGCCGCGCTGATCGTCGTGGCCGGGGTCGCGAACCTGAACCTGTCGGTCGCCAATGTGGCCCTTCCGTCGATCGGCCGGGCCTTCGATTCCTCGCAGACGACGCTGGACCTGATCGCCGTGGGCTACTCACTCGGCCTGGCCGCCTCGGTTCTCTACCTCGGCGCCCTCGGTGACCGCTACGGACGCAAGCTGATGCTCCTCCTGGGCATGACGCTGTCGGTCCCGGCCTCCCTGCTTGCCGCCTACGCCCCCTCGGACGACGTTCTGTTCGCCGCCCGCCTGCTCGGCGGCATCTCGGCGGGCATGGCCTACCCGACCACGCTGGCGCTGATCGCGGCACTGTGGTCGGGACCCGGTCGAACCAAGTCGATCGCGCTGTGGTCGGCGCTCGGCGGAGGCATCGCCTCGCTCGGACCGCTGGTCGCGGGCGCGCTGCTCCAGCACTTCTGGTGGGGGTCGGTCTTCCTGATCACCCTGCCGCTGGCCGTTGTCGCCCTGCTGATGGCCTGGTACCTCGTGCCCGGCCACGTGAACGAGACGACCGGTCCGGTCGACAACCTCGGCGGAGTTCTGTCGGTCGTCCTGGTGGGCACGCTGATCCTGGCCATCAACTTCGCCCCCGTCCCCGGCAAGGGAGACCTCGCCCTGGTGCTGGGCGCCCTCGCACTGGCGGCCGTAATCGGATTCGGCATCCGGCAGCGCCGAGCACGCAATCCCCTGTACGACCTGCACGTCGCCCGCCGCCGGATCTTCTGGGTGGCGGCCTGCGCCGGCATCATCGTGTTCGGTGCGCTGATGGGCTCCGCGTTCGTGAGTCAGCAGTACCTCCAGAACGTGCTCGGCTACTCGACACTCGGCGCCGGGGCGGCGTTCCTGCCGGCGGTCGTCTTCATGGTCCTCGTCGCACCCCGCTCCGCCAAGCTGGTCGAGAAACGGGGGGCCCGCTTCACCCTGCTCACCGGCTACGTGTTCCTCTTCCTGGCCTTCGGCTGGATGCTCCTGTTCTGGAAGGAGAACAGCTCCTACTGGCAGATCGGTCTGGCCTACGTCCTCATCGGCATCGGCGTGGGGTTCGCGGGCACGCCGGCCTCGCATTCGCTCACCGGCGCGGTTCCCGTCCGCAGGGCCGGAATGGCCTCGGGCACCGCCGACCTGCAACGCGACCTGGGTGGCGCCATGATGCAGTCGATCTTCGGGACGCTGCTCACCGCCGGCTACGCCTCGGCGGTGTCCGCCGCCGCCGCCGCATCACCCGACAAGGAACAGATCACGACCGGCGTTGAGAACCAGCTCACCAAGTCGTTCTCCAGCGCCGCAGACGTGGCTCAGCAGCATCCGGAGTACGCGGGCCAGATCATCGCCGGGGCCAAGTCGTCGTTCCTGTCCGGCTCCGACTGGTCCTACGCCGCCGGATTGATCTCCATCCTCGTCGGGGCAGCCGTCGTGTTCTTCCTGTTCCCCAGGCATGAGCGCGAGCGGCAGCTCCTGGCCAGTTACCAGGCCGAGGACGCATGACAGGCGCGCTACCGCGCCACCTGCGGGACGCGCACACGAGCATCGAACGTGGTTCGCGTCCATTGTTCCCAACAGGTAGGCGAGCGGTGTCTCGTAGAAGACGGAGTGGCGCGCTTGACGACGAGGTACGAGGTCTCGTCCGGCCGCACCGGCTCGACGAGCGCGTGGTGCAGACCGGCGAGGGCCGCCGCCGAGGCCGGCTCCGGTTCGCTACCAGCGATACCAGCGTCCACCACCGCTCTTCGGGCGGGCGACGAACCCGATCAGCCAGAGCACCAGGACGGCGATCGCGATCCACCAAAGAATCTTCACCGCGAAGCCCGCTCCGAAGAGAATCAGAATGAGCAGAAGGACGAGAAGCAGGGGAACCATGATTATCAACCTCCGATACGACGTGTGCCCGGCTCTTCATCTCTCACACCTAGGAATTGATGAAGCACCTGCCTGCCGGATATGAAATCCCCGTCCGGCCCATTTCCCGTCGGAACGCGGGCCACCGATCAGCCGTACGGGTAGCCGGAAAGCATGAAGACCACATCGAACACTCCGCTACGCGCTGTCGCGCTCGTCTGAACCCTGTCCGCGTCCCCCGCTCCGTCCAGCTCCCTGGTCAACAACGCTGCTTGCCGGACGGCGCAGCCCAATGGGATCGCGGCGCTCACGACGGGCAGTTCGGCCGGGTGATGAAGACCCACCTGTACGGGATCCGCCGCTCCTCAAGCGGGGAATCCGGGTCAGCCCGGTCGCGCCCGGGCCCGCGGGTCTCGGACTTCAGTCAGAGGGGGTCGCCTCGGTGATCAGGCCGATCAACCGGGGCAGACCGCCTACAGCCAGGGCGCGGCGCTGGCGGTCGGCGGGGGTGCCTTCCTGCAGGAGTCGGTGGACGAGGGAGCTGACCTCGCGGAGATCACCGGCGTCCTCCAGGGCCGGCGTGATGTGGCGCAGGAGGGAGCACAGCACATCGCCGCTGCTGTGGGGGTGGCCGTGCGGATCCACCAGGGTGCTGTTCAGACCGTGCCGGGCCGCATGCCAGTCACCGGCCTGCAGCAGCTCCTGCGGGCTCAGGTCCGGTGGTGTGCCCGCCTTCTCCTCAGCCATGGCCGTGGCAACGAGCGCGCGAACGATGCCGGCGAACATGACGGCGTCGTCGGCACGCAGTTGAACGTCCAAACACCGCACCTCGATGGTGGGAAAGCGTTCGGACAGCCGCGCCTGCCAGTACACCTGCCCCCTGTCAGCGATCATTCCGGACAACACCAGGCCCTCCAGGCGCCTCTCGTAGTCGGAGAAACCTCCGAAAACCGGCGGAAGACCGCTCACGGGCCAACGACCGAAGAGGATGGTTCGCCAGCTGGCGAACCCGGTGTCCCGCCCGTCCCACAAGGGTGAGTTCGCAGACATGGCCAGCAGAGTCGGCAGCCAGCCCCGGATCCGGTTCATCACCGCGACGCCCGTATCCGGATCGGGAACCGCCACGTGGACGTGCATCCCACAGATCAGCTGCTCGTCAACCAGTTGCCGGGCCTCCCCCTCCATCTTGAGGTAGCGCTGCGTCGGAGTCACCGGCACGGGCAGGGGCCCGCGCAGCGGCGCCGCACCCGTGGCCGCGATCCGGCAGCCGTTCGCCTCTGCGGCGGAGGCGACCGCATGGCGCAGCCGCAGGAGATGGCCCCCCACCTCGTCCAGGGTCGTGCACACCGGAGTGGCCACCTCGATCTGGGCCTGCAGCAGCTCGCCCTGGACCTCGTCACCCTCTGCGAGGGGTCCGAGACCGGCCGCACGGCGCACGTCCTCCACGAGGGGCGCCGGCAGCCCGGTTGCTGGATCTACCAGCAAGTACTCTTCTTCGACGCCAACCGTGATCACCTGCTGCGGCTGCCCGGATGCACCATGATCACTCCTAAGGGCGTGGGCGGTCTGCTCCCCCACGGCATGAGAGGGCAGCCGCTGTCTTGAGGCTCGCCCTTTGCGCGGATTCAAGCAGGTACCCGGGCGAACGGGCTGGTGCCGAGGCCGGCCAGGAGATCGGCCGGATCGCGGTACACGGCGACCGCTCCGGCCTCCTCAAGGTCTTCCCGGGGAATTCCGCCGCACAACAAGCCGACGACGGCCACGCCGGCCCGCTCGGCCGCCTTCATGTCCCAGACGGAGTCTCCGACGAACACCGCGCGTCCTGGCGGCACCTTCGCCAGATCGAGGGCGTGCTGGACGGGGTCGGGTGCGGGCTTGCCCTGTTCGACGTCGTCGGAGGTCGCCGTGTCGGTGATGGCGTCATCCGCACCGATGGCTTCGCGTAGAGCCTTGAGTTCCCTGTCTTTGGCCGAGGTGACGAGCAGGACCTTCCATCCGGCCTGTGACAGTGCGCGCAGTAGCTCTGCGGCCGAGTCGAAGGCGGGGAGCCGGTCGAAGTACGTGGCATACAGGGTGTCGTGGGCGACGCTCAGCCGGTGATCGTCGGAGTGGTCTCGGTCCTCGCCGAGGAGGTGATCGAGGAGGTCTTCGCCGGGTAGGCCGATCGCCCGGTGGACGGCGTGCATGGGCACGTGGTGCCCGGCCTGCCGCAGGGCTTCCCACCATGCGGTGACGTGAAGGTGGTTGGTGTCCGTGAGGGTGCCGTCGACGTCGAAGAGAGCAGCGCGGTTCATGGTCGTGGCGTCCTCACAGTTTCCGCAGGGCGGGCAGCAGCTTGGCCTCGACCCACTCCAGGAACGGTTCCTGGTGGTCGCCGCGCGGCGTCGCGGCGGGCCAGCCGGCGCCGATGATGGGCTCGTCCAGGTTCTCGCCCGAGCCGAGGCCCAGACGGGAGCGGCCCTCGGAAAGGATCTGCAGGGTCGTCGCCTTATGCGCGACTACCGCCGGGTGGTACCGGAGGGTCGGGCAGGTCACGTACGTCATCAGTGGGATCCGGGAGGTCGCCTGCGCGGCCGCACCGAGAACGCTCCAGGCGTACGGAGCGTGCCCCTGCGACTCCAGCCATGGGGACGAGTGGTCCGAGATCACGGAGAAGTCGAACCCCGCCCGCTCCGCGCCCACGACGTGGGTCACCTGCTCACGCGGTCCGGCCTGCTCGGTCATCTTCGTGTACCCGATTTGCACCATAGGCAGCGCCTAGCCGCCATCGGGCCGGGCGAAACCTCCCCCAAGCGCGAGCCTTCGTATGGCCCAGTGGCTGATGGTGCCCCGCGGGGCCGACCACGGGGGGCGGTCCGACGACCGGCCGGGTGACCTTTGCCCCTGCTCACGGCCGCGTACTGCGGCCACGGACTCGCGCGCGGGCAAGGATGCGCGGACCCGTTCCCCGATTCTTCGCGGATGGAGTTCTCCGTGCTCGAACGCAAGCAGCTCAAGGGCCGTACCCAGGTCACCTTCATCCTCCCCGAGGACGATCCGGACGGCCCGGTCAGCGTCGTCGGGGACTTCAACCACTGGAACCCCGCCGCCCACCCCCTCGAGTCCCGCGGCGACGGCACCCGCGCTGCCAGCATCTCCCTGCCCGCGCACAGCGCCCATTCCTTCCGCTACCTCGCGGCCGGCGACTACTGGTTCGACGACGAACACGCCGACAGCCACGACGGCCACAACAGCCGCCTCCACACCTGACCCCCACCACACCGCGTGAGTCCGGACGAAGGTGCGACTCGGGGAGCCCGGTGGGACGCTCGGCTCCTCATCGAGCCAGGAACTCGTGAAGGAGCCTGTCGAGGTCGCGGAACTCCTCTCCGCCGCCGATGACGGCGTACGTCTGCTCCAGGAAGCCCATGAGCGCGCGGGCGTCCACGAAGAGGACCGCTTTCCCTTGTCGCTCGGCGCTCCGGCGGCGCAGATCGACTCGGAGTTCGTCGACACCGGGTCCCTTGTGGGGGCGGAACTTGTGGGGGCGGAAAGCGACCTCGCCCCCACCCACCGGACGATGGAGTCCCTCGGCCAGCATCTGCCGGTCGAAGTGCCAACGTGCCAGGATGCGGGGGCCGTCGAAGAACACCGCCTGCACCGCGCACGGGTCGGCACTGTCGTAGGAGAAGCGGGCGAGCAGAGGCACATGACCTGTCGCCGCATCGAGGCGTACAACGATCAGAGCGGACACGCAGGACATCGATAGGCCTCCTGGACGGGCTGGACGGGCTGGACGGTTACACCCGTCTGCCCCGCTTCGCCCTTGCCACACTCGACCGATCGAGAGAACGCCGGATAACGCGACCCCTGGGCCGCATCTACTCCACGATCGAGATCGGAAGAGTGGCGCCGTCTGCGGCGAAGGGGTCCGCGTCGGTCGTCTGCTTCCAGACCCGCACGTACCTGGCCTTCGCTGCCCAAGCGCCGAGATCGGCGGTGTCGGCACTGTACTGCTGCCACGTGGTGCCCTGCGCAGCCGTGTCGAGCACAGAGGTGACCGGCTTGGACGCCCACACGGTGACGTGGGTGACCCCCTGGAACTGCTGCTGGAGGGGGTTGTCGGGGTCGGCGGGCTCGGCGGGGGCCTTCAAGGAGCCCAGCCGAGCCAGTCCGAGGTACGCCAGCGAGTACGCCACCGCGCCCTCGCTCTCGTCCCACCCGTCGGGCCGCACCGTGACAGCATTCCCCTGGTAGTACGTGGAGTCGTACAGCGTTGCTGTGAGGGTCGGGGTATCTGTCATGTCTCTACTCTCGCAACCCGGGAACGTGCGGTGCCCTGCCTGTCAACAGCGATCATGGCAGGGAAGGCGAGCCAGCCCGGGCCGGCTCACGGGGCCGCGTCGAAAGCGGCGCAGCAGGGAAGCTCGCACCACCCGGCCACCAGGCATCCGCGAACAGCAGAGTTCGGGGTTCGCACCTGAGTAACCGTCCGTGGGCTCATCAGATGCGCCCGCCGGTGAGCTTCGAGATCGGTCCGCGCTGGCGTAGGCCCGCACGGCGGCCCACGGTGTAGGCGGCGGTCACGACGAGAGCGCCGGCGGTGGCGCCTCCGGCCGCGACGGCCTTGCGGGCCCTTACCGCGGTCCAGAGCCGTCCGCCTCGGCCGACAGCACCGCGGACGGCCTGCGCGGCGGCGCCGGTCTTCTCCGCCAGTACGGCGGGCAGAGTCGTGAGCGTGCCTGCGGAATCGCTCGCCGCGTCGGAAGCCGCCTTCACTCCGTCGCGGGCCGCGCTGGCGGCCTGGGAGTCGGTCTTGGTCCCGTTCGTGGAACTACGGGACGTGAAAGGATTGTTGGTGGACCTCTCTGACTCAGTCATGTTCTCGCGTGTGACCGAAACCGCGTACGGTAAACCCGTCGCTCACAGGAGCCCGCCCAGAGGCCCGAGGCCGCTGTTGAGGTTTTCGGGCTGGAGCCGGAGCGAGTGGCCGCGAGGACCACACGCCCGTCAAGCGGGCTGGGCCGGCGCGGGCGCCATCCCATGGACCCGGCGAAGTCCTGCCTGGCCCACCACCTCCAGAACCAGTGACGGCGGATCAAACGTGGCCGGCCAGGTGGCGGCGTCGCTACGGCCGAGTCGGCCCCATGGCCACCCGTACCGCTCCCCTTGCCCCCAGCCAGCCAGCGCAACTACACCGCCTCTTCACCCGCGAACGCGTCGTCATCGCGGTCGAATTGGGCTGCCCACCGTGGGAAACCGAACCGTGCATGCTCTGCGCGGAACGCAGAACGCAGACACCCTTATGGCCGCTGGAGCGCTGGAGCCCACTCACGTGCCCTGGGGCTACGACACGCGCCGTGCCGTAGCCCCGGTCCTGCCGATTCCAGCCGCCGCTTGTGTCAGGCGATCACGTTGAGGGCACGGTACAGGGCGTAGAGGATCGCCGGCAGCGCTCCGATCAGACCTGAGACCGCGACGATGACAGCGGGGAGTCGGTGCGTGGTGCGCAGCGATTTCACCAGGTGGCCAACAAGCGCGAAGTAGGCCAGCGAAATGATCACGCCGGCCAGCAATCCTGTCGATGAGCTTGCGAAGTGCATGAGAGTGCACTCTCCTAACGTCCGATTGCCCAGTCCGTGATGGCATCGACACGCTGCGAGAGTTGCGTCAGCGGACCCTTGGCTAGAGGGACCTCGGCACCCTTCGACGGCGTGACGACGCTTCGAAGGTAGCCCAAAGTCCGCCCTGCGCAATAGAGTTGCGGAAACTGGATACGCCAAGGACCCCGGGAAGCCATCCCGGGGTATCCTCGCGACGCATGGTCCTCCGGACTGGGCAGTCTGGTGGTGGACGTCAGTTCACCCATGCTGGGCTTCGGAGATATACGAACGATGTACGTCCTGCATACAAACACACAGGGCCCCGTCGGAGAATGGTGGTGCGAGGCCAAGTGACGGCAGCAGACACGGCGGATCTCAGGTTCGCGGTGCTCGGCCCGGTCCGAGCCTGGCGCGGCGCCGAGGCCCTGCCCACCGGCACCCCCCAGCAGCGCGCCCTGCTCGCCGCACTCCTGCTGCGGGACGGCCGCACCGCCACCATGCCGGAACTGATCGACGCGATGTGGGGCGAAGCCCCACCGCCGCAAGCTCTGGCCGTCACGCGCACGTATGCCTCACGGCTGCGGAAAGTGCTCCCGGCTTCGTACCTCGTGAGCGAATCCGGTGGCTACGCCCTCAGGCTGCCCCCGGGTTCGTTGGATCTCGACGTCGCCCGCAGTCTCGCCGCCGACGCCGAGAAGGCCCGCGCCGCGGGCGATCGCGCCCTCGCCTGCACGTTCCTGGCCCGCGCCCTGGACCTGTGGGACGGCGAACCCCTTGCCGGGGTCCCCGGCCCGCACGCCGAGACCGAGCGCACCCGGCTCGCCGAATGGCGCCTCCAACTACTGGAGGCGCGCCTCGACCTCGACCTGGAGGTCGGCCACCACGCCGAGGCCGTCTCCGAGCTCACCGCCCTCACCGCCGCCCACCCGCTGCGCGAACGCCTGCGCGAGCTCCTCATGCTAGCCCTCTACCGCAGCGGCCGGCAGGCCGAGGCGCTCGCCGTGTACGCCGACACCCGCCGGCTCCTCGCCGACGAACTCGGCGTCGAGCCCCGACCCGAACTCGCCGCGCTCCAGCAGCGCATCCTGAACGCCGACGCGGAACTCGCGCACGCCGAGGAACCGGGCCCGGCCGCCGCGCCCGTACGCGTGAGGCCTGCCCAACTCCCCGCAACTGTTCCCGACTTCACGGGTGCCTCCAGCTTCGTCGAGGAACTAGGCACCATCCTCTCCGCCGGCGCCGAGGACCAGGTCATGGCTATCTCCGCGCTCGCCGGCATCGGCGGCATCGGCAAGACCACCCTCGCCGTGCACGTCGCCCACGCCGCCCGCTCGCACTTCCCCGACGGCCAGCTGTACGTCGACCTCCACGGCACAGGGGTCCACCCCGCCGAACCGGAGGCCGTCCTCGGCGACTTCCTCCACACGTTGGGTGTCCGTGCTGCTGATCTCCCTGACAGCTTGCAGGCGCGGTCCGCTCTGTACCGTTCGCTCCTCGACGGGCGCCGCGTCCTGGTCCTGCTCGACAATGCGCGCGACGCCGCCCAGGTCCGTCCGCTGCTGCCGGGCACCGCGGGCTGCGCCGCCCT
>NZ_JBEXQA010000035.1:0-64952 GCF_040612395.1 Streptomyces sp. NPDC006430
ACACCCTCATGGCCGACCAACTGGAAGCCGCCGTAGACACCAAGGGCAAGGGCGACCTCGCCACCCTCCTCACCGGCAACGACACCTGGACGGTCGTCGCCTGACGGAGGGCACGCACCGCTGACCGTGCTGCCACCCGGCAGCACGGTCAGCGGTGTGCCCGGGGCCGTCGGCACCTGCATGGGCACCGGCCTCGGCATTGCTACGCCGCCGCGCCGCGGGGGTGGTAGAGGCCGCGGAGCGCAGCGCGGGGCGTCGCCGCTCCCGTCCCGCGGCGCCGGCCCCGTGGCTCAGTCCCGCTCGATCATGGCCGCGACGCCGTCCAGGATCCGTTCCAGCCCGAAGTCGAGCCGATCGTCCCCGTGCGGGGCGAAAGCCCCGCCCGCGATGGCCGCGCTCAGCGAGGGGAACCGGTCGCCGTGGCGTTCCCACACGTCCGCCGTGAGCCGGTTCCACTCCTGACGGCCCTCCTCGTCCTCGTCGACGAGCTGCTGCGCCAGGTTGCGGACGTGACCGATGACCAGCAGGAAGATCTCGTGCTGCTGGGCGAAGGGGAGCCCCGTTCCCGACAGTGCGGCCAAGGCGGAGTCGAGCCAGGCCAGCTGACGGGGCCCCATCAGCTGACGGCGCATTCCCGTGGCGGACACGATCCAGGGCCGGCGCTGGTACTGCTCCCAGCACTGGCGGGCCCATGCGGTCAGCTGCGGTCGCCAGCCCCCCGGCACGTCGGTGACGGCGGGAGCCGGTCCGAAGGAGGCGTCGACCATCAGGTCGAGCATTTCGGCCTTGCCGGGGACGTAGCGGTACAGCGCCATGGTCGTCACGCCCAGGCGTGCGGCGACGCCCTGCATGGACAGTGCGTCCAGCCCTTCCGTATCGGCGATGTCGAGTGCGCTCTCCACGATGCGTTCGACGCTCAACGAGGGCTTCGGGCCGCGTCGCGGCTGTCCTTGCTCGCCCCACAGGAGGGCCAGGCTGACCGCCGGATCACGCTTCTCGTCCCTGCTCCTGGCCATGCGGCCCCGCTCCTCGGATCGGTGCGAGCCGCCGACCTGTTGACGGGGCTCCGTGAAACTGTATATTACGTAAACGTAATCGTTTATCGCATACACAGTTACGGGGATTCGCCATGCTTGCCACCGTCCTCACCGTCCTCACCGTCGTCGCAGTCCTCCTGGCAGTCCTCCTCGCCGTGCTCGTCACCGGCCTGCTGGGCTACCGCGGACTCCAGCGCACCCGCAACGCCCGCCTCATGCGCATCGACAACCCCGCTGGCATCGACGAGCAGGGCTTCGTCCGGATCGGTGGCATCGAGCAGTGGATCTCCATCCGCGGTGAGGACCTGGCCAACCCCGTGATGTTCGAAATCCACGGTGGCCCCGGCTCCTCCCACTCGATCTTCGGCCCGCGCACCCGGTCCTGGGAGGAACACTTCACGATCGTGCGCTGGGACATGCGCGGGGCGGGCAAGACCTTCGGCCGCTCCGGCCCCGAAGGCCAGGGCGAGATGAGCTTCACCCGGTTGTACGAGGACGCCCTGGAGGTCACCCGGTACGCCCGCGAGCGGCTCGGCACCGACCGGGTGCTCCTCGTCGCGAGCTCGCTCGGCAGCGTCTTCGGACTGCGGCTGGCCCGCAGCCACCCCGAGCTGTACTCGGCCTACGTCGGCACCGACCAGAACATCCTGGACGCCGGTCGTGACACCTCCGTCCACGCGGCGCTCCTGGCCCGACTGCGTGCCGCCGGCAAGCACGAGGACGCCGCGGTCGCGGAGGAGATGGGCCACGACCCCGGCCGCTGGACCGCCGAGCAGCGGGCCGCGTACGACAAACTGACCGTGGCCTCCGACCCCCTGACGCTCGACACCCTCAAGAAGGTCGTGCTGCGGTCGCTGTGGTTCTCGCCGCTGCACTCGCTGCGCGAACTTGGGCACTACTTCACGGGCATGAAGTTCTCCGGCCGGTTCACCCCCGCCCTCGCCGCCTTCGACGACCGGGCCGACGGCACCCGCTTCGCGCTCCCGTTCTTCATCTTCCAGGGCGACGCGGACGTCATCACACCGGCCGAACGCGCCCGCCGCTTCTTCGACGACGTCGAGGCCCCGGTCAAGGAGTTCGCCCTGATCGAGAACGCGAGCCACTTCGCGTCGTTCCGCCACCCCGACCGGTTCCTGCACCTGATGCTGACCCGGGTCCGCCCCGTGGTCACGGCCGACGGAGCAGCCGCCGCGTAACGCGACCTCCCCCCTGCGGTGGCCCGAACCTCCCCAGGGTTCGGGCCACCGCCGTCCCACCACACGGCACGCCCGGTGGGATCATGGCGTGACGGACGGACGGACGAACGGGTGCGCGGGTTCGGGGGAGGGCGTGGATGCTGGGCGTGCGGGTGGTCCTGGGCATCGCCATGCTGCTGGGCGGCCTGGCCCTGCTGACGGACTTTCGAGGAGCGACCGACCGGATCGCGCGGAGCGCCCTCGGTCTCCTACGGTCCTGCGACGTGCTCGGCCCCACCGCGCGGCGGGACGCCGCCCCCTCAACGGCGACCCGGACGGCCCGCATCCTGGTGCGCCTGCACGGCGGACTGGCGGTGGCCGCCGGGCTCGCCCTCCTCTCGCTGAGCGCACTGATCCTGGCCGGCGCCTGAGGCGCCCCGCCCGGTCCGGGCCCGCGCGGCAACAGCAGGTGGCAGGCGGTGCCGGGCCCTTCGGCCCCCGCCCTCCCGGCTGGGTAGGGTGGGCGCGACAGCACCACCGTGAACCAGAACAAGGAGCAGACGTGCGCGAGCCGGCGTCCATCGCCCTGCAGCAGGAGATCGCCCGGGAACTCCAGGTCGCCGAGACCTTCGAGGCCGAGCGGGAGATCGAACGCCGGGTGGCCTTCCTCGCCGAGCGGCTGACCTCCGCCGGTCTGCGCTCCCTCGTACTCGGCATCAGCGGCGGCGTCGACTCCACCACCACCGGACGGCTCTGCCAGCTCGCCGTCGAGCGGGCCCGGGCCGCCGGGCACGAGGCCCGGTTCTACGCGATGCGGCTGCCCTACGGCGTCCAGGCTGACGAGCACGACGCCCAGCTCGCGCTCTCCTTCATCCGGGCCGACCACGTGCTGACCGTGGACGTCAAGCCCGCGAGCGACGCCGCGCTCCAGGCCTCGCTGGCCGCCGGTGTGGCCTTCCGCGACGCCCACCACCAGGACTTCGTGCACGGCAACATCAAGGCCCGACAGCGCATGATCGCCCAGTACGCGGTGGCCGGCGCGCACGACGGCCTGGTCGTCGGCACCGACCACGCCGCCGAGGCGGTCTCCGGCTTCTTCACCAAGTTCGGCGACGGCGCCGCCGACCTGGTCCCGCTGACCGGCCTGACCAAGCGCCGGGTGCGCGCCGTCGCGGACGCGCTGGGCGCGCCCGCCGAGCTGGTGTGGAAGACCCCGACGGCCGACCTGGAGACCCTCGACCCGGGCAAGGCCGACGAGGACGCGCTCGGGGTCACGTACGACGACATCGACGACTTCCTGGAGGGCAAGCCGGTGGACGAACGGGCCTTCGAAACGATCGTCCGCCGCTACCGCCTCACCGACCACAAGCGCCAGCTGCCCGTCGCCCCGTAGCGGGGAGCGCCCACGCGAGCACCGGACCGTGGGCCCGGTGCCGCGCGGGTACCCGTGGGGGTGGGGCCGGGCGGGCACGCCTCGGGGTGGGGTCGGGCGGGCACGCACGCCTCGGGGTGGGGTCGGGCCCGAGTCGGTTCACGCGGCCCACCTCATCGCGATCGCGTCGAGCTGTGCCACGCGTTCACCGGCCAGGGACGCCTTCCTGACGCGACAGTTGGCGATGAAGGCACCGAGCTTGATCGCGCGGACCTCGCGTACCTGCCGCCCTTCCGCGGCGGGCAGCCCCTTCTCGTCGACGCCGACGGGTTCGACGTGCTTCCGGGGCACCGTGAGGTGGCCCTCACGCTGGTAGAACCGGGTGGCGGCGGCCAGGTTGACCGTCCATTTGTCGGCCTGGCTGGTCCGCCCGACCGCTGTCGCCCGCTCGCGCGCGCTGGCCGGTGCGAGGCCGAGGACGTTCTCCAGCATCCACTGCTGCCCCACCGCCAGGCCGTCCCAGCTCCAGCGTTGGGCACGTACCCATCGTCCGAGGTCCTCTCCCTGGACGACCACCTCGCCCGGTGCCGCGGGGAGCCGTCCACCGTTTTCCACGTGACGTCGTACCAGGGTGAAGCAGCGTTGCCAGGTGACGGGCCAGACCGGGCACCAGGCGGGGTCGATCTCATCGAGCTGCTCGCGCCGCTCCCGGGCCATGGACCACACCGACGGCAACGGCGCCTCCCCCTCGGCCTCGCGCCGCTCGCTCTCCGCGGTCCGGCGCGCCGCGGCCCGTGCGTTCTTGAGCCAGGTCCCGACGGGCTGTCCGTGCCAGGTGGCGTCGACGGGGGCGAGCAGGTGTCCGTGCTCGGCGGCCCATCCCGTGGCGGCGGCGAGGGCTTCCTCCCAGGCGGTGTCACGTTCGGACCAGACCATGCCGAGGTCGTCGAGCTGCCTCACCCGCTCGTCGGGGAGCTGACCGGCAGCGTGGTTGCGGCGGGCGTCGGCGATCCACTGCCCGAGGGGGAACCCGGCCAGCACGGCCGGCCAGCGCACGGGATGCCGACCGACGTCTTCCGCAGCCGCCAGCAAGACCTCGTCGACCGCCTCCTGGTCCTCCTCGGCCACCGCCCCTTCCAATGCGTCGAGACCCGCCCGGATCCCTTCCCGCCCTTCCCGCCCTTCCCGACCTTCACGGCGGATACGGGCGCGCCGCGGCGACTCCTGCTCCGCCTTCTCGGACTCGGGCGCCCTGTAGGTGAAGGGGACGCGGAGGTCGCCGTGTTCCTGGCGGTAGAGCATGGCGGCCTCAAGACCACGGAGCCAATGCGTCCGTTCCGGTTCGAGGACCCGCAGCGTGATGAAGGCGGCGAGTTTGGCGGGGTCGCGGTGCGTGGAGAACTTCAGCAGGGCGTGCGCGGGTCCGCTGATGCCTTCGGAATCCGGATGCCACTGCGCGGGCTTCCCGGCCCGGGACAGCGGCGTGTAACGGCTGGGTGCCTGTGGTTCGGCGAGCCTTTCCACGATGCGGGTGTCGTGCGCCCGGAGGGCTTCCAGGAGTTTGGCCAGGCCCGCGTAGGACCGGGAGGTGAGCATGTCATCCGGTGTCTCCCCGGGCCCGAGCAGCACCGGGACCACCAGGGAGGCCAGCTTCCCGTCACCCGGCTGCATGCGCAGCGCCCGCCCCACCGCCTGGACCAGGTCGGGCATGGAACCGCGCAGGTCGGCGAAGAACACGCTGTCGCACCGGGCCGTGTCGACGCCTTCGCCGAGGACGCGTACGGAACCGAGGAACACCTTCTCCACCGCAGTGCCGTCGGCTGCGGTCCCGGCAGCGAAGTCGTCCAGTACGCGTCTCCGGTACAGGGCCGGGTGCTCGCCGCACAGCCAATCGGCCCACACGGCCCGCGGATACCGCTGCGGATCCGTCGCGTGGAGCTGCTCGGCGACGTCCGGGAGGCTGGTCGCGAACGCCTCGGCCTCCTTGACCTGGTGGTGGAAGACCAGCGTGCGCGTGAAGCCCTCCGTAGCGGCGGCCTTCACCAAGGCGGTCTGCAGGGCCGCCATGCGGGTGCCGCGCACCCGGTCGGAGCGCTGCTGCGCGCCGAGGAGCTTCGCTGCCTGGAAACGAGCGTCGCTGATGTCCAGGCATACGACCTGGTACGGGGCGATGATCTTCCGGTCGATGGCCTCGGAGAGGGTGAGGGTGTAGCAGCGGGCTCCGAAGACACCGTGCTCGTCGTCCTCCATCGAGGCCACGAGCTCGCCGGGGCCGCCCTGCTGCTGCTCGTCCTCCCCGGCCTGCCACAGGCGGGGCGTGGCGGTCATGTACAGCCGTCGGGCCGCGGGGATCCGGGCATTGTCGTGCACGACGGCCCAGGGCTTGCCGATCCGCCCGGACGTACGGTGCGCCTCGTCGACGACGACGAGGTCCCAGGCGGGCATCCCCGCCGTATGGGCGCGCTCCAGTGTGCCCAGCCCGAGCGAGGCATAGGTGGAGAACACGGTGACCTGGTCGTGGTGTGCGGTCCACCGCGCGAGCTCGTTCGCGTCGGTGGTGTTCGGGAACCCGAACTCGTCACCGCGCAGCGAGGAAACCCCGAGCATCGGCCCCGTACGGCCCGCCGCCCGCCACGCCGTGACGGTCTGGGCCAGCAGATCCAGCGACGGCACGAGCACCAGCACCCGGCGCGCGTGCAACTCCATCGCGCTCCTGGCCGCCACGAGGGACTTGCCCGAACCCGTGGCCATGACCACCTGGGTGCGCATCCCGGACTTCGGGAGGGGCCCAGAGGCCGGGAACTCCAGGGCCTTCAGCACCGCGTCCACCGCCTCGCGCTGGTGCGGTCGCGGTTCCATCCGGGCCATGCTGCATTCCGCCTTCCCCGCTATCTCGACCATCCTAGAATGAAGCACACCCCGCACCCGTGCGGCCCACCGCCGCGCCCCGGCGGACGCCCCCGTGCGCTGTGGTGACCGTCTCCGTGTACGCCTCGGACTTCTCGTTCGGCGAGCGCCCGCGCTCGACGGGGGCCTGCTCGGCTGCGCGGTCACACCACGTCGTCGTGTGCGCTCCGCTCGCGCAGGAGATGCTCCCTGCCCCAGGCGCCCAGCGGGCCCAGTGCCTCGTTCAGGGAGACGCCGAGCGGGGTGAGGGCATAAGTGACGCGGCGTACCGCCCCCTCGAACGCCTCTTCCCGGGAGACGATGCGATCGGCCTCCAGCTCCCGCAGATGCGAGGCGAGAACCTTCTCCGTGACACCGGGGATGCCACGCCGCAGCTCACCGAACCGGCGGGGACCTGCCGCGAGCGCCCACAGGACGAGCACCTTCCACTTGCCGCCGACCACGTCGATCGCTGCGTCGATGCCGCACACGTAAGCGTCCCGCCTGGTCATCCCCTCACCTTAAGGTAACCACCCACAAAAGAGTGCGTACTTGATCATGGTCCGGGCGTGAACGAGCCTGATCGGCATGGACACCCCCAACACTTCCAAGACCCCCGTCACGCTCCTCGGCCTCGGCGACATGGGCACCGCACTCGCCCGCGCCTGGCTGACCGCGGGACACCCGCTGACCGTCTGGAACCGCACCCCGGGCAAGGCCGACCCCCTGACCGCAGGAGGCGCCCGGGCGGTGGCCACCCCGGCCGAGGCGGTGGCTTCGGCAACCGGTCCCGTCGTCCTGTGCCTGCTGGACGACGCCTCCGTGGGCGAGGCGTTGGACGGCACCGACCTGAACGGCAAGGACGTGGTCAACCTGACCACGAACACCCCCGCCCAGGCCCGGCAGCGCGCCCGCTGGGCCGAGGAGCGCGGGGCTCGGTTCCTGGACGGCGGGATCATGGCCGTCCCTCCGATGATCGGCCGACCGGAAACCGGCGGCTACGTCTTCTACAGCGGTGACCACGCGCTGTTCGAGCGCCACCGCGAGGCACTGGAGGCCCCCGCCGGCGCGAAGTTCGTCGGCGAGGACCCCGGCCACGCGGCGCTCCACGACATCGCCCTGCTCAGCGCGATGACCGGCATGTTCGCAGGCATCACCCACGCCTTCGCCCTGGTGGAACCCGAGAAGGACCTCGACCGGGCCCGATTCGCCACGCTGCTCGCGCAATGGCTCGGCGCCATGTCCCCAGCCGCCCACGGCATCGCGGCCCAACTGGAAAGCGGTGACTACACCGAGGGCGTCACCTCCAACCTCGCCATGATGACGGCGGCCAACGACACGCTCCTGGCCACGGCCCAGGACCAGTCCGTCGATGCTCGGCTCCTCACCCCCTACATGGAGCTGATGCGCCGCAGGGTGGCCCAGGGCCACGGAGACGAGGGCCTGGCGGGCACCGTCGGCCTGCTCAGAAGCGAGTGATGCCGAGGGGGGAGTGACGGCCGGTGCGTTGCGGGGTATGAGCCTGAGGGGGGCGGGGCCGCGCGCCGAGCGGAGCGAACGGGCGTCCATCGGTAGGTTCAGGCGGCATGGCGGAACCCATTTACTACGTTGACCGCTCGGACATCCGCGAGGGCAAGCTCGCGGAAGTCAAGAACGGGATGCGCGACCTGGCCGCGTTCGTCCAGGCGCGCGAGCCGCAGCTGGTCGCCTACCACTTCTACATCGACGAGTCCGAGTCCACGATGACCACGGTGGCGATCCATCCTGATTCGGCGTCGCTGGAGCTCCACATGGAGCTCGGCGGACCGAAGTTCCGCTCGTTCGGTGCGCTCATCCGCATGAGATCCATCGACGTGTACGGCCGGCCGAGCGCGCTGGTCATGGACCAGCTCGGGCAGAAGGCCGAGATGCTCGGTGGAGGTGTCGTCACCCTCCACACCCTGCAGGCAGGTTTCAGCCGACTGCATCCGCCCCGGAACAGCGACTAAGGGCCTGTGACAAGAGTGGATCTTGGTCGTGAATGATCACGCCTCTGCGGGGCATGGAGAACTGACGAACGGCCAATGGGCCCGGCTGGAGCCGTTGCTGCCGCAGGGCATCAAGCCGGGGCGCGCCGGTGTGGACGCGGCGGCAGTTGATAGACGGTATACGGTGGCGGACCCGGACGGGTGCCCCGTGGCGTGATGTGCCGGAACGGTATGTGCCGTGGGACCGGGTCTACGACCTCTTTCGCCGCTGGCAGCGCAACGGGACCTGGGCTCGGATCGTCTCTCAGCTCCAGGCCGAAGCAGACGCGAAGGGCCTGATCACCTGGGAGGTGCCTCAGAGCCGGCGCCTGCATCACGCGGCGCCGCCGCCGGGTCCCGGGCGACTCCGCAGTGCCTGATCACGGGGTGCCGGTAGGCGGTGTCGGGAGCGGGCCGCCGTCGAGGGTGGCGAGCGTCTCGTGTAGCCAGGCGAGTTCGGCCCGGGTCGTCGCACGGGCGATCAGCAGGATTCCGCTCCGGAACGGGTCGGTGACCTCCTCGGTGCGCAGCGGCCGGGCGCCGTCGTAGAAGAAGCTGGCGGGCTCGCTGAGGAAGCCGAGCCGGCGGCGGAGCACGGTGGCCTGCTCGGCGGGGTCGTCGAGGTGGCGCAGGAACGCCAAGACGGTGAACCAGCGGTTCTCATCGCTGATGTCCAACTGCTCCGGCGTGCGCAGCCGTTCGAGCAGTGCGCTACGCCCGGCCGGGGTGAGGTGCAGGGTGTGCCGGGGGGCGGCGGCCGATCCGGGCTCGGTCTCGCGGACGAGCAGGCCGTCGGCCTCGAGGCGCTTGATCGCCGGGTAGAGGGTGCCGTCGCTGATCGGGCGGACGTGACCGGTGAGTGCGGCCAGGTGCCGGCGCAGCTCGTAGCCGTGCAGCGGCTGGTCGTGAAGGAACCCGAGGATCGCGAGCTTGAGCATGGGCCCATGCTGTCAGACCACGGACTCGATGCATCGATACTGATATACCTCGATGCCGAGGTATGGTGAGCGCGTACCACCACCTCACCATCACCGAGCCAAGGAGTCGGCCGTGCACCATGCCCCCGTCACCCCGAACGGCGACCGGATCCGCTGGGTGGAGATCCCCGGCGCCGAGCCGGCTCGGCTCTACCTGCACGGACTCGGCGCCAGCTCGCCGGTCTACTCGGCATCCGCCGCTGCGCACCCGCTGCTGACCGGTCGGCGGTCGCTGCTGCTCGACCTGCTCGGCTTCGGCATCAGCGACCGCCCGGCGGACTTCAGCTACACGATGGAGGCTCACGCGGACGCCGTGGCGGCCGCATTGGACGCCGCGGCGGTGACGGGCGCCGAGGTCATCGCGCACAGCATGGGCGGTGCGGTGGCGATCCTGCTCGCCGCCCGGCACCCGCGGCTCGTCTCGAAGCTGGTCCTGGTGGATGCCTCCCTCGACCCGGCGCCACCGGTTCCCCGTCCTGGCAGCAGCGCCATCGAGGCCTTCACGGAGGAGGAGTTCCTGGCGGACGGCTGGCAGCGGACCGAGCAGCGGGTCGGACCGGCCTGGTGGGCGACGATGCGACTGGCCGGGCGTGAGGCTCTGTACCGCAGCGCGGTGCACCGGGCCCGGGGAACCGTCCCCGCCCTGCGCGAGCAGCTGTTGGAGCTGTCCGTCCCGCGGACCTACCTCCACCCGGCGGCGGATGGCGCGCCGGCCGGCGCCGAGCAACTGGCGGCCTCGGGCGTGACCGTCCGAGCGATCCCGGACTGCGGCCACACCATCATGTTCGACAACCCCGAGGCCTTCGCCCGCGCGGTCGCCGACGCGCTGAACGGCAGCTGACACCGTCCCGCCGCCCCGGGGGAGCGGCCGACGCGGCGGCTGGCCTCGCACGACGCGCCGCGTTGGTGCCACCTCAGTACGACATCGGTGCGGCATCGGTGCCGCACCGCCGGACATCCGCGGCCCGGGCCGAGCGGCACCGCGGATTCCGCCCTCGACGCTCCGCCCCATCACGGCGCCCCGGCCGGCAACTTCCCTCCCCGGACCTGGGCGACCGCCTCGCCACACCCACCGCGGACCCACCGCGGACCCACCGCGAAGCTCACTGGCCTTCTGGACCGGAGGGCGTCCGGCGCAATCCACATCGTTCGCGAACCGACGCCCGGCCGACGTGCCCGACCGTGCACCAGCCCTGAGTTGGCAGCGCCTCGAACACCTGCCCTACGCCTGCAACTCGCCTACCGCACAACCCGGATGGGCTTCCGATCCGGTCGTCGGAGCGCCCGTCCGAGGGTCTATCGTGGGCGGCATGTCCGCCCCTGAACTGATCCGCATCGTCTCCCGCGACTCTCCGATGGCCCTCGCCCAGGTGGAGCGCGTCCGCCGAGAACTGGCCGCGCTCCACCCCCACACCACCACCGAGGTGGTGGCGGTCAAGACGACCGGGGACAAGTGGATGGGGGACCTCGCCGCCGTCGAGGGCAAGGGAGCGTTCACCAAGGAGGTGGACGCGGCCCTGCTGGCCGGGGACGCCGACCTGGCCGTGCACTGCGTCAAGGACATCCCCGCGGACCGGCCCCTGCCGGCCGGCACCGTCTTCGCCGCGTTCCTCAAGCGCGACGACATCCGCGACGCCCTCGTTCACCCGGCAGGACTCACCCTGGACGACCTCCCGTCCGGCACCCGGATCGGAACGTCCTCCGTCCGTCGGGCCGCCCAGCTGGCCGCGAGCCACCCGCACCTGACGTGCGTACCGATGCGCGGCAATGCGAACCGCAGGCTCGACAAGCTCGCCGCTGGCGAGGCGGACGCCCTGCTGCTGGCCGTCTCGGGACTCGAACGGATCGGCCGTCGGGACGTCATCAGCGAGGTCCTGTCACCCGAGACGATGTGCCCGCCGATCGGCGCCGGGATCCTCGCCCTCCAGTGCCGCGAGGACGACACCCCGGTCATCGAGGCGGTCAGCGCGCTCGGCGACCCGGCCACGCACCGCGAGGCCACGGCCGAGCGCATGCTCCTGCACGTCCTGCAGGGCCACTGCAACTCGCCGATCGCCGGATACGCCAGCACCGAGGGCGACGGCGAGCTCGCCCTGTACGCGAAGGTCTTCACCCCTGACGGCAAGCGCGTCCTGCGTGCGCACGAATGGGCCGGACCGCTCGACCCCGCCACCCTCGGCACGTCCGTCGCCGTGGCGCTGCTCCGCCAGGGCGCTCGCGAACTGATCGACGGAATCCCCCACTAGCGCCGGCGCTCCGTCGCTGCGGGGACAGTACGTAGGGACGCGCACCGGAAGCGGTACGGGAGCCATCGGCTCAACAGCCACCGGAACACGGTGCGTTCCTACGGCCCGGAGGCCGCACCCAGGGCGCGAATCGCTGACCGCCAGCACCTCAGGACGGTCTCCTGGAGGATGTCGAGGCGCTCTGCCGCGTTCTCGACTTCCCGACGGCGACTTCGCCGCCGGCCGCCGCGGGACCGCCCGAGTCCCGGGCTGCGGAGGCCCCCCGCGGTATCAGCTCTCGTCCTCGTCGTACTCCGGGTCCTCGGGGCGTTCGTGCAGACGTTCGTCCAGATCGCAGACCCAGCCCAGGGCCCAGGCGCGCAGCTCGGCCGTCTCGGCTTCGGTCAGGCCGTACGCGGCGAACTCGGCGTCGTCGGCCCAGTCGGCCCCGGCGAGACGGTCGCGGAGGTCGTCGAGGCGGAACTCGTCACGGCCGTGTCGCTCGCCGAGGCGTTCGAGCTCCTTGGTGGTGCGGTGGCGGGAAGCCGCGTGGACGTCGATCAGGTCGCGCACGGCACCCCGGTCCGCCAGGGCGCGGACCTTGGTGCCGATCACGGAGTCGAAGGCGAGGACCGGCCCGTACTCGGTCTGGGCCGGCGGCGTCCAGAAGTGTTCCTTGAGGACGTCTACCTCGCACTCCTCGCCGGAGTCCGGGTCGACGACCAGCAGCCGGGCCGAGAGCGCGTCCACGTCGATCACGCGAACCTGCCAGCCCCGCTCGGCCAGTGAGCACGAGGGGGTACGGGGCGCCGATGTCGATCACCGCGGCCAGGAGCCGGCGGTGCAGGTCGCTCAGCTTCACGCGGCGGCGGACCTCGCGGTCGCGAGCTCGGGGAAGGCTTCCTCCCAGACCTGCCGGACGTGCCGGCTGACCAGGGTGCGCAGGACGGGCCACTGTTCCTGGAGAAGATCTCGGTCGAGGAGGGCCACGAGGTCCTCGTGCTGCCCCTCGGCCAGGACGGTGCGGTACAGGCCCATCCGCAGACGCGGGCGGTCCAGGTCATAGGTGCGCAGTCCGGACCAGGCCACGTGCAGCGGCAGCTCGACCACACCGTGCCGCGGACCTGCGAGCTTCTCCAGGGAGGCGGGCAGCCGGCTCGCGTACCGGGCACGGAGCACCTCGGCCGCCGAGGGCGCCGCGCTGCTGGAGGAGGACACGACCATGGACCTGATTATCCCGCGTCCCGCCCGTCTCCGGTACCGCAGACGCGGCACACCGCCCCGGCGGCTACCCCAGGCATCCCGTGCCCACCTACGTGCCCGTACCGTCCTCGATGCGTTGGAGCAGGTCGAGCAGCGTGGCGCGGTCGCCCGGGGACAGGTGCGAGTAGCACGAGGCGAGAACCTCGTCGGCGATCCGGTGTCCCGCGCTCAGGACCTCTTCGCCCGAGGTCGTGAGGTAGTGCTCAAGACGCCGGCCGACGCCCGGCCTGCGGTCGATCAGGCCCAGGGCCGTCAGCCGGCCGGCGAGTGTGCCGAACGCCTGCTCGCTCTGGAACGTCGCCGCAGCCAGGGCGCGGGCCGATGCCCCGGGCGCTCGACTGATCGCGCGGAGGGCGTCCCACTGCGCCAGTGTTGTGCCGGCGGTGGCGAGGCGGCTGTCCAGTGCGCGGTGCTGCTTGTACTGGGCCTGCTTCACGGCCCTTCCAAGGATCTGCAGTTCTTCGAGCATGGCCTCAGTCTAGCCCTAACTAAGCTTGTTTATATAAATAAGTTTAGTTAGGGTCGCTGCATGACCCAAGACAAGAGCGTCGCCCTGTACCCGGACCTGTCCCTCACCTTGACCGAAGCCGGAACCGGTACGCCCTGCCTGGTCCTGCACGGCGGCGGGGGGCCGGCCACGGTTGCCGGTCTCTCGTCCCACCTCGCACGGACCGCGCACACCATCACGCCGGTACACCCGGGATGGGACGGCACCCACCGCCCGGGGTGGCTGACCGGCATCGACGATCTCGCCCTCGCCTACCTGCATCACCTCCAAGGCCGCGGGCTGCGTGACGTCGTGGTCGTCGGCTCCTCGATCGGCGGCTGGATCGCAGCGGAGATGGCGGTGCGGGACACCGGTGGAACCATCGCCGGGCTCGTACTGATCGACCCGGTCGGAGTCCACGTCGAGGCCGAGCCGATCAGGGACTTCTTCGCGCTCGACGCTCTCGGCGTGGCCGAGTACGCCTGGCACGACTCGGCGCGCTTCTACCGCGACCCCGAGGTGCTCCCCGCCGGCCAAGTCGCCCTGCAGCGCGACAACGTGGCCACCTTGCGCGCTCTTGCCGGTGACCCCTACATGCACGACCCGAAGCTGCTCCGCCGACTGCGGAGCGTGGACGTTCCCGCGCTCCTGCTCTGGGGCGAGAGCGACCGCATCGTCACTCCCGCCTACGGCGCCGTGTACGCCGAAGCCTTCGGCACCGGTCGGCTTCAGATCATTCCCGAGGCGGGGCACCTGCCGCAGCTGGAACAGCCGGAAGCGACCTTCGCCGCGATCGACGGCTACCTGCGCGAGATGACCGCCGACCGCGCGCTGACCGCGCCGGTTCGCGGCTGACTGGTGACGGCGGGCCGAGGGCGGTGACTTCGGAGACGAGGAGGCGGTGGGAGGGTCCGATGGAGCGGGTCCACGAACCCGGCGAGGGAGGATCCGCTGGGCCTGGCGGTGAACGAGGCGGGGCGGTATCGGCTGCCGGAATCGAGACCGGCAGCGGCGGCACGGAGTGGAGTTCACCGGTTGCCCTGCAGACGGGCCGGTTCGTGCGCGCCGCGCCGTTGAGGTGGGCGGGAACCCAAGGTACCCGCGTGGCCGTGGGGTCCTCACCGGCCCCGCATGTTGACGGGAGGCGCTGGTGGCTGCCCGTCGGGCGTTTCGGTGCTCTGGAGGGAAACCGGGTGGAACAGCGCTCGGCGTTCGGAGTCACTGGCCGAGCGCCGCGGTCAGCGCGGTTGCCGTAGTCCTGCGACGAGGAGCGCGACCAGTGGGCGCGCATCGTAGCGGGGGTCGCTCTCGGCACCGATGCAGAGGTTTCCGACGCCACGCATGAGCTGATACGCGTCGAGGCCGGAGCGGATCTCACCGGCGGCCGCAGCAGCGTCGAGGAGTTGGGTGCACACCGGCAGGAGGCGGTCGAGGAAGTAGGCGTGCAACGTCTCGAAGCCGGAGCTGTCGTTCTGCAGTGCGGCTGCGAGGCCGTGTTTGGTGACCAGGAAGTCGACGAAGAGGTCGACCCACCGCCCGAGGGCGGCGTGTGGGGTCGGGCTGGTTGCCAGTAGGGCTGGCCCGGCTTCGGCGCAGGCTTCGACCTGGTGGCGGTAGACGGCGATGACGAGGTCCGCCCGGCTGGGGAAGTGACGGTAGATCGTGCCCATCCCGACGCCGGCCTTAGCGGCGATGTCGCGTACCCGTGCTTCCACGCCCGAGGTGGCGAAGACCGCGGCGGCAGCGTCCAGCAGGGTCTGCTGGTTGCGCCGGGCGTCCTTGCGCTTGGATCCGGCTGCGCTCGCCGGGCTCTGGTCGCTGTCGTTCAACGCGACCCTCCTTCCGTGATGTTGCCAAAGCGGAACGGCGTTCCGTATTGTTAGCGGAGCAAGGTTCCGTTTCGCCCATGATGGCAGACCGGCAGACCGGACCGTCCATCACCATCACACTCCACCGGGAGCGCGCGATCGTCGGCACTCGGCACTCGGCACTCGGCGCGATGACTCCGCGCACGAGAGGCGCTCCTCGCCGCCCTCCACCGCCCGCCCGGCCCGGCCTGCGCCGCCAACGGCCACCTCCCGCCGGGCCACCGGACCAAGACCGCGAAGAAACCGAACGGAAGGCACTTCCATGTCCGACGCAGAGCGCGCAGACCACCAGAAAGCCGCGGGTGCGCCCACCATGGTGGTCTCCGCGAAACCGGCTGTCCTGTCCGCCCCGGGCCGCGGCGAAGACCTTCAGGTACGCGTGTCCGCCCCGGCAACCGGCAGAAATCTGCCCGTCGTCGTCTTCTCGCACGGGTTCGGCTGGTCGATGAACGGCTACACCCCGTTGGCAGACTTCTGGGCCGCCCGCGGATTCGTGGTCCTGCAGCCGACCCACCTCGACTCCAGGACGCTCGGCCTGACGGCCGAGGATCCCCGTACGCCACGGATCTGGCGCTTCCGTATCGAGGACCTCACACGCGTACTGGACGGACTCGACGCCCTGGAAGCGTCAGTGCCGGGCCTCAGCGGGCGCCTCGACCGCAGCCGCATCGCCGTGGCCGGCCACTCCTGGGGAGCCCAGACGGCGAGCGCGCTACTGGGCGCCCGCATCCTCGACGCCGACGGTGTTCCCGGCGAGGACATGTCCGACCGCCGCGTCAAGGCGGGTGTGCTGCTCGCCCTGACCGGCCTGGGCGACGACCTGACCCCGTTCGCCGCCGAGCACTTCCCCTTCATGAGGCCGTCCTTCGACACCATGACTGCACCGGCCCTCATCATCGCCGGGGACCACGACCAGTCCCACCTGTCCACGCGCGGACCGGACTGGTTCACCGACCCTTACACCTACAGCCCGGGAAACAAGAGCCTGCTCACGCTGTTCGGGGCAGCGCACTCGCTCGGAGGCATCGCCGGATACGAGGTCGCCGAGACGACGGACGAGAGTCCCGCACGCGTCACCCTGATCCAGCAGCTCACCACCGCTTTCCTGCGCAGCGCGCTCTACCCCGAGGACACCAGCTGGAAGGGGGCGGCCACCGCACTGGGGGAGGACCTCACCCCACTCGGGAGGCTGCAGAGCAAGTAGACGGCCCTCGCCAGGACCCGCAGCGCGGCGCGGATGATGTCGGCGTGCGGCACGGCGGGCAGACCCCCGCCGTCAGCGGTGCCCCCGTGGCGAAACTCGGATTCACAGCTGAACCCGTCCCACCAGCACACCCATTCCGGAGCTCAGGGTGCGCGGGAGGAGGGTCGACCGGTGCGCGTCTGGAGCGGAATCCGGTCGGGAGTCCAAGATCGATTGTCAGTGCTGGATGAGAAGATCGGAGCATCGAGTCGGAAAACGGGGGAGCCGCCATGTCGGGAAATCAGAACTACATCAATCACGTTGCTCTCGTGTTGGACGCGAGTTCGTCCATGTCGCACCTGAGTCGTAAGGTCGTCGAAGTCGCCGACCAACAGATTGCATATCTGGCCCGCCGATCGCAGGAACTGGACCAGGAAACCCGCGTCACGGTGTACGTCTTCGCGGACAAGGTGGGGTGCGTCATCTACGACAAGGACGTGCTGCGAATGCCGTCCCTGAAGCAGCTGTACCGGGCCGGTGGAATGACGGCTCTGCTGGCGGCCACGCTGAAGTCACAGCGGGAGCTGGCGCAGACGGCTCAACTCTACGGCGACCACAGCTTTCTCACGTTCGTACTGACCGACGGGCAGGAGAACGCAAGCCACCGCTGCCCCGATGCCCCTAGCAGGGACCCTCGTGAACTGGTGCAGGCCGTGGCCACGATGATCGAGACACAGGAGGACAACTGGACCCTGGCCGTCCTGGTGCCGGACCAGATGGGAAAGCGCGAGGCCATGCAGTGCGGCTTCCCGAAGGACAACATCGCCATCTGGGATGCCACGAGCACACAGGGCCTGGAGGAAGCCGGACAGGTCATCCTGAAGGCCACCGAAAACTTCATGGTAGGCCGCACCCAGGGCATCCGGGGATCGCGGGCGGTGTTCTCCACTGGTGCAGATGCGGTCAACAAAGACACCATCGAGGCAGCCGGTCTCACCCCGGTCGATCCGTCGCAGTACCAGCTGATTCCCGTTGATCGCGAAACGGCGATCCGGGAATGGGTCACCGAGTGCGGGCACACTTACCGTACCGGTTGTGCGTTCTACCAGCTGAGCAAGTCAGAAAAGATTCAGGCGCAGAAGCAGATTGCGGTACTGGAGAAGAAGACGGACCAGGTCTATACGGGACCGGAGGCCCGAGCCCTGCTCGGCCTGCCAAACACGGAAGTCCGTATCAAGCCGGACCACAACGACGACTTCACGATCTTCGTGCAGAGCACCAGTGTGAACCGCAAACTGGTACCGCACACGCGACTGCTGCTCATGATCTGACGCCTTGGACGTCCCGTCCCGCCAGTCCCCTGGCGGGGCACCCGTCATGTTCACCAGAGCGGGACGAAGTCCGGTTCCACGGAGTCGATGGCTTGGCGTCAGCATGACGCCGGCAGTCAGCTTCCTGCGCACTGAGCATCTCGCGACAGCACGCCGGCTAGCTTCTCTTCGCCGAGCGGGGCGGTTCGGCGCTCCCGATGAAGCGGGCGAGCCACGTGGCACCAGCCTGCTCGTGCCCATCCAGACCAGCCAACGTCCAGGCGGATAGCGCGCGGGTGCAATCAGACTCCGTGCTGTCTTCCACGATGCTGGTCAGCAGCGATGCGTAGGCATGGTGCGGCACCTGGCGGCCGAGGATGCGGTCGAGGACGTTGAGTTCGTTCTCGGTCAGAGGGCGGGTGGCTACGACGCACCGGTACAGCGGCGGGTCCGCCGCGACGGCGTTGGCCAGCTTCTCCAACACGGCACGGCGCTCGTCCGCGGTGGGGTGCTCGTCGAGGTCGTCGACGAGCACCTGCCAGTGCGCTCCGGTCCACGGACGCCGAAGGAAGCGAGCTCGGGTCAGTTCCGGGTGCCGCCCGTACCGGCTGAGCCTTCTGGTGGCGGCGGCGAGCACGTCGGGTATCTGTGTCTCCTCCCCGACGAGGGCGCGCGCTCACCCACACCGGGACGGCCGGACCGGACGTCCCGGCGTTCGGCGTGCCAGTGGGCCATTTGCCGGCCGCGTCGCGCAGCCACCTGCGCAGCAGCGTGGACTTGCGGCCCGGTTCCGGCCCGGCCCGACCCAGGGCACGGCGTCCTACGAAACGGTGCAGCGGGCGGGGACGGCCGCCCGGGGCGCGATCCGCATCCGTAGGCCGTCCCACACCACGGTCTCCGCGGGCAGGATCAACAGTCCGGCGTCCCCGTCGGTCCAGGACGCCCCGATACGTCGTACCTGGACGGCCGCCCCGCCAGCGCCGGCCATGTAGACCGTCGGGTCGACCTCCCAGCCGTGCTGGGCGAGCCACGCCTCCAGCCGGGTCATGTCCGACTGCGCCGCCCTGCGCGGCCATGCGTACGTGCTCTGAGTGTCCATGTTCGTCCCCCCGTTGTGGTCGGATGTCCGACGCGCGCCGATCCTCGCATCCGACACCGACAGGGGGCCGTCCATTTTCTGAGAGGTGTTCCCGCGTACCTGCTGGGCGCTGTGCGGTGGGCCTCGGATCGGAAGAAGTGACATTCTCCCGGTGACCGGCGCGATCATCAGACCGCCTGGGGGCGCATCTGGACTCCCTGCTGAACTGCTTTTCGCCCTCAACTGCCGACCTCGCGGACTGCTGCTCTCCACCCGTGCCAGGGGCCCGGCATCCAGCACCGGGTGCTGAATGCCGGGCCCCTGGGTCGGATCCCTACGGCCGCCGTCTACCCCCGGTAGAAGGTGAAGCTCTGCCAGCTCAGATCATTGGGAGCGAAGGTGCGGAGTCCGAATTCGTAGCTGTCGTCGAGGTTCCGGCCCGTCGCCCGGTTCCGTAGGTGGGTGGTGACGCCGTCCGAGTACAGGTTCCACTCCTGGTAGGGGCCGGTGTTGCAGCCGAAGCCGCGCAGCCCGTAGGCGTCGCTGTCGTCGATGCACCGGCCGGTCGCGTAGTTCGCGATCCGGTAGTAGCCGTTGCCCTTCTGCCAGAACTGGAACTTTTGGTAGTTGCTCCAGTTACAGGTGAAGGCGCGCAGGCCGTAGGCCTGGCTGTCGTCGACACAGCGGCTGGTCTCGACGTTCTTGAAGAAGTAGTCGCCGGTCGGAAAGACCCCCGTCGGGCTGAGCGCCCCGGTCGTCGCAGCAGGGGATGCGGCGGTCGGCGCGGGCTTGTGGACGTCCCCCTGGGCGGTAGCCGGGACCACCCCGGCGAACACCGCGCCGATGAGCGTGCCTGCGGCGACGAGCACCCGGAGCGTGGTCTTCTTCCTCATGGTTCCCCTTTTCGTGAGCATGTCCTGGGTGGAACTCACGCACCTGACGCAGCGTCGAAACCGTCATCGGCCCACTGCGGGCTGCGGCTGCGGCTGCGTTGGCGACACCCGAAGTCTGCCGCCGCACGCCCCACCCGGTCGTTGGCCCACAGCGCACGGATCGTTGTCCCTCAGCGCACGGAAAGCGTGCGGACGAACGCCCTCGGAGCTCCCCGGCAGAGCCCGTGGGCGTCGGGAACGAGCCGGTTCGCGAGAGCGCCCGGCGGACCGTCCGGCGGCCCCGTGACCTTCCACTCCGGTGGCGGTGCTGCCTGTGCCGACCGGCGTTCGCCTCGTACGTTCCTTCCGCTCGCCATCGCCGGAGGCAGCCGAATCAGGCCGCGCTGCCGCGCGCGCCATGGAGACCCGGCGGCAACCTCCCGACGATGGGGGCCCTGCGCCGGAGCGGAGAGGGCGGAGAGGGCGGAACGGATGGAGGCGGCTCTTGGGACTGACCGTCTACGACACGGCGGATCTGCCGCCCGAGCACCGCTTCGAATGGTGGCGCGAGACCGTCAGCCAGGGAGCCGGCCCCACTCGGGTAACGAGCGACCACCCGGCCGGCTTCTCGGGAAGCATGGGGGTCCTGTCTCTGGGAATCGCGCAGATCGCCACGATGTCCTTCCCCGCCCTGCGGTCGGAGCGCACCGCTCGCCTGATCCACCGGTCCGACCCCGAGACGTACGAACTGACACTCCTCCTCGGCGGGGCGATGTGGGTTTCCCAGTTACGTCAGGAGACCTTGCTGTCGCCCGGGGACTTCAACATGTGGAGTTCGTCGCGCCCGTACGACAGCCAGGTCACGGACGGCACCGCGCCGTCCCGAGCCGTCACCCTCCACCTGCCGCGAGCCCTCGTTCCGCTGCCCGAGAACAAGGTGGACCGGCTGCTCGCGCATGCCCTCCCCTCCGCGACTGGGGTGGGAGCGGTCTTCGCCCGCCACCTCGTGTCGGTCGTCCAGGAGGCGGAGACCTTCACCGAAGCGGACGGGCAGCGCCTCGGCGTCATGACATGGGATCTTGCCACCGCGTTCCTCGCCCACCACCTCGACGCCTCGGACCGCCTGCCGCCACGGACACGCCGGCAGCTGCTGCTGAGACGGCTCGACCTGTTCATCGAGGACAACCTCGCCGATCCGCAGCTCTCGCCGCCCGTCATCGCCGCACACCACCACATCTCCGTGCGGCTCCTGCACCGGCTCTTCGCGGGACGCAAGGAATCGGTGTCCGAGACGATCCGCAGGCGCCGACTGGAACGCTGTTCCGCCGACCTCCTCGATCCGTTGCTGTCGGCTCTGCCCGTGCACGCGGTGGCAACGCGCTGGGGATTCACCGATGCAGCAGGCTTCAGCCGCACGTTCCGCGCCGCCTACGGCGTTTCCCCGCAGGAACACCGGCGCCTCGCGGCGAGGCAGTACGGATGACGGGCCGGACACGGTAGCCATGGAGCCGGCGTGCTGAAGGACGGGGGACGGGGGACGGGGGACGGGGGCCAGTTCACCGCAACCGCCCGACCCCTGCCCACTCCCGTCCATTTTGTCGACTTTGCCGACTCCTCGCTTTGCTGCCACGCAGTTTGCTGAGGTGTTCCCCCCGTCGCCGCGCGTCCCGGCCTGCCCCAGGGTGAGAGGTGTCCCGGACGGGCCTGACGGCCCGCCTCCGGACCCCGTCGACGAGAAGGAGCCAGCCATGCCGGGCACCCTGCAGGACCCCCTGAAGGCCGCCGTCTGCGAGCCCACCCTGACTCCCCGCGAGCGCCAGGTCCTGGCCCTGCTCGCGGGCGGTGAGACGTACTGGGGCATCGGCCGGAGGCTGGGCATCAGCCCGCACACCGTTGACACGCACCTGCGCCGGCTGCGCGACAAGACCGGTACGGCCAACCGCACCCAGCTCGTGGTCCTCGCCCTTCAACGCGGTTACGTCTCCTAAGCCCCACCAGCCCCTTCGCTATGCCACATTCTGCTGGCATTTGGGACAGTCTGAGCCCCCTTCATTTTGTAGTCACGCACGTTGGTGAAGGGCCCGCTCCCGTACGTACGCCACCGGGCTGCGCCAGTGTTGTCCACGCACCGCACCGCACCCGCATCGCATCCGCACCACACACCGCACCGGGCCCGCTCAGCGGGCGGGCCCCGCCATGTCCCTGGGGAAACCATGCCGAAGCGCCTCGCCCTGCTCCTCACCGCCGTCGCCACCGCCGCCCTGCTGGCCATCCAGCCCGCCTCCCCGGCGTACGCCGACGCCATCGACTGCGGCGGCACCGCGCTCCAGTCGACCGGCACGTCCCTCACCGGGACGGACTTCGAGGTGGGCGGCGATGGCCTCGTGGAGCCGTGCGACACCTCCTGGGGCGGCTGATCCCCGCTTCGAAAGCTAGTGCTGTGACCGGAAGGGTTCACCGGCCCGCGGCGCCCGGCACGGCGCCTCGTCGCGTTGTCGGACCACGCAAGTACGCCCAGTACGAGCCGTGGCCCTCCGCCTTGCGATGCACCGCACCGGATGCCGCGGGCCTACCGGCAAACCCTTCCGGCCACAGCACTAGACCGGCGCCAGATCGGTGAGCACGTACCGTCCCCCGGGCGTCAGCTCCACCGACCAGGACCAACGGGCCGGGATGTACAGCACCTCCCCCGAGCGCAACCGGCACTGGAAGCCGTCCGCGCCCGCGCCGCCCCGGTCACGGGACAGGCGCCACGTCCCCGCCCCCTCGACCTGATGGACGACCCGGTGCGCGGCGGGATTCCCTGTCCCGCCGCTCCGGGCCATCAGGCCCGCACCCGGGCCGGGTTCGAGGGCCAGCGCGTCGAGCACCTGCGACCACTCCGGCGTGCCCAGCGCCGGGTGCTCGTACTCGGGCCACAGCACACCCGGCGCCCGGTCCAGATGGACCGACAGGAACAGCACCAGCTCCCTGAGAGGGACCGCGCTCTGCGCCGCCGCCCAGGGCGCCGTGGTCCCGCCGCCGTCCATGCCCCGCCCCCCGCTCCTCGTTCGAACCGCCGCCCGTCAGACGTCCTGCCCGGGCCGTACGACCAGCATCGGGCACCTGGAACCCGCCGACCAGCCGCGAAAGTCCGCTCCCGAGAACACGTGACGCGACCGGCCCTACGAGCAGCCGACGGCGACGGCGACGGCGATCCTCAGCCCGCGTTCGCTCCGGACGGCGGCTGCCCCTCGGAGCCGACGCCTGCCGCCAGCAGCCCCTGAGCAGCCGCGCGGGCACCCGCCTGGAAGCGGCTGGCGGCGCCCAGCTCCTCCATGATGTCGGCGATGTGACGGCGTGCCGTACGCAGCGACATCCCGAGCCGCCGGGCGATGGCTTCGTCCTTGAGACCGGCCGCGAGCAGCCGGACGATCGTCTCGTGGATCTCCCGGGAGACCTCTTCGAGCCCCTGTCCGGCGGCGTCGGCGAACGGTGTGGCCCGGTCCCAGGTCTGCTCGAAGATCTCACAGAGGTAGGCGACCGTGGACGGCTCCCGTATGACGACGGCACCCCAGCTGTCGTCCCTGACCGGGATGAAAGCCACCTCGCGGTCGAACACGATGATCCGGCCGAACAGCTCGTGCGCGGTGCGGTACTGGCCGCCCAGCGCAGAAGCGGCGGCCACGTACGCCTGGCTGGGCCCGTTGAAGCGGGCCGTGTGGTGGTAGAGCGTACGCAGCCGGATCCCGCGTTCCAGCATCGCCCGGTCCCGCCCCAGCGCCTCCTGCATCGCCTCAGGGACCCGTGCCCCGCCCCCGGGCTGGCTGGTCAGGACCTCCTTGCAGCAGCGGTCCGAGGCCTGGTTGAGGGTGTTGCGGACGTCCTGCACGTTTTCCAGGAGCTCCAACCCCTCGCCGCGGGCGTGCCGCTGGTGGTAGCGGGCGACGAACGGGCCGAGGTCCTCGCGCATCCCGGCGAGACCGGCCTGCTGCTCCCGTATCCGCGCCTCCACGGGAGCGGCGAGCTGCGCGAGCGCCGTCTCGGGCGCCACCGCGAACACCGCCTGCGACCCGCCGGGACCGGTCTGCGCGTGCAGCAGCCGGGCCCGCCGCAGCCGCTCCAGGCTCGCCCCGGCCTCCCCGGCGCTGATCCCGACACCCTCGGCAACGGCCTCCGCCTCGCCCCTACGCTGCTCCAACACCCAGCTGTACACGGCCAGGTCGGTCTCCCCCAGCCCCCGAGCGGCGTCGAACAGTCCCGATTGCCCCTGCACTGCCACCCCTTGCCCGTTCGCCGCCGGCCCGACAGGTCGTGCCGGCCGCCGGCGCATCGGATGCCCGGGCCAAGGATAGGCAGAAGAGACCACCGGACGGCAGACGGACAGCCCCCGAGCACAAGGCATCGGGGGCTGTCCGCATCCATCCATGGGGGTGTACGGGGGACGTCACACACCACGCATGGCGTTACGGGCGAGAGCGACCAGCGTTCGGGGGGTCAGGGCGTCCACCGCACTGCGCTGGTGCTCGATCAGCGTCGCGGCGGCCTCGGTCAGCTCCCGGTCGTCGAGCGGTCGCCCCGGGATGCGCGCCCCGTCGGCGAGGATCGCCTGCAACAGGGCGTACAGGTTCGCGGTGCCCGCCTCGCGCACGGTCAGCGACAGGTGCGCGGACGGCGCGTCCCCCACGGCGTCGGCGCGGTGCGCGAACCCCCGTGGTACGTACAGCACCTCGCCCGGCCGCAGCACGGTCTCCAGGAGCACGTCACCCGGGTCGCCGTTCTCCCGGGCCGGCTCCCAGTTGCCGTCGCGCGGACCGGCGTGGACGTGCCAGCGTTTCTCGCCGCTGATCTGGATCGCGAGGACGTCGGCGTCGTCGCGGTGCAGGGGGCGGCCCTGGGTGCCGGCCGGGGTGCGGAAGAAGAACGCCTCCACCTGCCGGCCTAGTTGCTCGCCCAGCCCCGCGGTCAGCGCCCGTACGCCCTGGTGCCACTGGTCGACGTACCGCAGGAGCACGGTGGCCCGCTCCTCCTCGACCAGGCGTCGTACGAGATCCCCGTCCGCGTAGTCCTCGACGAGCTCACCGAGCACCACCCGCGGGGTGCAGAACCGCTCGATGGGCACGTGGCTGTCCGCATGGACCAGCCCGATGTACGGAACCTTGAGCAGACCCGCATCCAGCAGAGCATCCAGCTCGGCGGTGCCGATCACGTCCACCGGGGGGCACTCGGGATGCAGCACGGCCGGTGCGCGGCGCCAGTGCGAGGCGAAGAACTCCTGCTCGTCGCCCACGCATCGGGTCAGCCAGTCCATCGTGGTCTCACTCTCGCTCAGGCCGTGGGACGGCTGCTGTAGGCGTGCAGGCGGGCGCTGTGCACGAGGGAAGGGGCATCGGCGGCGTCGAGCCGGTCGCGTACGTGGGCCAGCAGGGCGGCGGCCGTCGCCGTCAGGTCCTCGTCGCCGAGGGGACGGGCGGGCAGGGCGAGGCCCTCGGCGAGGAAGGACCGCAGCTCCGCCCGCAGGTGGTCGGCGCCGGCCTCGCGCAGCACGATCGTCAGGTGCAGCGAGGGACCGTCCGCCGTGGCCTGGGCGGTATGGGCGTACCCGTTGGGCACGTACAACACCTCGCCGGGCCGTACGACGGTGTCCAGCAACACCTCACCCGGGTCGTCCTCCCGCACGGGCTGCCAGTGCCCGTCCGTCGGCCCCCCGTAGACCTTCCAGTGCTTGGCACCGCTCAGCTGGAGCACCAGGATGTCGCCGTCGTCGCGGTGCACCGCACCGAAGCGCCCGGGTTGCGAATAGAAGAGGAAGGCCTCGACGAGCCGGTCGAGCTCCCGTGCCAGGCCCGCGGTGAGCTCCCGCACCGGCGGATACCAGTGGTTGACGTAGCGCAGCTGCAAGGTGGCCTGCTCGTCCCGGATCAGGGCACGCACCCGCTCCGCGTCGAGCCACCCCTCCAGGTACCGGCCGGCCACCACCCGAGGCGGACAGTAGGCCGCCTCGGGCACCGCGCCCGCCATGGTGAACAGCCCGGCGTACGGCACCCTCAAGGTGCCCGAATCCAGCAGATCGTCCAGATCCGCGAGCCCGAGAACCTCGGTCGGCGGATCGGCCGGCCGCAGTAGAGCGGGGCCTCGGCGCCACTGCGTGCGCAGGAAGCGGTCCGCGTCGGTCACACAGCGTTCGAGCCAGTCCACGGCTCACTCTCCTTGCTCTGGCCCGGCTGCGGGGCCCGCCGCCCTTGCGGTGGGCGGGCCCCAGCAGCAGCAGACAGTCGGTCGGCTCGATCAGATGACGTCGGGGTAGCACTCCGCGCACCCGGCCACCACGGCGCTGCCGGACGGCGCGGCCTCGGCGGCGAAGGCGCTCGGGGCGAAGAGCGCCCCACTGACGACCGCGGCCGCCGCCACACCCAGCGCGGCCTTGCGGGAGAGGCCCAGACCGGTCTTGGCGGGAGCGTCGGTGTTCTGCGAGAAGTCCATGTCATCTCCTGTGATTTCGTGTCCCGGGGCGTTTCCCCTTGACTGATCTCAATCCTGTCCGCCCCACCCCCTCACCGACAGTGACGCCTTCCCGCTCCCGCACCCCCGTGTCCCGCACCCCCGTGACCCCCGCTCCCCACCGCGAAGGGCAACGCGAGCCGCAGCAGCCGGGTGCTGACGCGGACCGCGCCGCCGCCACGCGACGTACAGCGGCCCTGAACCAGAGCGCTGGTTTCGGGGCCGCCGTACCCATGGGCAGGGCTCGGGCATCAGGCCCTGCGGGGTCAGCCCGCGTCAGGGCGCTGGCGGTGTACCTCGGCCAGGGGTGCGAAATCGTCAACATCGAGCCACGTCGGTGACGAGGAGGTTGTCGTACGGGCTGCGCGAGGACCTGGCGGTCAGTCCATGTGGGCGTTCAACCGCTGCCGTGACACCGGCAAGGCCTGGTTGCAGGTCCAGACAGGCGGGAACACAGCCGTGCACGGCCGGTGCACGGTTCCTACTGATACCCCGAGCTGGGGCCTGTCCAAGACGCAGCACGAGGCGCCCCCACGGCCATGAGGACGCCTCGGTGACTGTATGACCAGCAGGCTGCTGCCTGCTGTTGTGACTGGTCCCGCGGCAACGGGCGCCAGTCCATCCCTGTCTTTGTCGAGTGGCAACGGCCAGGGCGACCGTGAGTGGAGTTACTGCAAGAAGGCATGACGAGGACAGCTACGACCCCAGAAAATGGGCGTGCTTGCCCTGCAGCCGCACGGTGAACGGAAGAGACTGCCCCCAGACCGGAAATGGGCATGGGTGCCCCCACCCGGAAGAAGGCGTGAGTGTCCCAGGCCAGAAGAAGGCATGGGTACCCCCAGGGTCACCGTGCATGGCCGTTCGGCCAGCAGGAGATGAGGTCCTCGCAAGCTCCTCACATAGCAACTCCTCATAGTTGGGCCCGGCACTTCCGCCGCGCTCTTGGGGTTGAGCTTCGGCTTCATTGGCCTCCGACTCAAGCGTGATCTTGCGCGGAAGGCGGGACACGTGCCAGGGGCGCCCCCCACCCACTCCACCTTCTGTCGCGCAGGCTGCCTGCCTGACCAGCAGCTACGTCATGACGGCGTTTCAACTTCGTTTGGGACAAGATGAAATGGGCGCCCTCAAGTTGCTGGACTCGACGAGATGCGGCACGAAACGATCGTGAGCGGTGTCGCATTTTTCGGCTCGGCAAAGCCGGGAAATCGCACGCGGCACCAGTCGAGTGGCAACGACCCGGAAGGACAACCGTGAACACCAACCACACCTCGCAGGCGCTCGCCTGTGTCCAGGGGCCGAAGAGCCCCGCCACCCCCCTGCCCACGGCGCCGACGATCATCGTGATCGTCGTCCTCGCCCTCTTCACCGGACTGACCCTGTCCGGCATGCCGGTGGAGACGGCCGGAATCACCGTGGGCGCCGGGGGCCTGCTCGGCATCGAGCTGGTTCGCCGCCTGATCCAGCTCTTCCCCCACCGCCGGTCCCGCTAAGGACACCGGCGATGGGGCGCACGACGAGCGCCCCGGCTGACAAGGCCCTGGACGAGCTGGCGAAGTGGCTTCGGCTGCTTCGCCGGCAGTCCGGCCTCACCTACAGCCGCATGGCGCACACCGCCACCGAGATGAACCTCCCCGTCTCCACCCCCACGCTCTTTCGCGCCGACAAGGGCAAGTCGCTCCCGGCCTGGAAGACGGTCGAGGCGTACGTGAAGTCCTGCGGCGGCTCTGTCCACCAGGCGCGGAAGCTCTGGACCACGGCCACCCTGGCCAAGGTCGCCGTGCACGACATCACGGTCCCCGCCCCGCGCAAGGGACCGGCCGTCCTGTACATCAACGAGCCGGCCGAGCTGCTCATGGCGATGCGAGAACTCCGCGCCTCGGCCGGTCAGCCCACCCTCCGAACGCTGGAGAGCCGGGCGGCCGTCCTAGGGGGAGGCGGCAGCTATCTTCCTCGCAGCACGCTCGCCAGCGTGCTGGCCGGACGCCGGGGATGTACCGAGGAGTTCCTCGTCCACTTCGTCCGCGCTTGCGGCGAGACCCGGCAGGCGAAGGTGCAGCAGTGGATCGATGCCTGGCGCAGAGCGCGCCGTTTCGCCACCGCCTACACGATCGCCTCGTGACGATGTCGGCTCGGCCCCGGTCGCCACTTCGCACCCGCACACAGGGGTAGCAGGCCGGGGCCACGGCACAGAGGAGCCCGGACCGTGACGGCCCGGGCTCCTGGTGCATCTCTGACGCGTCCGGGCTTCTTCAACGACCCGAGCGCAGGACGGTCACGCGGCTCCGACCCGCCGATCGCACGGATTCCAGCGGCTGAGAGCAGACAGCTGACCGCATTGGCCACCACGGTCATTACCGGGCCGAACAGCCCGATCGCGGCCGTGCCGACCGGCGGCACGAGCACGGTGGCGGTCCAGGTCGTGTACTCCAACCGCCCGTTCGCGACGAGCAGGTCCTCCTGCTGCACGAGCGCCTTCAGCTACGCGCCACTGGCCGCATTGAAGCCGTCCTCGACCACGCACCGGGCCAGGCGCAGGCGTCCGGTCTCGGTCAGGGGTGCATGGTGGACCACGAGGGCCTTTCTGGTCGGTGTAGACGTCGCGATCCACACCGAACCCGCAAGGCCCTCACCCGTTCAGACTCCCTCAGCCCAGACCTCCATCACCCGTCCACAACCTCCCGAGGCAATAGAGCAAGGAGGACCCAGTCGCCGAGGACGATCGCCACCCTGTCGTCGAGTACGCGGCGTACAGCTGGATGAGTTCCATCGGGATGGTCAGGACGTTGAGCCAGCGGACGAGGGTGACATGGCCATCAGTGCCGATCTCGCCATGGTGCTCAGCCGCAGTCGCCCAGGACCGGCCCCGACCCGTCGGAGCTGTAGGAGGCCCACAGCATGAACAGCTCCAGCGGAATCGTCAGTACACCGGGCCCTACGCCGATGTAGGCCACCAGCCCTCGCTTCGTTCCCCCGAGCGGGACACCGTGCCGTCGGCGGATGTGCTGGGCGAGCAGTACGCAGACGACCACGGCTGATATGCCGAGGATCGGCCCCGCCCACGCGGCGAGGTGCTCCGCCTTCGGGAAGGGCATGTGCCGGCATGCTGCCTGTTGCCGGTCGACCCAATCCCCGTGGATGACCTGCACGTAGTACGAACTGACCACGCCGATGGCGGTGGCGAGTGGCACCCACAGCGCCGCGACCACCGTGCCGGGCGAGACCGGGCGCTTGCGCGTGGTGGTGTCGTGCGATGCGGCGGACGAAAGGGGGGTTTCCATCAGTACCAATTCGGGTGCGGTCGGACGATGTGGATGCGCTGCTCGCCGTGGTTCTTGGTGGCGACGTGTTCGCGGCTGTCCAGGCTCACGTTCTGGAACGAGCTGGTGTGCTGGATCAGTTTGATGTCGCCGTCAGGGGTGACTGAGGTGACCACGGCGGCGTGGTAGATCTCGCCCTGGGGTTCGTCCGGGTCGGGAGCCACCTGCTCGTAGAAGATGACGTCGCCGGGACGGGCATCCGATCTGGTGACTTCCTCGCCGCCGTTGCGCAGCAGGAAGCCGTGCAGACCCTTGGCCTGCGCCCATGACCGGGAGTGGTACGCCCGTTGGTCGACCCAGTCCCACCCCAGCCCGCTCTCCCGGCCCCAGGTGTTGTCGCCGCGGGGCCCCGTCCAGAAGTCGAACTTCTTCTGCATGCCGCCGGCCTCAAGGGCGGACGACGTGAAGTTGGCGCAGTTGTTTTCGAACTTGAGATCGTCCTTCTTGTCCCAGTGGTCCAGTGCGTACTGCACCATCTCGACCCGGTCGATCTTCCCGTCGGGTCCGCGGAGCTCCCGCCCGACTTCGGGCGGCAGGCCCTTGAGGTCGGCGAGGGTCACGGGATCGGCCTGCATGAGGTCCTTCTGCTGCTGCGGCGTCAGGCCGTCCCACCAGGTGCGAACGAGCTGCGGGTCCTTCCCGACCGGGATGTCGGCCCTGAGTATCTCGAATTCGACGTGGGAGGCCTCGACGCGCGGATGTCCTCGCAGGCGGAGGAGGAGCGTCGGGCGAGGTCGACCCAGTCGTCCGCGGCCTTCTGCCACTGGTCCGTCCGGCAGTCGTACAGGTCGTGATAGACGACCAAGGGTCAGTTCCTCCCGAAGTCGGCGAGGCCGTGCTGGAGCCTGTTGAAGGCGTCCTTCGCCTGGACGTCCGTGGTGTCGTAGGCGTTGGCCGTGGTGTGGAGGTTGTCGGCCATGGTGTTCATCTGCTTCCCCAGGTCGACCATGTGGTCCTCCCACGCGGTCGCACACCGCTTCAACGCCGCGGCGGAAGCCCAGCCGTGGTGCCCATCGGCTGCCGTGTCGCTCGAATCGAGGGACCGGCGAAGGTTCTCCAGTGCTGCGTCGGCGGCCGAGCGGGCTCCTCCCGCGCCTTGCCGTACGTAGTACGTCTTTATGTCTATGTCCATGCAATCCCCCGCAAATAGCTGAGAACAGCCTAACGTGATCTTGATTGAAAATCTGACGGCAAGCACTGCCGCCGCGGCGAGGCAGCGAGGCCGGTTGTCGTCGCTGTAGCCCACAACGGGGACTTTGGGGAACCGAACACGGCTGCCAACGCGCCCGAGGCCGAAGCGCTGGACATCCGGCGTGCCCCCGGCCGTGCCGTACCTGCCGTCCTGTACACCGGGTATCCGCCCGAGACGACTCCGGATCTGCTGGCCGTCGGCGAAATGCCCACCCGACGATGGCCGATGTGAAGGCGGGGGCGAAGTGTTTGATCAATCAAGCGGGAGACGCCCGCGTTCCTGTTCATCGAGCGCTACGAGCGCCTTCACGCATTTGCGCGGCCGGTCGGATGCTGCAGCCCACTCATGCGTAGTAGCTGAGGATCACCAGCAGCGCCGTGCATTCCGCGAGGAGCTGGGCGGCGAGAGCGGCCTGTCGTACCTGCAGGGCGGGCGCAGCCAGGGCGACCACAAACGCTACCGCGCCGAAGCCGGTACTCCAGACGAACAGCCACCCGGGCAGCCCGTGGACGCACTCCACCCCGTACGTCACGCAGCCCGAGACCCGCACGGACGACAGGAGCAGCATGACGGCCGCCAGGACGGCCGGGACGAAGAGCACGGCACCCACGGCGGCCCAGAAGCGGGAGGAGCGGCTCTTTCCCGTGGCCGTCACCGGCGCCGGGGACGGGGACGGGGACGGGGACGTCACCGGGGAGGAGGTCGTGTCCATGCCCTGATCCAATACGGTCTGCAGATCCGGCACAGCCGTACGGCTACTCACCGGCAGGTGCGCTCTGTACTCAGATCCGGGCCGGGCGCCAGCGACGGCGAAGCGGGCTTCGCCGAGCTCGACGCACCACGCGTCGTCTGGCAGCGCGTAGGTGAACCGGACCGCGTACCGGCGGCCACCGTGTTGCCGCTTTTCGAAGGGGCATAGATGCAGGCTGCCACTCCGAAGCGGCCCGGTCAGCCTGGCCCTTTGGAGGGTGTGAAGCTGTCACCACCGACTTGGGAAGCGATCAGTCGATGACGGTCTGGTCCTCGGTCCGGGTGAGCCGCGACGGCAGGCCGGAGGCCTGGGCCTTGGCCACGTGGTCGGCGAGCTCAGGAGTCGCGGTGCGGGTGTAGACGAGGTTGGAGGCGGCCAACGGTCGGGGCGACTCACCGGACCGACCCGATGCGCGGGTATCCGGTGGCTATACGTATGCTCTTCGCTTTCTCCCCAGTGAAGGTCGAAGAATCAGCGATGCCACCTCGTAAATCCCCCGGCAGGTATGCCGGTTGGGTCGCCACTGCAGTCGCGGCGGTCCTTTTGGTTCCGGCGATCGGTTCCCCCGCTCAGGCAGCTCCCGGAGACCCGGCGACCGCGTCCTCCTTCAACCTCAGGTCCGGACCCGACCTGAGCGGCCAAGTGGCCGATCTGAAAGCGGCTCTGCCCACGCAGGGCGTCCAGGTCCTGCTCGACCAGGGCAACCGGGTCGCGAAGACTGGCGCGTCCTGCACCACGGACCCGTTCGGCTCGGGCGACGACGGCATGGTGCTCGCTCCCGCCAGGAAGCTCTGCTGGGATCCCGGCGACTCCGCCACCGAGGACTGGATTCCCCAGGGCGTGACCGGTGTCTCGGACGCCCAGGCCGACGAGCTGTGGGGCTCCCGCAAGCCACTGGTAACCGCCTGGTACGACAAGGCCGGCAGCAGGGGAGTGCGGCTGTCGTTCCTCGACCCGGAGACCGCGATACCGGGCGACCCCGACGGCCGGCGGTACCGTCACGTCCTGCTGGTGGAGCCGTACTACAACAGCTACGACCACGTCTCCTACAAGGCGGTCGACATCCACGCGGGCGGCATCGCCTGGTACAAGTACTACCTCTACGTCGCGGACACCCTGAACGGCCTGCGGGTCTTCGACATGCGTTCCATCCTGGACCTCAACCCGGACCAGAACGCATCGGTGGACGACACTACGCTGGACGGCCTGAAGAGCAACGTCCGCGACGAAACTCAGATCGGCCGGCAGAACAACGTCTACTACAGCTACACGTACCGGTACGTGATGCCGCAGGTGGCCTCGTACAAGTTCGTCAGCGCCCAGGGCAATTCCTCTGCGGCGACCTGCGTGGCCACCGGAGCGCCGAAGGCGTCCTACATCTCCGTCGACCGCAGCAACTCCGCCGCTCCGGCTCTGATCATGGGCGAGTACTGCGACTCCGACGACACGCACCCCGAGAAGGGCCGGGTCGGTGCACTGCCGATCGACGACGCCACCGGCCTCCTGAAGTCGACCAACGGCGTGGTCGACGCAACGGGCGCGTTCTACCTGCCCCGCGATCTCACCCAGGGCGCGGCACGCTACGACGGCATGTACTACTTCAACCGCAGCTGGACCACCCACAGCGGCAGCCTGCGCCGGGCGACCGTCTCCGGCGGCCGTCTGGTGGACTACGGCGCCAACATCACCAACGCGGTCGGTCCCGAGGACCTATCCTTCGAGCACGGGCAGGGCGTGCCGGGCGGCGGTACGCAATACCTCTGGTCGCTGACCGAACACCGCATGGACACCACCGACCCGACGTGCACGGACCCCGGCTCCCCATGCGGTCGGGTGATCTATGCGCACCGAGTGACCGACATTCTGGCCCGGCCCTAGCTTACCGTTCAACCTCCAGCATCGAACGGGGCTCGAACTTGGTGGATGTTTCCCCAGTTCATCGATTGTGTGAGGGTCCCGGGCCCGGGCCCGGGCTCGGTCCCGGGCCCGGGCCTGATGCTGTGCTCAGCGACGACGCGGCACGGATGCCGAGATCGTGGGACTGGTCGAGTACGGGTCTCAACGAGACGCGCTGGCCGCGGCAGACGCTCCGTGAACAGGTCCCAGGCCTGATCGAACGCTATCAGCGGCGCACATGCCGGCTCGCCGACCAGCTCGGTCAGGCGGTTAAGGAGTTAGCGGGCCGGGCGGGCGCCCGCCTCTCCCGTGTCCTGGCTTCGGCGATATCCCGCTCGACCGCACTCAGGCTCCTGGCCCGCCTGCCCTTGCCCGTGGTGCGGGTGCCGCGCGTCCTCGGTGTCGATGACTTCGCGCTCAAGCGTCGCCACCGTTACGCGACTGTCCTGATCGATGCCGAGACCGGCGAACGCATCGACGTACTCCCGGGCCGCGGCGCCGACGCCCTGGAGAGGTGGCTGCGCGAGCACCCTGGCGTCGAGGTCGTCTGCCGCGATGGCTAGGGCGCATACGGGGAGGCCGTTCGCCGGGCCCTGCCGGCTGCGGTGCAGGTCAGCGACCGCTGGCACCTGTGGAAGAACCTGTGTGAGAAGACCCGGGCCGAGGTTCGCTCCCACAGCGCCTGCTGGGCCACCGCGAACACGCCCCGCCCGGCCGGTGTCCACGAGCAGACCACCCGCGAACGCTGGCACCAGATCCACGACCTCCTCGGCAAGGGCGTCGGCCTGCTCGAATGCGCCCGCCGCCTGAACCTGTCCCTCAACACCGTCAAGCGCTACGCGCGCACCCGCGAACCCGAGGCCCTACATCTGGCGCCGCGTTACCGGCCCACCCTGGTCGACCCCTACCGCGACCACCTGCGCGAACGCTGTGCGGCCGACCCCGCTGTCCCCGTGAAGCAGCTGTTCCGTGAGGTCCAGGAGCAGGGCTACACCGGCAGCTTCAACCTCATCTACCGCTACATCACCCAGCGCCGGGCAGAAGGCGACCGGCCCGTCACCACCCCGCGATGGCTGGCCCGCCTCCTGCTCACCCATCCCGACCGCCTCCGGGGCAAGGACACAAGTCTCCTCGCCGAGCTCACCGCATCCTGTCCCGAGATGATCCAACTGGCCTTATTTAACCGCGAGTTCGCGTAGCTCCTCACGCCGGCCGCAGGTAATGACGAGAAACTCACCGCCTGGATCGTTGGCGTCCGCACGACCCAGCTGCCCTACCTCCATGCCTTTGCGAATGGTCTCGAACTCGACCGTGCAGCCGTCAACGCCGCCCTCACCCTCCTGCACTGACCGTCACCCTTCGTTACCACCGACTACGGGACAGAGCCGTTTCTTTTACAGTCCCTGAACAGACCAACGAACCACTGCCCAACCGTCACAAAAAAGACCGTTGCAGTACTAGCCGTCGGCGGGCCCGACGCCGCGGTCGGGGGCGCTCATGTCGCCCGTCGCGGGGATGCCGGGGGCGAGCCCGTAGCGCAGGTACACGGTGCCCTTTCCGCTGGTTGCCGGCGGTTCGAGGAGGGTCAGGTTCGTGGGCACCCCGCCGCCGTCGAACATCTTCTTCCCGACGCCGAGCACGATCGGGTGCACCCAGAGGTCGATGCGGTCGAAGAGCTTCTCGCGGAGCAGGGTCTGCACCAGGTCCAGGCTCCCGACCACCTTCACGTGCTCGTGCCGGTCACGGATCTCGCGCACCGCGGTTGCGAGGTCCGGGCCGAGCTGCGTGGAACCGGCCCACGGGAGGTCGGGCCTGCCTCGGGAGGCCACGTACTTCGGGACGCCGTTGAAGAGCGCGGCGATGTCGCCGTCCTCGCCGCCCTTCTGGTGCGGCCAGTAGGCGGCAAAGATGTCGTACGTGCGCCTGCCGAGCAGGAGGGCGTCCGTGCCCTCGTACGCGGCTGCGATCTGCGCGCCGGTCGCCTCGTCCAGCAGGGGCGCCTGCCAGCCGCCGAACGGGAACCCGGCCGGGTCCTCGTCGGGGCCGCCGGGCGCCTGCCCGACGAGGTCGAGGGTCGTGAACAGCTCGATGTGGATGAGGCCCACGGCTTGCTCCCGATGAGTCGGTCTTCTCCGTCAGGACTTGGACCCGCGGGTGCCCGCAAACTCATCGGCGCGGCGGAGCCCGCTTTTCCCAGTCTGCCGGACCGCCGCCGTTCGGGCAGGTCAGCCGGGGTGTGACGGCCGCAGCATCGGAGGGCCGGGAGCCGGCCCCTCCCGTGTGCGACGCCCCGTCAGACCGGGGTAAACACGCGGCGTACGCTGAGGTCCCGCCCCACGGCGCGTAAAAGCGACTTAAAGAAAGGCCGATCGTGCGCACTCCCCTCTCATGGCTTGCCGACAGGTACTCACTCGGAGCGAGAAGCGTCAGAGCGGCTGCACTGGGCTCGGTCGTGGCGAGCATCGCCATCATCGTCACCGGTGGAATCGTCCGCGTCACCGGTTCCGGTCTCGGCTGTACCGATTGGCCCATGTGTACGGGAGAAACGCTGGCCCCCACCGCGGAAATGGGGGTGCACGGCGCCATCGAATTCGGAAACCGGCTCCTGACCGGGGCACTGTGCGCGGTGGTGGGCTGGGTCATCATTACCGCACGTCTCCAGAAAAGGCCGATGCCCGCGGTGCTGCGCGGAGGCTGGGCGCAGTTCTGGATCGTCGTGCTCAACGCGGTCGTCGGCGGAGTGACCGTATGGATGCGCCTGAGTCCGTACATCGTCGCCGCGCACTTCCTCGCCGCCACGCTGCTGCTCACCGCCGCGGTGTACACCTGGCACGCGGCGTCCGCCGATCCTGACGCGGAGGGCAGCGCCGACACGCAGGACGGGAGCGGCGGGGACGACCGGTCCGTCGCGCGGGTCGGGTCCCTGTCGGCGGCCCTGGTCGCGGTGACGGCCCTGCTCCTGGTCGTGGGCACGCTCGCCACCGGCTCGGGTCCGCACGCGGGCGATTCCTCCGACGTGGCGCGGATGCCCTTCAACTGGACGGCCGTGACCGTCATTCACGGCGTACTGGCCGGGGCGGTGCTGGTCCTGGCCGGGGTCCTGTTCTCCGCGCTGCCGAAGGAGGGCTTCGGCGCCGCGCGCCGCAAGACGGCCGCCTTCCTGGCCGTACTCCTGGGCCAGGGCCTCGTGGGTCTGGTGCAGTCGCTGACGGCCCTGCCCGCGCTACTCGTGATGCTCCACCTGCTGGGTTCGGCGCTCGTCTGGACCGGGGTACTCCAGGTGCACTTCACGGTCAAGAGGGCCCGTTCCGGCCATTCGGGTCCGCTCAGCGGTGCACCGCTGCCGCGTGCGCGGGGCACGGCGACACACGCCTGATCCGCCGGGAGACCAGTGCATGTGCCACGCACACCCGACAATCGGAATGTTGCATTCCGATTCGCCCGGGCCGTGGCTTTCGGTCATCACGGCCGAACGTATCGAAAATACCGTCTCGCTTATCCCCGCCCCCGCTTGTTAGGTTGTTGATCAATCGAACGGAAGGGGGTGACGCAAATGAACGACATCGAGGTTGTCGAATACGAGGCGCCCGAAATGCTGCCCATCGGCGAGTTCTCCGAACTCACGATGTGGTACGGCTGGGCCAGCAACGACGGTGAGGGCACCGCGATCATCTGATCGCGGTGCGCAAATTCAGTTGGCTAGGGGGATTCCTTGAGTGCGTCATGGTTCATCGCTTTCCCGGAGAACGTCGATGACGCATTTCCGGTTGACGCCGGGCCGACTGAGAACACCGATGTGCTGACGTACGCCTCGGGCCGGACATGGGTGGTCGCGGACCGTTCCCATTCCCGGCTGATCGCGGCGGAAGCCGGCGCCAGACGCCTCGCGCTGTTCGGAGAGACGAGCATCGACGCGGGGCGTCTGGCCCGCCTGCTGGCACGGCACGACGAAGCGCCCGGCCTGATGGCCGCCGCGCACGAGATCCCCGGCAGCTTCCACATCCTCTACACCGACGGCCGCTCCACCTACGTCCAGGGGAGTGCGTCGGGACTGCGCCAGGTGTTCTACGCCCGGCGCCAGGACGGCTCCTACGCCGCGTCCGACGCGGTCGAACCACTGGCCCGGCTCAGCGGCGCCACCCCGCGCATCGAGATGGTCGCCTGGGGGATGCTGCACCCCGGATTCGACTACGGGCTGACCCGCGGCACCTACTGGCACGGAGTCCACCGGCTCCCCGCCGACCAGAGGCTGTGCATGACCGCCGACCGGGTCGAGTCCACCACCTGGTGGACTCCCCCGGCACCGACGCTGTCGCTCGCCGAAGGCGCCCCGAAGGTGCGGGCCGCCCTGGAGGAGGCGGTAGGCGTCCGGATCGCCACGGCCGGCGGCCTCTCCGCGGACCTGTCGGGCGGCATGGACTCGACCTCCCTCTGCTTCCTCCTGGCCGGCCAGGGAGCCCGCTTCCAGTCGTTCGTCGAGCAGACCGTCGACCCCAACCACGACGACGCCCACTGGGCGGCGATCGCGGCCCGGGAGATCGACCGGCCCCTGACCGTCCTCGGTCCCGAGGACGTCCCGGGCCCGTACGACGGCATCTGGGAACCCGGTCGCGGACTCGTCCAGGACGTCCCGTACGGGCTGGGCGAGCCGTACACCCTCATCCGCAACCGGGCGCGGAAGACCGCGATGTCCGGGATCTTCGCCGCCACCGGATCCGACGTCCACATTGGCGGATTCGGCGGGGACGAGCTGTTCACCATCGCCCCGTCCTACTTCGGCGACCTCTACGCGCGCTCACCCCTGCGCGCGGTGCGCGGCATCCGCGATCTGGCCCGGCTGCGGCGCTGGAGCATGCCCTCCGTGCTACGCGGGCTCTCCCGGCAGCAGACGTACCAGGGCTGGTTCGAGGAGCAGTTGCACGCTCTGCACCTACCCCGGCCGGACGTCCTCGGCCCGGGCCTGAGCTGGGGCCCGCAGGTCCGCGTGACCCCGTGGACGACACCCGCCAACGTCGAGGCCGTGCGCGCGGTCGCCGCCGGCGGCGACGCCGGCCGGACCCCGCAGGCCGGCACCCGCTCTGTGCACACCAGCATCGCGGGACACCGCATCGGCGGCCAACGACTCGGCCCACTGCGCGCCCTGATGGAGCACCAGGGGATCACCCTGTCGCTGCCGTACATGGACGACGCCGTACTGGAGGCCGCCCTGTCGGTGTCGCGCGCCGAGGCCCTGCCGGGCACCGGGTTCAAGCCGGTGCTCAAGGCCGCCATGGGCGTGGACAGCGCCCCGGGTGCGCGGACGAGTGCGCTCTCCCGCTCCACCAAGGGTGAGTTCAGCATGTCGGTGCACCGCGGCCTGGCCCGCAACCGCCGTTCGCTCCTCGGCCTGTTCGAGGACTCGCTGCTAGCCGAGCACGGCCTGGTGGACATCGACCGGCTGCGCGCCACCCTGCGGGACACCATGCGCCCCGAGTACGAGACCAACGCGCTGGAGCTGACCGTCGCCGCGGAGGCCTGGATGCAGGCCGTCGCGGGGGCACCGGCGCCCGCGCCCGAACTCCCCCTCACGAACCGACGACTGGCCTCACCATGCTGAAGATCTCTCCGCACGTCGTACTCACCAAGACCGAGGACGCCGCCGTCCTCCTGGACAAGAAGTCCGGTACGTACTTCAGGATCAACCCGATGGGGACCTCGGTGTTCGAGATGCTCGCCGCCGGACGCACCCAGGACGAGGTCGTGGGTGAGCTGTGCGCACGCCACCCGGAGGCGGCCGACCGGATCCCCGGCGACGTCGCGAAGCTGATCGACACCATGCGGCGCGCGAAGGTGCTGGTCTGACGTGACGCTCCCCATGACCCTGGAGCCCCGCGCCCGGTTGCCGCTGCGCCGTCGGCCGCTGCCGGTGCTGGCCGTGCTGGCGAGCCGCCTGCTGACCCGGCTGAGTCCGGACGCGCTGGAGCGGACGCTGCGCCGGCTCAGCGGCGGCGCCCGCCCCGCCACCCTCGCCGAGGCGCTGGCCGCGCGCAGCGACGTCGTCTCCGTCAGCCGCCGCGCCGCCGGGCCGTACTGCCTGGAGCGCTCGATCGCGGCGGCGCTGCTGGCCCGCCTGCGCGGCAGCTGGCCCGACTGGATCTCCGGCGTCAGCCTGATGCCCTTCGCCGCGCACTCCTGGATCGAGGTCGAGGGCGCGGCGGTCGGCGAGTCCATGCGGCTGGACGCCTTCCACAAGAACATCGTCGTGTCCCGCGCGCCGCGCCCGGAGCGGAGCGGCGGGCCGCACGACCACCTCTCCGAGAGCTGAGACGGACGGACACCATGGACACTAAGCAGATAGTGGAACAGCTGGCCGGCCGGGGATACGCCCTGGTGCCCGGCTTCGTGACGGGCGAGGCCCTCGCGCGGGCCCGGGCCGCGATCGACACGTACTTCCCCGACCCGGAGGCGAGCGGGAGCACGCCCGATGAGGTCAACGCCCTCAAGCACGCGGTTCCGTTCCCCTTCACCAGCAACGACCTGAACCGGCACGCGCTGGACCTCCGGGTGATCGACGTCGTCGAGGAACTGCTCGGCACCACCGACCTGCGGCTGACGAGCTCCTTCATCCAGGCCAAGTACGGCACGGCGTACGGGGAGAGCCGGGACCAGACCCTGCACAACGACGCCTGGGCCGCCAGCAGCCTGGTGCATCCGCGGGCCGACGGCGTCTACCAGCGCGTGTACGGCATCCTCTACCTGACCGACGTGACCGCGGACACCGCGCCCACCTATGTCGTCGACCGGGCCGCGCACCTCGGGCTGCCGCTGCTGACCGACGCCGGCAAGGGCTCGTACGACAAGGCGGAGTATCCCGGGCTGTACGAGCAGGAGCGGCCGGTGGAGGCCGAGGCCGGCTCGCTGCTGCTCTTCGTCGGCGACATCGTCCACCGGGGCTCGGCCTACAACGAACTGCTCGGTCGGCGCCTCGCGCTCTTCTTCAACATGCACGGGGCGCAGGCCCGTTGGACGGACAAGCACCTGTGGTCGATGCGGCCGGCCCACCCGAACTGGGACACCCTGCACGAGCTCATGGTCGAACTGGACCCGCGCCAGCGGCACTTGCTGGGATTTCCGCCCCCCGGGGACGACTACTGGACCGAGGAGACCATCGGGCACCTGGAGCGGATGTACCCCGGAATCGACTCCAAGCCCTACCTGCCTCCCGTCCCCGAGCCGGTCGCCCCATGACGACGCAGCACCCCGTGACCACGCAGCGGCCCGGGTACGCGGGCGTGGCCGTCGACGGACTGCGGTACCTGGGCGAGGTGCTCGGCCTGGGGGAACGCTTCGACGCGGCGGCCGAGGCGGCCGTCGGGACCCTCTTCGACGGGTGGGGCCACCGGGTCTCGCGGGACGCCGACGGCGGCGGGACGCGGCAGGACGCCGTGTCGACCGCCCCCTTCGAGTACTCGCTCGTGCTCGACGGGGACCGGGTCGACGTCCGGCTCTTCTTCCGGCCGCTTCCCGAGCGCGGCCCCGCCTCCGCGGCCGGGAGCTGGGAGCGCGGCCTGCGGACCCTGGCCGCCCTGGACCGCCTCGGCCTCGCGGACCTGGAGCGGGCCCACGAGGTCGCCGAACTGTTCCGGCCGCGCAGTGAGCGCGCGGCCTTCGGGATGTGCCTGGCGGCCTCGGTCCGCTCGTCGGGCATCGCGCGGCCCAAGGTGTACTTCGACACGCTGGCGGCGGGCACCGAGCGCAGCCGGGAGACCGTGGGGACGGCGCTCGACCGGCTCGGGCAGGGCGCTGCGTGGGACTGGCTGCGGCGCCACGACCCCCAGGGCATGGCCCACCTGATGCCGGCCTTCTTCGCGCTCGACGTAGACGAGTCCCCGCATGCCCGGATCAAGTTCTACACGACGGTCGCGGAGCGATCCGTCGCCGAACTCGAAGCGCGCCTGGCCCCGTTGGGGCGGGCCGCGGCGGCCGCCGCGGCGGATCTGGTGGACGGCACCGCCCCGCGGGGATCCCGGCCGCTCGACCTGCCCGGGGTGCGCCCGACCCTGTGCTGGAGCATGACCTCGCGCGACGGGGACCGGCCGGACGACGCCACGCTGTACCTGCCGTTCAACCTGTACGCCCCGCAGCAGCGCGAGGCGCACGGCAGGCTGCGCCAGGGCCTCGATCCGGCGCTCCTGGCGCGGGTCGGGCGACTGGTCGGCGATCACGCCGCGGTCGCGGAGGGGCGGGCGAACCCGTTCCACTGGGCGGCGGCCAAGCTGGTGCGCGGCGGGCGGGCACTCACCCTCTACACCTCGGCCGCGGCGGTGGAGGCGGCCCGGACGGCCCGGATTCCGGCGCGACCCCGCCCGGACGCCCTTCCGGTCACGACCTAGTACTGCACTCCTTGCCCGGCGCGGCGCGTGGCTTGCACTTCTGGCCACCGCAACGCCTGTTGCTGCCTGGGCGGTCAGCGTCGCCGCCTCTGATGCTCCCGCTTCATTCACGCGGCTTGCCATCTCCCAGGGCGCCCTGGGTTACGTGGCTTTCACAACGGTTCCAGGCATCCTGACCCTGCTGCTGGTCCGCACCCGTACCCGCCCCTAGGGACGTGTGGCGACTCGACGCACTCACCCTCGCTGGCGCGCCCGCGGTTGGCGAGCGGGTAAGCGCGAGCGCCTAATTCCTTGGAGTACCTGTTTGTGAGGCGACCATGACAAGCAGCTGCGTCGGTGAATGGTTCACTTGCCAGGGATAGCTTGGGGTGGCCGGGGGCGGGGAGGGTGTGTGGAAGAGCCAGGTTTCCGTGTACTGCTGACAGAGGCAGGTGACCGGAAGGTCGATGCGGTCCGTGCGATGCGTACGGTCACCGGTCTCAGTCTCTGGAACAGTAAACTTCTCCTCGACAGCGCGCCAGTCGCGGTCACGGAACCCAACTGGCTCGAGGTCGCAGAAGAGGCGGCCAGGGTCCTTGAGGACGCGGGCGCCCGCGCGACAGTGCTGTGCGACTGGTGCGACCGCACCATCAGGCGAGGGGCGGCGCCCATCGACGCGGCTCCGTGCAAGGGGCCGTGGCCTGCCGAAGCCTGCAGGGCGAGTTGCCCACCCGCCGCGCCACCCGCTTGTGAGTAGGGTCGATGTCGTGACTGCTCATGACCCTGGCCAGCCGTGCCTGCCGACCATTGACCAGCTGTGTGCTCTGCGGGACTTCATCCACGGCCGGACTTACCACGCCAGTTCCATCGCTATCCGGTTCCGCGGGGAGCCTGCTCATCCGGCGGGCTCTGCGATTGAACCGCCCCGGGTGAGGTGGAGGCTCGATTCCATGTAAGGATCAGAGTCATGGCACGTCCCTCCTCCTATCCGCCCGAGCTCCGCAAACGTGCGGTGCGCATGGTCGCCGAGATCCGCGACGATTACCCGACTGAGACCGCCGCGATGAACGTGGTGATGCAGAAGCTGGGCATCGGCTCACGCGAGACGCTGCGCAAGTGGGTGAAGCAGGACGAGATCGACTCGGGCACGCGTCCGGGGACGACCACCGAGGAAGCCGCGCAGATCAAGGCCTTGAAGAAGGAGATCGCCGAGCTGAAGCGGGCGAACGAGATCCTCAAGGCCGCGTCGGCTTTCTTCGCGGCCGAGCTCGACCGGCCACACACACGCTCGTAGCGTTCATCGACGAGCATCAGGACCGCTTCGGCGGCGTCGAGTCGATCTGCACCGTGCTGTCCGTGCACGGTGTCAGCATCGCCCCCTCCACCTATTACGCGGCGAAGAAGCGCCAGGAGAAGCCCTCCGCCCGCACGGTGCGCGACGAGGCGACAAAGGAGCTGATCACCAAGGTCTACGAGGCCAACTACCGTGTCTACGGCGCCCGGAAGGTCTGGCGGCAGCTGCACCGCCAGGGCCACGCAGTGGCCCGTTGCACCGTCGAGCGCCTGATGCGCGAGCTGGGCATCGCCGGCGCCGTCCGCGGCAAGAAGGTCATCACCACCATCCCCGAGCCGACGGCCGCGAGGGCGCCGGACCTGGTCGACCGCGACTTCGTCGCGCAGGCGCCGAACCGGACCTGGGTCGCGGACTACACGCACGTGGCCGCCTGGACCGGCACCGTATACGTTGCCTTCGTCGTGGACACCTCGGCTCCTCCCTAACTGTCGAGGAACTCTCCTGCGATGCAGCGGGCCTCGGGCGAGGCACGGAAGGCGACGTCCCGTACGGGTTGGACTCCACGTGGTGGCTGGCAGGGCGTACGGGCCGCCGGTGACCTGCTTGCCCAGCTCCGCGGCCCAGGGCTGACAGAACGCTGTGGCCACCGGGGCCAAGCACTCGATCCGGTCCCGCATCGCATCAGTGAGCTTCTTCGCTGCCGCTCCAGCGTGAGGATGGCCTTGACGATTGACGTCATGCGGTTGGGGCTGCACCGGGACCTGCGGAAGATCCGCCAGGACTTCAGGCTCGCGACACCGCGTTCAACGGGCGCTCGTGCTGCGGCCAGTGCCCGGTTGAGGGTCTTTTCGGTGGGAGTGAGGTCCTGGAGCGGCTTGCGTTTGATGCCGGTCGTCAGCCACGGTCCGGCGCCTTGGTAGGCGAGATCGGCCAGGATGGGAACGCCCTGGCGCTCGCAGATCCGGATGATCCGGTGGGTACGGGCGGCGGTCAGGTCGTGTGTGCGGCCCGGCAGGGCGGGCGAGAGCCACAGCAGCCGGCCGCCGGGGTCGGTGACGACCTGCACGTTCACGCCGTGGCGCCGGTGTTTGTGGGAGTAGTCGGCCCGGCCGTCGCCGACCCGGTCGCACTCGGCGAGGGTGCCGTCGAGCAGGACGAAGTCGGGATCGTGCTCGCGCAGCGTCTTGAGCAGGCCCGGTGCTCGTTCGGAGAGCAGGTCGACGACCGCGCGGGTGTAGGCGTGGGCGGTGGACTCGCTGATCCCGAACCCGGCGGCGATCTTCGCCAGAGTGGTGTGCTCTCGTAGGTACACCAGTGCCACCATCGCTCGCTGAGACGGACGGAGCTTGCAGCGACGGTCGCCGTCACGAGTGACAACCAGCATGGTGACCCACTCCACGAGCGCATGCGGCAGGTCAAGTGCGGCAGGATGAATGACCAACGAGGCCCCCGAGCAACGTGATTGAGACGTCAGACATCTCGATCAACAGCTCGGGGGCCTCGTTCGTTGCGCTTCACAGCCCATCACCCGATCGGTGGCCAACTCGAAGAAGCTCAACTGAACTGAATCTGTGCAGGAAGCGGCGCTGCCAGTCGTCTGGCCTGCGGAGTTCCTAGCTTCGGGTCGGGCTGCGCAGTCTGGTTGAGTGTTGTGCAGTTGCGACGCCGAGGGTTGTTGTCGTTGTGGCTGGTCAGGGGTGGGTCTGCTTCTGGTGGTGACATTCTGATGCGGTGTGTTCGGTGTCATCGGTATGCGTTGTCGCTGGACAGCGGGGTGCGGTGTCTGTCGGGTGTGTCTGGCGTCTGGTTGCCAGATCCCCGCCATCGCGCCTGCTCACTCTGGGGTCACATGTCCGGGCGTTCTTCGATGGGCCCGCAGGGGTTGTGAGTCGATGACTGCGGCCGTCGGCTCGCCGCCCTCCGTCCCTCGATGGGTACTCCTTCGCCTGATTGTGGCGTGATCTTCCGGGCCGGAAACCTGCTGTCGTGGGCCTCGGTCAAGCCGTAGGAATGGCTGGAGTTGCTGACTGGCATATTTTCCGATCCAAGGAGACCACTGTGGACCGTCTGCGCACCACCACCATGGCCCTCGCCGGTGCCGCGGCGATGTTCGCGCTCACCGCTGCTCCCGCCCAGGCCGCCCCGGGAGACGTGACCACGACCTGCGCGAGCACCGCCACCCCCGTCGGCTACGTCGACGTCAACTGGGGCAACAGCCCGAGCTGCGGCACCCAGAACTTCGCCCCGAACATCAAGCAGATCAAGCAGCTCACCGGCCTGCCAGTGGGCACCGTCGTCCAGGCCTGCGGCTCCACCTACTACCCCGCCGGCTGGGTCCAGACCGCCTCGTACTACAGCAGCGCCTGTGTCGCCTTCCCGAACTCCGGTTTCAACAACAACGCCTGGACGCTCAAGCGTGTCTCCTGACCGTCGATGACGCACCGTGCCCGGCCGCGCGCTTGTCCGGCCGAGCGCGGCCGGGCCCGTTGAGCGGTCCTGGTTGGGGACCGGTGGCTGGCCGGGCGCGGTTGTGGGGCAGAGGGGTGAGGGGTCCGGCGCGGTACTCGCCCACCGGTAGGCGAGTACCGCCTCGGCTGGCCCGGTGCGGGCGAGGGGATGCTGAACGGAAAATCGATCTCCGGGAGGGCAGGCGGCAGTTGAGGCCGCGCACGAGCGCGCGATCGAGCGGTGCTGGAGTGGATTGAGGACCACGTTGCGGTGATCCGGTTCGGCACGGACGGCGTCTGCCGGGTGAGGCCGCCCGGCGGTCTGGTAGCCGCCCGCTTCCGCCACCACGAGTCACGTGCTGGCATGCTCTTGCATGATCATCTTTTGTTGTCAGTGAAGGAGCAGCGCCTGGACGGGAAGTGGGGCTCGGCCCACTCCGAGGTCCTCTTCGAGGACACCGTCGCCGCCTCCGCGCTCTAAGCTCCACCATGCGATCTCACCGAGTGGCCGTCGATACACACCAGCGGACATGACCTCGGGCTGGAAAGGGGGCAGTCTCAGTGTTCGAAGACATTGGCCAGTCGTCCGTCGACCGGTTCTTTGCCTCGGGAAGCGGCACGGTCGGCGAGAGCGCATAGCTGTGCGGGGGTGAGGCCGGCCAGCTCACGGAAGTCACGGTTCATGTGTGCCTGGTCGTAATAGCCACACAGGGCCGCCAAGTCAGCCAGCGACCGGCAGGCGTCTGACGGCAAGCTGAGTGCCCGTTGAAACCGCAGGATCCGGCTGACGGATTGCGGCGGCAGTCCGATCTGCTCGCGGAAGAGCACCTGCAACCGGCGGCTGCCTCGGCCCGTGGCGGCAGCAAGTTCTTTGGCGGATATCCCCCCGTGGCAGGCGCGCAGTCGGCTCCATGCCTCGGCAACGACCGGCGAGAGGGGCGGTGCGTCCACCATCGCTGCGCCAGGGCGTTCTCGATCACCGCCCAGCGTCCTTCCCAGTCCGGCACCGCAATGAGCTGCTCGGTGAGCCTGGCCGACCAGCCGGTGCCCAGCACCTCATCCGGGTGTACGTGGTCGTTGGCTAGGTGGTGCAGCGGCAACCCCAGGCACATGTACGCGCCCAGCGGAGTGAACTCCACCTCAACAGACTCCGCGACACCCCCGTACCCGCCCCTCATCGACGACGTCCACAGACCGGCGAGCATCGCATGCCACGCCTTCCGCTCCGCCAGACCGCTCCGGGCCTCGTAGAACAAGCGCAAGGGATCTCCCCAGCCCAGGATCAACGTCACGGTGGCCGAGGGAAGAGTGAGCCTGACCGGACCCGGCCCCGCAGTGCGATGACCTCGGTAGATCACCACCTGACCCCGTAACCGCTCTGAGGTGCGACGCTCCACATACTCGCCCCTGTTCCTCGACTCCATGGACGTTTCAACCTCCGTCTGCGGCCGTGCCGGTGCGCGCGTCAGTCGACTCTCGTGAAGAGTGCGCCTTTGTACAAGGCGAACGCCCTGGCTCCACAGCAATCTGGACACACCGCGCGCGGTGACCGTCATCTCGGCGTGGGCACCTGTGCCGGGCAACTGCGCAACGGCAACCGCAATGCAAGCCAAGTCAACAATCGGAATAGACCTACGTGCTCTGTTTGCACGGCATGGGCTGTGACATGCGCCTTGAAGGCAGGCGCATACAAGGGAGTCATTGGTGAAGAAGAAGCTTCTAGTGTCCCTGACGTCCGCACTCGCGTCGTTGGGGGTGGCGGCCCTGCCGGCCTCGGCGTCTGCCGCCGAGCTGGGTTCCACCGGTGGCACAAGCTACAACAACTGCGCCCGGGTCAGCGGCGACTACGAGTGGACGTTCCGGGGTGACTTCGATGGCTTGGCCGGCTACACCACTTCGGGTACCGCCCACGTCCGCCGAGGCAATCCGCAATGCACCCTCACGCCTGTTCTCCGGTGGAAGGGCTGGGTATACACCCGGTCCAGCAGCTGGGTCGGCTTTGACTGGGCGACACTCGCAACCGGCACCGGTGACGTCGACCTTTCCTTCAACGGTCAGATCACCCGAGGCGTCCAGCTCAAGATCTGCAACCTACAGCCCAACGGAACGATCAACGGCTGCGCCACGGTGAGGTGACATCAGCACAGGGTCCGTCTCCTCGTTCGAGGCGACGGACCGTGCAGACTGCGTGGTGAGCAGAGAGCTACTTGATGTTGGCGACCCCGACCAGCACCAGGTTGCCACCGAGGCCCCGAAGGACCTCCTCTACAACGGCCCGATCCTCGGAGAGGCCGGGGACCGCGCCGGCCCCCTCGCACCGCCCCCACCGCGCCGGGTGCGCGTTGGTGGTGTTCGTTCCGTGGTGCTGGATGGTGCTCAGTAGTGCTGGATGGTGTTGTTCGGGCGGTGGTGTGAGTGCTGCCGGAGAGCGATGACATTCGCGTCCGTCCCGGGGCCGCTTCCCGCCTGACGGGACACAGGGAAGAAAGTTCGGCCGCTGCTCCCGCCTGGCGGGACGTCCCGCTGATCGGCCTTTTCTTGCAGGTCAGAGCCGTGTGGCGTGGTCTGCATGACAGTGGATATCAGGGTCATCCGGGCCGGTCAGATGTACCGCTACTACCTGCGCGAGACCGTTGTCGGTGACGGCCGGCGCCCGGCGCGCACGCTGCTGCGCGCCGCCCAGGACCAAGCCGGGGTCCCGGCCGGGCGATGGATGGGCCGCGGCCTGGCCGTGCTCGGACTGACACCGGGGCAGGAAGTCACCGAGGCGCAGCTGCGGAACCTGTTCGGCGAGCGGGGCCGCCACCCGGACGCGGACCGGATCGAGGCCGACCGGCTCGCCAAGGGCGACTCCCCAAAGAAGGCGTTCAAGGCCGGCGCCCTCGGACGCCGCGTGATGGTCATCGGTGTCGACTTCGTCTTCCGGCCGCAGCCGACGATCTACCTCCTGTGGGCGCTGGGGGATGAGGAGACCCGGCAGGTGATCGAGGCCGCGCACGAGCGCGCGATCGAGCGGGTGCTGGAGTGGATCGAGGACGAGGTCGCGGTGATCCGCTACGGCAAGGACGGCACATCTACCGGGTCCGGCCGCCCGGCGGTCTGGTCGCCGCGCGCTTCCGCCACTACGAGGCGCGCTCCGGGCGACCCTTGCTCCACGACCATCTGCTTCTGTCCGTGAAGGGGCAGCGCCTGGACGGGAAGTGGGGCTCGATCCACACCCTGGCCCTGCACGAGAACACCGTGGCCGCCTCCGCGCTCTACAACGAGATCGTGGCGGCGGAGGTCTGCGCGGTACTGGGGCTGGCGACCGAGCCGCGCACCGTCACCCCGGGGCGTCGGCCGGTGATGGAGATTGCCGGGGTGCCGCACGAGCTGATCCGCTGGACGTCCCGGCGCAGTGACCAGATCGCCGCCTGCCTGGCCGGGCTGGAGCACGAGTACGTGACCGCCGTCGACGACGACGGCGAGTTGAAGTTCCTGCCGGTGGTCTCCGAGCGTGCCCGCGTCAAGCTGAACCAGATTGCCGCGAAGATGACGCGCCCGCCCAAGCCGAAGGCCCGGCCCCTCGTGCAGCTGCGCAAGGAGTGGAAGGAGAGTGCGATCCGCACCTCCAAGGTGGCCGCCGACGTCATCACCTCCCTCCTCGAGTATGCCCGCGCCGTGGCTGCGGCGATCCGGGCCCGGGTCGCCGCCGTGGTCGATGTCGCCATGGCGGCCGTCGACGTCGCCGCGACGGTGTTCGTGCTGAACGACGGCGGCCGCTTCCACCGCCGGCACCTGCTCGCCGAAGCCCGCCGCCACCTCGCCCTCGTTCTGCGCGGCCGCCGCCGCGACCCCGGCCTGGACGACCAGATCGTGGCCGCCGCCATCTCCGCCCACTGCCTGGACATCAGCGAGCCGACAAGCGTGCGCGGCCTGGAGGCCGGCTACCGCCTTTACACCGCCCGGTGGGCCCTGTCCGACCTCCGCGCCCGGCGCCGCCCGCCCACTTCCGCGCCCGGCCCGGACCGGCATCCCCCGGCCGATCCGGGCGAGCCGGCTGCGCCCCGGCCCTCGGGCCAGGACGCGGGGGAGTGGGAGATACCCCGCATCCCGCTTCAGTACGAGCGGGCCGTCCTCGCCGGTGCGGTGGTGCGGGAGAAGCTGCGCGCCGCCACCGGCGCCGTGCGGGGCCGGGCGTACGACGTCGTCACCCACCAGCAGGCGGCGATGCCCGAGCAGCTGCTCGCGTCCCCGGCCGCCGACCCCGACGATGACCAGGCGCCGGAGGCCGGGCCCCGGGAGGCGATCGACATGAAGGCGCTGCGAGCCCTCCGGGAGTCCCGCACGGACGTGGAAGCCCTCGATCTCACGGCCGATCGGCTGCGCCACCTCACGGACGCGTTCACCAAGGCGGCCGACGACTCCCGCACCCGCGCGACCCGCTACACCGAGCAGGACGACGCCGACCCGGTGCGCCCGGTGCGCCGGGACGACCAGCAGGCGTACCGCCCGCAGGAACCCGGACCGCACCGCGGCCGGGAGGCCGGCCACTGAGCGCACCTCGATGTCGCGCACCCGATGCGGTGGCGCGCACCGACAATGTCGGGCGTCCATTCCACCGAGTGGAGCCCACCGGCCGGGAGTGGACGCCACCGCGCTCTCCATCCACTCCACCGAGCGGAGCCCACCCGGTGGGGTGGCCGACATTGGGAGTGGACGACATCGACGGGGACGATGCCGCGCATCCACCGATGCGCACCCGCCGCATTTCTCCTTGACATCGGCCCGGGTCAAGGAGAAATGCGCCGCCTCCACCCGGCCCACTCCACCGCACCGAGTCCACCCGATGCGCACCACTCCCGCGCCGTCGGCCGTACCGGTGCGCACCACCCACCGAGTGGATGCGCACCGGGTGGATGCGCACCACCGCGCCAGTGCGCATCGTGCGCGCGGCTACGGACGCCTGGTCATGGACTGCACTGAGCCTCCGCCAACTTGAAGTCGCAGGTCAAAGGGCTGGTGTGACCGGTCTTCGGAGTGCTCACGCTGGTCGCGGGCGGCAGTCTACGGAGTAGATCGTTTGTCGCGAGGTATCCCTCAACCTCAACAGCGCGGGAGGGGAAGGCTGGTTGATCACGGGCGCTCCCGTCTTGCCGGGGGCGTCACCAGCTATCGGTACAACCTCATTTGGTGCCCGGCAAGACCCGTGATCGTTACGCGTGGGGCTGGAATGTGCGCAGTCGGCGAGGAGGCGCATGCAAAGATGGCCGCCCGCTGGAACTGGGTTCCAGAGGCGGGCGCAGGAGGGGTTCGCCGGAACTGGCGAGCGCCTCGATGCAGGTCAGGGGCGCCCGAAGAACAGGCTGCCCGGTGCGCCGGGGTCGTTCGAGAGGAAGTGTTCACGGATCGCGCGGATGAACTCGTGGCGCGAGATTGCGCCGTCCCCGTCGGTGTCCAACTGGGTGAACGAGTCCATCGCGTCGGGCGCGTCGCTCTTCCATACGTCCCTAAGGAAGCGGGCGAACTCGTCCTTGCTGATCTCGTTGTCGCCGTTGACGTCGATGACATCGAAGATTGCATGGCCGCCTCCCTCGGTGACGTTGAGCCGGCTGGTGTCGATGACCGCGAGGCGGTTGGCCGTGACGTACTGGTCCTTGGTGAGCCGGTCCCCGTCCACGCCCGCGTGACGCAGGAGCTCCAGCCAGTAGATCTGGCAGAAGGTCTGGAGCGCCCTGGCCCGACGGTCGGTCTTGTCGAGCTTGTAGGCCTGGATGTAGCGGTCGGCGAGCTTCTGGTAGTCCGTCCAGTCCAGGTAACCGTCGTGGTTGGCGTCCCAGGCGTCGAATGAACGCTCGAGCTTGGTGGTGATGACGTCCTGCGCTGCAATGGTCATGGACCGCGCCCTTCCGTGATCTTGTCTCGTGGCCTGCTCAGCATGGCGCAGGGCATGCCGGAAAGACGCCCGACCCACGCAGGTGACCACCCGATGTAGTGATCAGCTTCGTACGGTGCGCCGTACGTTGCTCCGCGACCCGCTAGAGCCGCACTGATCGCCCATGCCTGCCTCTGGTCCTCACCTTCGAGATCGAGAAATACCTGGTCAGCGGTTGACTTCGAGGTTCGTCAGGACGAGCAGAGCGCGCAGGAGGCGGGTCGCGCGGGCAGGGTCGGTGCGGAGTTTGTTGAGGGTCCGCCAGTTCTTGAGGTGGGCGAATCCGTGCTCGACCGGCGCGCGTCCGACAGCGAGGATGCGGTTGGCTTCCTTCTGGCCTGGGGTGAGTTTGTGGGTGCGGCTGGCTGCGAAGCCGGTGACAACCACGGGGTCGCATACCTCGTGTTCCAGGCCGCGGAAGCCGAGGTCCGCCAGCGCCCCGAGGCCAGCGGCGCGCAGGTGGGCCAGGATGTGATCACGGCGGGCGGCGGTGATGTCGTGGGTGCGGCCGGGCCGGGCTGCGGAGATCCAGATCAGGCGGCCGTTTTCGTCTGTCAGGGCGAGGAAGTGCAGGCCGTGATGACGGTGTTTCCCGGAATAGTTCCGCCGGTCGGCTTTCCCGGTTCGGCGCTGGGTGGGGATGAGGGTGCCGTCGATCAGGACCACCTCCCCGCCCCGCTTGGCGACCTTCTTCAGTGCTCGGTCCAGGCGCGGTGCCTGGGCGGCGAGCAGGGCGATCAGCTCGTCGCGCCAGCGGCGGACAGAAGACTCGGACACGTTGTTGCCGCCGGCGGATCTTCCCGGGCGGCAGGATCCGCCACCTCGACCGTATCGCCTTCAGATGACGCCGCAGCAGATCCGCCAGGTGGTTGACGGTGCGCGTGGACAGCGGCAGACGGCACTGATAGACAAGCGGGCAGGTGTCCTCGGCGCGCTCCTTGGTTTTCGTCACACAATTCCAACGGCCGCCGGGGGCACCGTGGTTACGCTCACACTCCCACCCTCGGCGGCGGAGTACCTGGCTACAGGCGGGTGGTGAACCGGCCGTCGGGCTGTTTGCGCAGCCAGCCGCGGACGGTCAGTCTGAGCAGCTTCCCGCGCAGCGGCTCCAACTTGCTCTTCGCGCTGATGTCCACTCCCAGCATCTCGCCGACCTGCCGGGCCATGACCGGTCCGGCGGCCTGCCGCACGGCGGTGAGGATGCGCTGGTAGCCCGGCGGGAGCATGGTTTCCTCCACGCCCGGCTCGCGGTGTGGGATCAACATCACCGCCCGGCCGCCCACCTGCCCCGGCACCGGCGCGGCCGAGGCGCGTTCGTCAGCGAGCTGTTCGCTCACCCGTTCAAGGACGCGTTCGGCGACAGCGAGTTCGTCTCGCTCGGCCCGTACCTCGGCCAGCTGCTCGGCCAGCTGTTCTTCCAAGTCGTCCAGTTCCGCGCGCCGCGCGGTGATCCGTTCCAGAAGCTCGGGATCCAGCATGCACCAGATCGTAGAAGACTCCCGGCCACAGCAGGCACGAACAAGCGAACCGACCGCCCCGACAGACGATCTTCCCCGCAGACTTCCGCCCGCGACCAGCCTGAGCACCTCGACAGCCGGGCACACCAGCCCTTTGACCTGCGACTTCAAGTTGGCGGAGGTTCACTCTCCGCGCGAGTGCACGACATCCACTCGGAGTGGACGACATCGTCGGTGCTGATGCAGTGCTTCGGCGCCGTCGAAGCGCAGGTACCCCGGCAGCGGCAGGCGCCGCCCCAGCCTCAGCCGGCGGACCTCATCGGCGTCACGGCCCGGGCCGAGCACACGTCCTCCAGGGGTGACGAACTGCCTGCTGACGTACGCGTCGTCGGCGTGGGTCAACGGGTGGTCGCCGTTTACTTCGTGGAATCGTTTCGAGAGCCGCCGCTTCAGGTCCGTCTCCGGCATCGGGCTGCTTCCACGTTCACCGGTACGGGTCTCTTTCCCGTGCTGGAGTCGGAGCGCTATTGGCCGGATGTTTCGGCACTCATCGAACCGTCCGAGGGGGAGGGTCTGGTCTGCTGAAGGCTGATTTGGCAGAAAGCGCCTTCTCCGCTTGCTGGCGGAGGAGGCGCTTTCGGGTTTTCGTACGTTTTTGCGGGAAGCCACGTGTGAAACCAGGTGTGAGGTTCTCCCGGGCGACCCTGCTATCAGGCCTTGTCGAGATAGAACTTCTCGTGCTCGCCGCCGTTGGCGTTGACCTGACAGTTCACCGTTCCGCCGGGGCCGGTGGCGGTGGTCACCCCGCTGCCGGTCACCATGCGCAGGTAAATACCGGGGAAGGCCGCCGACTCGAAGGAGAACGAACCATCCGCCTGGGCGCGAAGGTGGTATTTCTCCCAGGGGCCGATGCCGTATTGGCAGTTGACCGTCCCCCCGCCGGCCATGGTGGTGGGGACTCCGTTGCCGTCCATGCGCAGGAACACGTTCGGGAGGGCCGCCGACTCGAAGGCGTACGAATCATCTGCCTGCGGCCGGACCTTGTACGTTGTCCAGGGGCCGGGGCCGTACTGGCAGTTGACCGTCCCGCCGCCGGGGTCGGTGGAGGCGGTCACCCCGGTCCCGTCCATGCGCAGGTGGATATTCGGGAAGAACGTCGACTGGATCGTGATGGGCGTGTCCCCGAGCTTTGCGAGGTCAGCTGCCGATAAAGGCATGATCGCCTCTCCTTTGGTATGGGAGTGTCGTGGACGAGTCGAATTCAGTGCCGATGGCGGCAGCCTTTCCGGCGCTGAATACCGGGAGAGAGGAGTGCATCTGGCCGAACCGCACGGCCTCATCGGCTCTATTTATGAGCAACTTTCCGTAGAAAGGGAAGCTCGCCGAATCGCAGATAAGGCGGCATCGCAGCCGCCATCCATGTCACCCCGCCCCCTATTTCCTGCTCTCACAGGCCCCGAACTCAATGTATTCGCGTGAACACAGTCTGTCCACCCTCGTGGTTCAGATCAGTGTCTGCGGGAGGCGTTTCAAGCCGACTGCGGGAAACCGGCTCTTTCGGCAAGCGACCGGTACGACAGGTGTCCATGGTGGGAGGGCCGATGGGGGACATGGGCAGCTCCTGACTACGGTCGCCGAGCCGATCACGGCGACGTCCCGACAGCTTCAGGCTGACGGCCTGTGGACAGCGGCCATGAGCTTCTCCTCTCCTCGGAAACGGACAAACCCTGCGGACATGGGGCCTTACTGACTTCGGCTTTTCAAGGTGACGTTGGGGTGTCGAGGGTGAGGCCGGTGCCGGCTATGAAGCCGTCGAGGGTGTCGGGCCGGTATTGAAGGCGTTTGAGGCGGTTGCGGACGAGGGTTTCGAGTCGGTCGAGGGCCATGACGGCGAGGTTGGCGAGGCTGCGTTTGACGTGTGCCCACACGCCTTCGACCGGGTTCAGGTCGGGTGAGTAGGCGGGCAGCAGGAACACCGTCAGCCAGTCGCGTTCGGCGACGAGGTCCCGCATCCGGCGGGAGACGTGGGTGTTCAGGCGGTCCCAGACCAGCACGATCGGTGCTCTGACCAGGTGATGGACGCCGTTGATCAGCGTGATGAAGTCCCGCTCGCCCAAACTGCGACGTGTTCCCTTGCCGGCGGGGTGGGTGCGCAAGCGGTGGCACAGCCGGGTCCGGGAACCCGGCCGCATCGCGATCAGTCCGGCGACCGACAGGCGTCCCGAGCGTCGTCCGCTGACCGTCACGACCGGGGTGACGCCGCGCCGGCCCCAGGTCCGGCCTCGGGGCGGCCTCCGGGTGAAGCCGGCTTCGTCCTCGAAGCAGACGTATCCCCCGCAGGCCGCCCGGACTCTTTTACCTCCGCCCAGGTCGCCTCCCGCCACACCTTCACGGCCTGCTCGTCGCGTTCGGCGACCCGCCGCGCGGGCACCTGCGGGGAGAACCCAAGCCGGTGCATCAGCCTGGTGGCACCCGAGACGCTGTAGGTGACGTGGAACTTCCTGCCGATCAGCGTGGCCACCCTTGATGCGGTCCACACCTGGTCCTCCACCCAGCCGTGCGCGGCCGGCCCCTGCTCGAGGTAGGTGACCAGCTTCTCCAGGCAGTACGGCGACAGACGGCACCGTGACCCGCCCGGCCCGGCCGAGGCCAGGGCCTGAACACCTTCGTCCCGCCACAACTGGTGCCACTGGTAGGCCGACTTCCGGCTCACCCGCAGACGCCGGGCGACCTCCGGCGGCTTGATCCGTTGCTCGAACAACTCGGCCGCCTGCATCCGTACCGTCTCGCGCCGCTGACGTCCTGCCGGAGTCAGCCCGCCCCCATCCGCATACCTCACACACCACGGAATACAACCAACAACCCAGCCCCGTCAGGCACCCCGCGAAAAGTCACCCTGGAGAGCCGAACTCAGTAACGGACCCCCTGACCGGCGCCCGACTCGACGGTGGCGTCGGCCGCGGCCCCCTTGACTAGGTCGACCGTGCGGCCGCGTGCGCCGTACTTCCCCTTGACCTGCTCCGCTGCCGACGGCTGTCAGACGGCGGTCAAGGGGTACCTCTGCACGCTCTCCCGCACGGCCCCGGCGCGGGGCGGTTGAAGGTGAACGAAGGAGGTATGACGATGGCGACGATCCACTCCTGTGCGAGAGGCGGCCCGCGGCTGGCGGCCCTGCCGCAGGCCGAGCTCGGGTCGGGCAAGCCCCGCAGCGCCTGGGCAAGCCGAAGTGGGCTCCTTGAGGGGGCACTTCGGACCCCCCTTCGGAACCCACTTGGGTGCCCGACACTGAGGGCGGAGGCAAACATGCTGGTCAGCGTGCGAATCGGCGAGGAATCCGCGCCGTCACACCCCTCTTCTCCCCTCTTGTTGTCCGTGTGGGAAGAGATCATCGGGTTCCAGGGAGGCCCGGCGCCCTCCACGACTGGACTGGCCCGGCTTGCGGTCGGCAACTGGTCGCGAGTGACGAAGGGGTGGAGCTGATGGCAGGCAGGCGGCTGACGAATCCGGCGGGTTCCTCGAACGACTTGCGCGGGGATGTGCTGCGGGTGCTCGGTGTGCTGAAGGTGGCCACGGCCGACCAGATCCAGCGGATCGCTTCACCGCACCTGACCTACCGGCACACGACGAAGGCGACGGCCTCGGAGCGGAAGACCGCCCGCACCGCTGCGCACGCGGGTGCGCTCTCCGATCTACGCAGGCACGGTCTCGCCGAGAACGGCGGCACCACCCGGGCGGGGGAGTCGCTGCGCAACCTGACCACCAAGGGCCTGGAAGCCGCCTCCTACGAGCTCGGACGCCCGCTCACGGAGATGGGCTCCACTGCGCGCGGCGCGGGCTCCAGCGGGGCCACGCACCCCATGGCCGTCAACGAGACGATCATCGCCATGCTCCGCCCCAAGCCCGACCTCCGGCTGCTCACCCCGGAGCCGCCCGAAGCGAAGGCTGCCGCGCAGGCCGCCGCCGACGCACCCGGCGGCATCGGCACGATCGCCTCGTACGCGACCGAGGCCCCGCTGCCCGCCACCGGCACCTGGGGTGCGCCGGGCAAGGGCGGCGCCCAGGCCGACATCGTGCTCACCGCCCCGCAGGACCAGATCCCGCTGTTGTTCATCGAGGTCGACAACTGCCACGAGACCGCCGAGGAGATCGCGGCCAAGCTGTTGAAGTACTCCCGGTTCTTCAAACGCACGATCAAGGACACCGACGGCAAGGACAAGTCGATGTGGCGCACCCGTTGGATGGCCCGCGTCGCGGAGCGAGGGGAGGCCCCGCACCCGCCGGTCCTGATCGTCTTCAACCACATCGGCGCCCGCGACCCCAACCGCACCGTCCCGCGGCTGCAGGAGCTGACCCGGCCGCTGTGGGCGGGTGAGCCGGCCGACGGGTTCAGCAGCTACGACAGGAAGATCCCGATCATCGCGACCGGCCTGCGCAACCTGCGCGCCCACGGCCCGAACGGTCCGGTCTTCCTCCGCTTCGGCCGCACCCACATGCAGCCCCTGCGCGACGCGATCGGCAACCCCCGCCGGGACGCCGTCCTCGCCCGCCGGGCAGAGCGGGCGCGAGCACAGCAGGAGGAGTACCAGGAGCAGCTGCGCCGCGCGGCCGAGCAGAAGAGGGCCGAGCGCGAGGCCGCCCGCCCTGCCTGCGTCGGCTGCGGGACGAAGTTCGACAACGACCGATGGGAGAACACCCAGCTCTCCCCGGAGCCGGGCCACCGGTGGCACCCGACGCTGTGCGAGCCGTGCGAGGCCAAGACCGTCGCGGCCGCGGACCAGGCCGAGCGCGACCGCCTCGAGGCGGAGGCCGCCGAGACCGCCGAGACCGCCGAGAAGGCCCGCGGCTGGCGCTCCCGCTTCCGTCCCGGGCAAGCCTCATGAGAGCTGGGCAAGCCCCTGCCGACAGCGTGGGCAAGCCGAAGGCGACCCTGGGCAAGCCCCGCTGTAGGCATTGTTGAGGTGCAGCTGACCGAACGAGACCGTTTCTCAGAGTGGAGAAGCGGGCCCGCTCAAGCCGATGGAGGGCAGGGCCCGCCCGCGGGGTGACTGAGGAGCGGCCCAGGTCCAGCTGCCCGCCGACCTGGGACGGCTGAGGAGAGGTAGCCGCACTCGCGGGCTGCTTTGATCCAGTCCTTGATGGTCGGTTCAGGGCGGTCGAAGAGTTGGGCAAGGCGTCGGTGGAGGCCAGGGCCGTTGATGGCTTCACGGAGATAGGCGTGGGCCACACGGTGAAGGAGTTCTTCCTCGAGTGGCGGTCGTCCTCGCTGCGCGGGCTGTGCGAGTGCGCTGGCGTTTTCTAGAGCTTGTACGGACGCCGGGGCGAGCTCTGGTCCGGATTCGTCCTGAAGCCGTCCGAGTCCCAGGGTGGTCACGCCCTCGTCTCTCCAGGATTGGTCGGCCAGTTCGGCCTGGGCACGTGCGACGATCTGCCCCAATGGGATGCGGCGCAGGACATCACTCGTGATCGGTGCGGAAACAGCCGTCGGCACATCGTCCTGAGAGGGCCCTACGAAGTCTCCGAAGTCGTCCCAGTACCCCCAGTCCGGGCGCCAGAGCTCGAGTTCGATCACGCCGAGGCCGGCTCCCTGATTCGCCAGGATGCCGTGCACGGTCACCGGCAGATCGGCCGCCTTGTAGACGAAGTCGGCCACGTAGCCGGGCCCACGCCGTCGCTCCTTGACGAACAGCGTGAGCGAGGGGCCCGGCTCAGCGTTCTCGGGAATCGCCGACAGGTCGGGGTAGGCGTCCCAGGGTTCCATCACCGTAGCGATGAGCGACTTCTTCCAGAGGTCCAGCTCCTGAGTGCTGCGCGAGCAGTCGTAGGAGTGGTCACGGACACGCGGGTGGTCCGGCCTGAGACGGAGCTCGTCCTCGGGGGCCTCGGGGTTGACGTAGTCATCGGCACTGAACTCGGGCTGCGGCATGCGTTCCAGGCTAAAGACCACCGGTTCGCAACGTGGAGGGAAAAGGCGGGTGAGAAGCCTCGCGAGGTAAGTCATCCGCCCACGGCTCGGAGCCGAACCGCAGTACAACGGCAGGGCACCTCGCTGTCAGTGGAGGCTGGGAGCTTGGGACGCCTGGACAGGGATGAGGAGCTGTTGCGCGGCCGGGCCTACGGCACGAACCACGACGACCCGAACCTGGGCCCACGGCCCGGCCGCACCTACGCCGAGCTCGTCGGCGGCCCGTTCGACGGACTGCTGCTCGGCATCACCGGCTGGACGGCAGACGTGATCCAGACCGGGCGCCGCGCTGATGACCGAGCTCGGCCAGTTCGGCGCCGGCGGCCGCGCCTTGTATGACCCGCGCCCGGGCGATCAGCGTCGTTGGGACGGGTCCGGCGACGGCCCCTGACCAGCTGACGATCACGGAACCGTCCCTGATGGAATTGGGTGGTCTGGGCGGCGGGCGGCCCGTCATGCTGGTCTCAAGGTGAGGGGGCGCGCGTGGCACGCGATCAGGCGGAGATCGAGCAGAAGAACCGGCAGTGTCTTGAGTCGTTCGTGGTGCGCGCGCGTCGTGTGGCAGAGCACTCCCTTGCTGAAGACTGGGAGAAGCTCGTGGCGCTCATCGACCCGAAGATCGGTGTCCGTTTCGAGAATGGTGAGATCCGAATCCGGCATGAGCTGCCGGCGGAGGAGGTAGTTGAGTCCGCCGCGGCGCGGATCCGGCCGATCCTTTTGGCGACCGAGGACTGCTTCCACATGAAGGCACTGGGCTACGCCTGCCGGGAGTTGCCGCGGGATGCGGAGAGGGTCCGAGCAGTGCGTGCCGAGTGGAAGACGCGGGTGGCCCCGGCCACGCCCGCGGATGCTGCCTACCGGGTCCTGGTCGCCAACATGGCGACTGGCGAGGAACACGACCTCGATGCGCACCGGCTGGCCCTGGCCTGGATCTACGGCGACGTGGTGCATCACGATACGGAGCGGCGGAAGGAAGGCGACCCTTTCGGATTGCGAGACCGGTTCCGGGCTGCCGTGCCGCTGGTCGCCTGGACCATGGTCGCGACGATCGAGCTCCTGGCCTACATCGAAGCCCTGTGGAGAGACGGTGTTCTACAGCTCCGGCCGGAAGTCTTCGACGCGCAGGTCGCCCTGAAGTCGACAGTGTGGGAAGAGCCTGCTCAGATGTTCTTCGCTCCCGTCGGGACGGAGCCGCCATCCGGTGCGACGACCTCACTGCCCGACGGGTGGCTCCCGCTGGGTAAGGAAACGGACCTCTCACGCTTGCAGAACATTTTCGGAGGACAGCTCCTCCACCCGACCAGTCCTGCCGACGCGACTGTCCCGTCCAGTGAGGACTCCGGCGCGGGCCATCCCAAGAGCGACGGCAACACGGAGCGGACCGCCCACGTGGTTCCACGTCAGCCGGTGAAGGACTGGCAGGCTGAGCTGATCGAGGGCTGGAGAGCGATGCAGCCCTGACGACGCACGAGTGTCCCGCGCCAGCCTGGCGCGGGACACTCGTGCAGGGGGCTCTACGCCCACCGCATTCCGACCTTGGACAGCTGCTCGACCCGCTCTGGCGACAGGGCAGCGGCCCGGCGGCGCTGATTGTCGACCCACGTTCCGAGCTTCAACGTCACGTCCTGCTGTGCCTGGCCGTCGCCGGTGGTGATCGTCTCGACGTGTTTGCGGGGTACCGTGAGGTGGCCTTCCCGGGCGAAGAACTGGGCTGCGGCGGCGTAGTGCATGGCCCACTTGTTCGCCTGGCTGGTGCGTGCCTTGGGCTTCTCGTCCTCGCTGGCGGGCTCGATGCCGAGGATCTGCTCGCACATCCACTGTTGCACGGTGGTGAGCTGGTCCCAGCCGTGCCGGACGGAGGTGACCCACCGGCCGAGGTCTTCGCCTTGGCGCACGGCCTCGCCCACCGTGGTGGGTAGCGGCTGGCCGGTGTCGAGGTGCTGGCGGACGAGGTGGAAGCAGCGCTGCCAGGTCACTGGCCACACGGGGCACCAGGACGGGTCGATCTCCTCGAGCTGCTCGCGCCGGGCCCGGGTCATCGCCCCGGCCGACGATTCCACCGGCAGCCCCTCAGCCCGGCGCTGCTCGATTTCGCGGGCCTTCCGTGCGGCGGCCCGGGCGTTCTTCAGCCAGATGCCCACCGCTGCGCCCTGGTAGGCGGCGTCGAGCGGCGCGAGGAGGTGGCCGTGCTGGGCGGCCCAGCCGCGGGCGGCGGCCAGGCCCTCGGCCCAGGCGGTGTCGGCGTGGGACCAGACCATGCCGAGCTTCTCCAGCTGGTCGACGCGCTCTGGGTCCATGTCGCCGCGGTTGTAGAAGCGGCGGGCGTCAGTGGTCCACTGCCCGAGCGGGAACCCGGCGAGCGAGGCCGGCCACCCAGCCTTCTCGGCGTCTTCGGCGGCCGGGACGCGGAACGTGAACGGCACCTTGAGGTCGCCGTGCATACGGCCGTAGATGACGGCGGCCTCCACCCCGCGCCGCCAGTGCTCGTGCTCCGGGTTCAGCACCCGAAGGTTAATGAATGCGGCGAGCGCGGCCGGGTCGCGCGGCGTACTGAACTTCAGCAGGGCCTTGGCGGGGGCGCTGACGCTGCCGGTCCCGTTGCCGCTGCTGTCCTCGCTGACGGGCCTGTAGGGGCTCGGGGCCTGCTGCTCGGCGAGGGTCTCCACGATCCGCGCGTCGTGCGCCCGGAGCGCTTCGAGGAGCTTGGCGAGGCCGCCGTACGCGCGGGAGGTGAGCATGTTGTCGGCGGTCTCGCCGGGTCCGAGCAGGATCGGCACGACGAGCGAGGCCATCTTCCCCTCGCCGGGGTGCATCCGCAGGGCCCGGCCCACGGCCTGGACGAGGTCGGGCATGGAGCCGCGCACGTCGGCCCAGTACACGGAGTCGCAGTTCTTGGTGTCGACTCCCTCGCCCAACACCTTCACCGAGCCGAGGTAGCCCTTCTCCACGACGGTGCCGTCCGTGGCGATGCCCTCGGCGAACTCGGCCAGGACGCGGCGGCGGTGGAGCGGCTTGTGGTCGCCGCACAGCCAGTTGGCCCAGATCGTGGCCGGGTACAACTCCGGGTCGCTGGCGTGGAGCTGGCCGGCGACGTCCGGGAGGCCGGCCGCGAACGCTTCGGCCTCCTTCACGACGTGGTGGAAGACCAATGTGCGCCGGAAGCCCTCCTCTGCCGACGCCTTCACCAGCGCGGTCTGCAGCGCTGCCATGCGGGCCCCGCGGACCTCGTCCGAGCGGGCCTCGGCGCCCAGGAGCTGCGCGGCCTGGAGGTGGGTGTCGGTGACGTCCACGCAGACGACCTGGTAGGGGGCACAGATGCCCCGGTCGATGGCCTCGGAGAGAGACAGGCTGTAGCACCGGCTGCCGAACGGGCCGTCCGGGTCATCGTCCATACTCGCGACCAGCTCACCGGGGGAGCCAGCCTGGTCTTCGTCTCCGAGCTGCCACATCCGGGGCGTGGCCGTCATGTACAGCCGGCGCAGCGACGGGATCCGGGTGTTGTCGTGGATGACCGCCCACGGCTTCCCGATCCGACCGGACGTCCGGTGTGCCTCGTCGACCACGATCAAGTCCCAGGCCGTGAGGCCGGCGTTGTGAGCCTTCTCGAGCGTGCCCAGGCCCAAGCTGGCGTACGTGGCGTACACGGTGACCTTCTCCAGACCGCGGGTCCACTCCACCAGCTCGTTCACGTCCGTGGTGTTAGGGAAGGACACCTCCTCGCCCCGGAGCGAGGACACCCCGATCATCGGGCCCCGGCGGCCGCCCTCACGCCACGCGACCTCCGTCTGGGCGAGCAGGTCCAGCGAGGGCACCAGCACCAGCACACGGCCCGCATGGAGCTCCTCCGCGCTGCGGACCGCCACCCGGGTCTTCCCGGACCCGGTCGCCATGATCACTTGCGTTCGGAGCCCTCGTTCGGGCAGAAATGACCTTGCAGGCAATTCGAGAGCCGCAAGAACCGCGTCAATGGCCTCTCGCTGGGCGGTCTCGCGGTGATCAGGGCGGTTAGTAGTCCACATATCCGCTTGCCTCCTCCTGGGTGTCGTCCGGTCGATTCGAGCAGCGAAGAGCGGGAATCCTGCACGTAGATGCGGTGCGGTGGTTACGATGGGACTGACTCGGGTGCTTGGTTGATTTGGCTCACCGGAGCACCGGCGAGGGCTTACGGCGGATCTCGCTAAACTTCGGGGGCACTCCTGGCGGTGCGCTCTGAGTCCAGAGTCTATCTCGATATTAAAATGACGCACATAGAGGGCCGAGATTCCCCCTAACGTGGAGTGAAGCTGTTAGTCTGGTTTTGTCGCAAGCCAGACAGATGCCCTGACGGCCCCTCAATCCGGCCCCTTCGCTTGGAAGATTGGGCCCCTGCTTCCGTTCCACTCCCCCACCCCAGGGCCCTTCCGACTTCGCCTCCACAGGATCACGACCCGCTCGCGGACCGGCTAGCAGAAGTAGGGGGTGACCGGGTGGACTGCCGGATGCGGCGGGGGCGTCTACTGTGCCAACGTCGCTGGTGTGAGGGAGTGGGGTTTTGTGGGCATGAAAGTTCATCCGCTGCTGCGGTTGCTGGGCAATGTTGCGCTCGCGGCTGTCCAGGTGTTCACGGCCATCGTGGTCGTGAACTATTTCGACGGTGTCTTGGTCTGGATGTACGTCGCCATCACGGTCCTGGGTCTTCTCGGGACCTATCGAGGCGCCCGGGTGGCGTTGCGGGAGCTGGCTGGTGATTCCCCGGAGCGTGCTCGGCGGTAGAGCTCTACCCGATCGTGGCAGTGGGCTCGCCCCAGTGACGGGCCCTCCCCGACGACCCGTCACCCCTCCCCCCTTGCTGCCGTTTGGGCCTCATCCCCTTCCGGCCTGATGGCTGGTCTACTGCCTGCCTGGTCTTGGCCCGTGCGGAGCGCGGGCGGTGGCTGGAGCGGAGCGGAGGCCGCGGGTCGGCCGGCGGCCGGCCCCCGGCTCCAATGCAGTTGGCGGGCTCGCGGAGCGTGCCCGCCGGGCGGTGAACGGAGTGAACCCCTCCCGCTCACGCGGAGCGGGAGGGGCGGAGCCCCGACCCTCCCTTGCCCAGGGCGGAGCCCTGGGGGACCCGCATTCGATTTTCTGCCTGTATCACTCAGCTTGTGGGTAGGGTTTGCGTTCCGGCTTCGTGTGATGGGGGCCGCATGATCGAGCTTGGTGTGTTCTTTGGCGTGATGGGCTTGGCCGCGTTGTGGATGGTGCGGATTTTGCTGCAGCGGGGGAACCGGCGTACGGAGACGGCGGAGGGCCTGCGGATAGAGCAGGCTCGCAGGGAGCAGGCGGTGAGTGACCGGTCTTCCTACAACTCGGACGTCCTGCACAACTCCCCGACGCACGGGTTGTGAGGGTCAGGGTTGGTGTGAGTGGGGGTTGAGGGCCTGGTGAGGGCTCTTTTTCGTGGCGCGAGGTCAGTGCGGTGGATCTGTGCGCCTACATGCTGGAGGACGATGACAGGCCGCAGACGATCACGAGCCGGTTTTCGACCTTGGGCTGACTCCTAGACGGTTCATGCGAGCTGGGACCGGTTCGGAGGTCTCCTGAGTGATGAGGAACTGGTGTGCAGGCTGGGCTCGCTGGCCCTGGCATCGGAGGAGGAGCCTCAGCCCTGTATCTGTGACGGTGGCGGGTACGGGGTCTGAGGGCGAGGCCGGAAGAGCTGGAAAGGGAACGTAGCGACACTGTCCAATGGCGCGCGGCGGGGTGGGCCGGATTCGAACCGGCGTCATCCCTCTTAGCAAGAAGGTGCGTCGACCTCTGCGCTACCTGTCCCAGCCGCGGCGTGGACAGACTATGTGACCCCGCCGGCCGTTGCTGCTGGCTGCCCGCGGAGCGGGCTGGTCCTGGAGGCGGAGCCGGAAGGGCCCGGGTGGGGGAGCGGAGCGGACCCGCCCAACGGGCCGTAGGCCCGGACCCCGTGAAACGGGGTCACCTCCCGCGAGCAGCGCGGGAGTCTCCCAGGGCCGCGAAGCGGCCCCAGCTTGGGGTGGAGCGCAGCAAAACCCCAAGCAGTCCGCAGCGAAGCGGAGGACCCCGGCCCGAAGGGCCGGCCTTGCTCGGCGAAGCCGAGCCCGCTGAGCGCAGCGAAGCGGGGTTCTCTCCTGAGCGCGCAGCGCTCAGGTACCCGCTCCGCG